>CBEUCM010000004.1:0-68483 GCA_965541645.1 uncultured Archaeoglobaceae archaeon | reverse complement strand
GTAGTCAAATCTCCTCGCCTCCCCAACAACCATCCTCGCATCTGCAACTGCCAGGCCATTCTCATAAACAAACACGGGATTCAGGTCCATCTCCACTATGCTTTCCTCCTCAACCATTCTCCCCACTTTAACCAGCAGTTCAACCAAAGCCTTAACATCCCCCTTAACCCCTCTGTAGCCCTCCAGCAGCCTGTATCCCTTAACCTCCTTCACCATCTCCTCAGCATCTCTGGCTGTTATCGGCAGCAGTCTGAAGCTCACATCCCTCAAAATCTCTACAAATATGCCACCCAATCCAAACATCATTACCCTGCCGAACTGTTCGTTCTCTGCAACGCCAACGATAACCTCTATTCCCGGTTTGAGCATTGGCTGGACTGTTACTCCTTCCGCTCCTTCTATGGAGATCAGCTTTCTGAAGGCTGAAATGACTTCTTCCTCGTTTTGGATGTTCAGGATCACACCACCAACATCGCTTTTATGCAGTATCCCGGCAACCTTCATGACTACTGGGAATCCAATCTGTCTTGCCGCTTGAATTGCCTCGCTCTCGTCTTTGACGAGAGTACATTTTGCAGTTGGTATGCCGTGCTTTTCGAGGAGTTCTTTGGCCTCGTGTTCCGGAAGGAACCTGTTCATGTTTCCTCATTTTTAGGGTTGTTTATTACCATTTTGGTGTAAATTAAAATTCAATTTATGCTCAAAATTGTACCGTCAAGCAGGATAGCATACCATTTTTTGTAATCATATCTTCTGAACATAAAACCCGCAGGTCTTTCGATGTTTACAGCCGTTGACGCACAGAGCTCGTTGAAGGCTGGCAGAACGACAATCCTCTTTCCCTCCTCAATCTCCCCGCTCAGAAACACCCTCTCCTTGTAACCACTATCCAGAAGTAGGGAGGGGTGAGCGTGGCCGAATATGAGGTACCTTGCCTCCCACACCTCCTCATCCGGGATGGAGTGGCCGTGAAAGATGCCGTACTTCCCCACTCTAATTCCCTTAACCCCTTCAACACCGATATCGTGGTTTCCCTTAATGAGTATTAGTTCGGCAATTCCACCAACCTCTCTGATGAACTCCTCATGCAGTCCCCTCCGCCCCATATGCCTGAGATCTCCCGCAACGATAACGGTCTCAACACTCTCCGCTATCCTGAGAGCCTTCTCTATCATATCTCTGTCATAGAACCTGACAAGTCCCATGTGAAGGTCACAGATAACAGCCTTCCTGCCCAACAGCAGGTAATCTTCAACTATTCTCATCGAAAACTTCCCTTTCCACCTCGGGAATGTATTTTGCAATGTCCACACCAGCCTCCTTTGCAACTATAAGTGCTGCAGTCTGAAAGCTTATCAGGTTCTCGAGTTTCTCCTGCTTCTCATTGATCATTGAAATCACCTGCTGGTAGCTCTTCCCTGTTTTTTCCATTATCTCCTCCACCAGCCTGTCTGAAACAGATCTGGAGAGCAGCTTGGAGAGATCGGGCTTGAAATCCGACGGAATTTCAAGCTCGTCGATGTCAAAGTTTGGTGAAACCTCGTCATCCCCCGTAAGCAGGCCCTCCTTCTCCGCCTCCTCGACCACCTTTTTGCTGCCCTCATGCGTGAACCAGTTAAGATCGAAGCTCATGGTGTAGATCAGCTCACTTCGCTTCATTTTTCTTTTTCCCTTACTCCTGAAGGCTGCAGCAATAACCTTCCTCATCATTTCAGGAAAAGAATGAGTCTAAGGTTAAATTTTTTCCCCTTCCCTTCTTTCTGTCTTCCTTACGCTCAACCCTTTCTTCTTCCTTCTTTTCCTCTTCTTCTTTCTGCTCTTCCACCAATTCCGGTTCCAATTTTTCTACCGCAAAGGTCTCCAGAAAGCTCTCATCCTCCACCCTGTGCAGCCCATGCTCCTCCACATACTTTGCAATCTCCTCTGCCCTCTCACCCACCAGAAATTCAAGATCCTCCCTGCTGAAGTCGTAAAAAGCTGCAATTTTCGCCGCCTTATCCAGCTCAAGCTCTTTCAAAAGCAGTTTGATGATTGGCAGCATCTCCGAGTTGGCTTTGGTCTTTGACAGGTGACTGTACTTTCCTATTTTCTCCAGCACCTTTCTCATTCTTTCCCTTTTCTGCCTTGCCTGAAACAGCATCTGCCAGGTTGAGGGCCTCTGATACCTCGTAAACCCGCCTTTCTTACCTTCTTTCATCTGCTGAACGCCAACGGTCATGAGGTAGGTTGCGTACTTCCACAGCCTGTAGAACTGCCTCCTCCTCACCCTCCCGAGAAATACATCTGCTCTGGATAGCCTCTCGTAAGCAAGGACAAGCTCTTTGCCAGAGTACTCAAGGGGAAGGTTCTCGTCAACCCAGTGTATCACATCCTCCGGAGACTCATCAAGCTGCATCGCATCGTTGTAAACTCCGGGATTTGTTGTTTTGAATATCCCCTGTAAGACTCTGAAAATGTCTTTCTCCTGAGTTCTTTTCGTGACATATACATCCTCCAGCTTAAGCTCCTTCCTGCCCTCTGCCAGAGCCTGGAGATCATTTATGGCTGCCCTCAAATCTCCCCCGGCATTTTCAGCTATCACCAAAAGAGCTTTCTTATCGGCCTTGATCCCCTCCAGAACGCAGATCCTTTCGAGAACCTTGGCAACCTGATTCTTGGTCAGTCTTTTGAATGTTATCATCTCACATAGCTTTCTGAGCTCTGGAGAAAGCTTGTACGGGTCGTTTGCAATTAGAATTATGGGCTGTCCCGGTTTTTTCTTTATGAGTCTTATTAACGCAGCCTCTCCGCCTGTATCCTCCTTCTTGTGGATGTTGTCAACCTCATCGAGGATTATCAGCTTCCTCCTGCCCATCGCGGAAGACAGGAACTCACCGCTGTCACTTATAGTTTCATTGAACGCCCCCTCGCCCACAATCCTCTGGATTATGTGCCAGTTTCTCTGATCGCTGGCATTCAGCTCCACAGCCTCCCAGCCCATTGTATTGGCCAAGGCAAGAGCCAGAGAGGTTTTGCCAACTCCAGGTGGGCCTGCAAGCAAGAGGGGTTTCTGTCCCGGCTTCCACTTGATGGCCCAGGATTTAACCTTCTCAATAACATCCCTGCTGGCCACAACATCCTCAAGGGTTTTCGGTCTGTACTTCTCAACCCACAGCATTTCACTGAAATTCGGTGAAAAGGTATATCAACTTTCACCCGAAAGATGGGATGATTTTCTCAGCGTAAACCCTCAGAACGTACTTTGGATCTGGACCAACGTTTATCAGCATAAAATGCTTGACCCCTGCCCTTACGAACTCCTCAATTCTCCCAGCGCATTCCTCAGGAGTACCCACAATGAAAAAGTCCCGTATCATTTCCTCTGTAACAACACTCGACATTTTCACGAACTCCATCAGCATCCCATCTTCCAGTAGCAGTTGCTCGAAGTAGTATTTTTTCGAGATCCCATCAGGAAGCTCTATTTCATACCCGGCCTGCTCGGCTTTCTCCGCTGCCGATACTATCACCCCGGCAAACTGCTTAGCCCTCTGCATTGCCTTTTGTGGATCCTCATCAATCGCTGTGTAGATCTGCAGGGCGGTGTCTATCTCCTCTATGCTCCTCCCAGCCTTCTCGCATCCCCTCTTAACATCTTTCAGATTCTCCCTGTATGTCTCTGGAGTTTCCGCTATCGGCATCCATCCCTCACACATCTCACCCACAAGCTCCCTGGTTTTTACGCCATTGGCACCAACATAAACCGGTATGTCTCTCTGGGGTTTGATCTGAAGAAATGCATTTTCAAGCCTGAACTTCTTTCCCTCGTAGGAGAACTTCTCTCCCTTCCACAGCCTCTTGACGATTTCAATCCCCTCCCTCAAAATCGTGTAGGGTTTACCCCAGTCTATGCCAAAGGGCTTTATGTTCATCGCCTCTCCAGCACCCACTCCCAGAAAAACCCTGCCATTCGAGAGATGATCCAAGGTTGCAAAGAACTGTGCAAGCAGAGAAGGGTGATAGCGTGCAAAATCCGTGACTCCGGTGCCGAGCATGGCTGTTTTCGTTTTCACGGCAAGAACAGAAAGGAGGGCAAGGGCATTTGGAGTGAAACCGGGAGGCACCATAAGGGTGTGATCCGGTAATACCAGTGATTTCATACCACTGCTTTCGCTCATCTCTGCAATTCTCATCACCCTATCGAGTGAGGGCATCGGGGCTGAAAGAACCATGCCAAATTTTACCTCACTCATAGAGGCGGTAGATTCTTCATTACTTATACTTTACTACGCTTCAGTTTGAGACCAGCACAAAAGAAAACATTTTTATATTTGCTCAGGAAAGCCAGAAAAAACACAGGAGGTGCAGTATGATCTGGCTGCAGGCTTTGGTTTATTTCTCGTTTACGGTCTTCGTACTTGTAGTGCTTGCAAAGGCTGTACAGTATGCGACGATGCCGACACACCTCAGGTGGGAGCTGTACCCGGTACCTCATGAAAAGGGAAGGGCGGAGTACGGAGGAAGCTACTTTGAGGAGGTGGACTGGTGGAAGAAGCCAAGGGAGACTACGCTCGTTGGAGAACTTAAAGACATGTTCATGGAAATGCTCTTCATAAAGAGAGTGTTTGAGTACAAGCGCCCTCTGTGGTGGTTCACCTACCCCTTCCACACCGGAATCTACCTGATACTGGCCTGGTTCGTGCTCGTTTTCATCGGTGCTGTTTTCGAGGTTGCAGGATATCCAATTGGCAGTCAGGCAGTGCAGCAGCTTGGAGCGCTATCTTGGCTTTCTCCCCTAATCTACTACCTGACGCTAATTGTTGGTGTACTCGCCATGGCTTTGATGTTTGTTTTCGGCCTCGGTTTGCTCTTCAGAAGGCTCAGCGATGAGGGAATGAGAAGCTACAGCGCACCAATTGACTACTTCAACCTCCTTTTCATTCTGGCGGTTGTTGTTACTGGCATTGCAGCGTGGCAGTACGACAGAGACTTTGCAGTTGCAAGAGCCTTCATGAAATCGCTAATCACATTCAGCACACCTCCAGAGGTTAGCGGAGCTACAGTTGTCCATGTAACCCTGCTCTCGCTGCTCTTCCTCTACCTGCCCTTCACCAAGATGACCCACTTCATTGGCAAGTACTTCACCTACCACAAGGTGCTGTGGGAGGATGAGCCAAACTTGAGAGGCAGTGAAATAGAGAAGGCGGTGAAAGAGGTGCTGAAGTACAAGATCAGCTGGAGCGCTCCACACATGAAACCGGGGATGACGTGGGCAGATGAGGTGCTGAAGGTCAGCCCCAACGAAATTGATGTCTGGAAGAAGAAGGAGGAGTAAGGAGTGAGGTGGTTGGATGGTCAGGGAGAAGGTGAAAATTGAGGACATTTCAAAACCCGCTGAGCAGCTGGTAAAACTTACACTTGACGATCTCATGCCCCTCCCACCACCCTACGACAAGCCGGGGGAGGAGCCTGAACTGACAGAGCCAACTCCCGACTGGAGAGATAGATACGCAACAGATCTTGATGGGTATATCGCCATAGATCTTCCCTGGAAGCCCAAAACCAAGGAAGAAGAGGAGGAGCTGATTAAAAAATTCCTCAGCGGGTTGCAGAAACTTCTGGACAAGGAGAACAACTGGACCTTTCTGCAGCCCTTGATGCTCAGTATTGAGTACTGTGCACGCTGCCAGACCTGCAGTGATGCTTGCCCAATCTACATCTCATCAGGCAGGAAGGAAGTGTATCGTCCCACCTACAGGGCCGAGGTGCTCAGGAGGATAATCAAGAAGTACCTCACTCCAGGGGGGAAAATAAAGGCCAAGCTCACCGGAGATATAGATCTCAACGCCAACACAATTCTCAGGTTAGCTGAAGATGCCTATCGCTGCACACTCTGCAGGAGGTGCACTCAAACATGCCCGATAGGTGTTGATAACGGGCTGATAAGCCACGAAATAAGGAAGCTCTTCAGTCAGGAGATGGGGATAGCTCCAAAAGCTCTGCACGAGCTTGGAACCGTGCAGCATCTCCAGAAAGGGTCATCGACCGGTTTAACGCCAGAAGGCTTCAAGGACATCATAGAGTTCATTGAAGATGACATTGAGGAGAAGCTGGGAAGAAGGATAAAGATTCCAGTTGATGAGAAGGGTGCGGAAATTCTGCTGATCCACAATGCGGGAGAGTATCTGAGCTGGCCCGAAAATCCGGCAGCCTTCGCCATCCTGTTCGAGGAGGCTGGAATAAGCTGGACACTCAGCAGCGAGCAGGTTGCGTACGATGCTGTCAACTATGGAGTGTGGTATGACGACGTGCAGCTGGCAAGAGTTGCAACAAAGCACACTGAAATCGCAGCCAAGCTTGAGGTTGAGAAAATAGTCGTTGGAGAGTGCGGGCATGCGCACAAGGCAATATCGGTTGTAGCGGACAGAGTTTTGGCCGATGAATACAACATACCAAGGGAGAGCTGCATGCCAATACTGTGGGACATTGTCAGGAAGAAGAAGATCAACTTCGATCCGGAGAAAAACAACTTCCCAGTAACGCTGCATGATCCGTGCAACATGGTGAGGCTGATGGGTGTCGTTGAGCCTCAGAGAAAGATTCTGCACGAAATCTGCCCGCAGTTCAGGGAGATGGAGCCACATGGTGTTTACAACTACTGCTGCGGAGGAGGGAGCGGGTTTGCGATAATGCAGTCCATGAACTTCCCGGAGTGGAGAAATGCAGTTGCATCAAGAATGAAGTTCAAGCAAATCCTCGAAGCCTTCCAGGACTGCATATCTCCCGACATCAACAAGTACGTCTGCGCTCCGTGCAGCAACTGCAAGGGAGCGATCAGAGATATGCTCGACTACTACAACGCTCCCGAAAAGTGCAGCATATACTACGGCGGCTTAGTGGAGCTGATGGTCAACGCAATGGTGGATCTGGAGGAGCCGTTCATAGAGTGGGAGTTCCACTAATTCTTTTTTCTGTAGTATTTTATCCCCCTATATTCAATCTCTTCGAACTCGTCGAGAAGGTCTGAGATCTCCAGATTAAGCTTTTTGAGATATCCTTCAAGAACATCTTCCCGCAGGGGATGGACTGAAGCCACTGCGAGCACATCTTCCCTGCTGTTTATGCCAAACTCTCCGCTCTCAGCTTCAACCAGTAGATCAACCTTAACAAATCTGCCAAAGATCTTTGCAGCTTTGGCGATAAACTTCCAGTCTGGTGCTTTAACTCTCTCTGCTGGTGGCCGGATTGGTATGGACAAGTAGGCAGCATGTGGATTAATCTTTCCGAGAAATTCTGCAACCCTCTCAACGCTTTCCAAAGTTGCAAAGTCTATCAACATCGTTTCCGTGATGATTACACCTTCATACTCCTCAGCAAACTTCTCCACCCCTCTCAGGATCTCATCCAGCTTCAGTGAAGGATGAGGTCTGTTGATGCGTTTCCACAGCTTGACATCAACAGCATCCACCTTCAGCGAGACAAGATCTGCCTTAGCCAGATCTGCCCTGACATCCTCACGGAAAAGCAAGGAAGAGTTCGTTATCACCGCAACCCTTCCAAAGCTTTTCAGCAGCTCAATTTCAGCACCAAGATTTATGTCGAGGGTTGGCTCCCCATCTGGGACAAAGGTGATGTAATCAATTTTTGGGAGTGGTGGGGATCGACCTATCCCCACCCCTTCTACCTTCTCCTTTACCTCCCTGAAAATGTCCTGTGGGTCAAAGAACCTCCTTCTCTCTGCGATAAGATTCCTTGTCTTACCAAGCTGACAGTAAACGCAGGAGTAGCTGCAGTACTTGAAGGGAATGTTGTTCACCCCAAGGCTCCTTCCAAGCCTCCTTGATGGGACAGGACCAAAGACAGGCATCACACTCCGTCAGCACGAAGGTTAAAAATCTACCTGAACTTAATTTTATAATTTAAGACAAATAGGAAAACTAAAAATAATCTTCTGCTAACATCAGTACAGGTGGTGGGTATTACCTGGCTGATCATTCTCGCAGTGATAGGTGTCATTGCAGGATTCCTCATAACAGACAGGCTCCTCGAAAGCAGGGGTCTGACTGCGAGAAGAAGAGCCCTTAAGGTAAATCTGAAGGATCTTGCCAGGTTTCTGAGGGACAAATACCTTGCCAACGTTGCAGTGATATCAGGAAGCGACAGGCAAATGCTGGGTGTTGACGAGTTTGAGGTGGACGAAATCATGACCACGCTCAGCACTTCGGGCAGTGATGAGGTGCTCTTCATCTCAGAGAGTGACTATCGCTATGCGACAAAAAGAGGAGATGTTTTTGTGTACCTGCATGGCAGATTTCTGTCCCTTGAGGATTTCTCGGAGGTGTGGCTGATTATCCAGAATGCGTTGAGGGAGGTGGCCTGATGGAGGTGGTACCCTGATACTGCTTCTAATAGCCATGCTGTCAGCCACGACTGCAGTGCAGGGTGATGTTGTCAACCTCACCCTCACACAGCCCGCAGAGGTTGTTCTTGACGACTGCATGTACTTCACGGACACTCTGACAAGCGCAGAAAACCTGAGCGAGGGTGTTTACAGCATAAAAATTACACACTCATGTTCTGGAGAGCGTTTTATCCACGTAAAAACTGCAGAGGGTACGGAGGAAATAAAGATAATAGTTGAAAAGGATTCAAACCCCGACGTTGCGGCGATGGATAAAGAAATCCTGGAACTCAAAAGAAATCTGACGAAGCTGCAAAACAAGGTGCACTACTACAAGGTTTTAACAAACACCCTGAACAGCATGAACGTTGAGCTGTACGAGAAGATAAGAACCTACGCTGAGAAAAACAGGGAGCTTGAAAATGAGCTGGAAAAAGCAAAGATGATGGCTCAGAACTGCTCGGGATACGTAAAGGACCTTGAACAAAGGCTTGAGATGGCAAATTCATCGCTTGCCGAACTTGTGAAGGAGAATGAGGGGCTGAAGATCAGGCTGAGTGCAATCAATGAGAGCTTAAGCTCTGCAAATCAGGTTTCAGAGATCTTTAAAGTGCTGTTCTTCACAACCCTCGCCTTCCTCGTTGGCTCATACTTCTCACTGCTCAGGAGGTAGAGCATGGACATATTTGTTGTTGGAAGTGCTGGAAGCGGAAAGAGTACGCTCGTCAGAGGGTTCTCAGAGTTTTTAAGAGACAGGGGTTACGATGTGAAGTGCGTAAACCTCGATCCTGCAAGTAAGCCGGCTTACGAGGCTCAGGCCGATATCAGGGATTACGTGAGAGTTGAAGATGTTATGAGGGAGTTTGAACTGGGAGTCAACGGTGCACTGCTGAAGTCCGTCGAGATTGGGCTGAGATACGCAAAAAAGCTTAAAACGATGGGAGATTTTGTGCTCTACGACACTCCCGGGCAGATGGAGCTGTTTATTTTTTCAAAAGAGGGCAGAGAGTTTGTCAAAGAGCTTTCAGGGAGTTTTGCAGCATCGCTCTTCCTCATGGACCTCAGCCTTCTGCAGGATGCTGAGAGCTTCATGTCTGCGGTGCTGCAGAACGTGATCGTCTCCCTCCGTCTCTCCCTACCATCACTTACCGTCTTCACAAAGTCCGATCTTGCCGACATCGATGTCAGGATGATGATGGACGAGATCTACAAAGCTGAGGGCGTCTTAGCAGAGCTGCTTGAGAAGGTCGTTGACTTCATAGAATACACAACAGTCCCGTACAGAATTTTGAAGGTGTCAAACGTTAAAAAAACAGGATATGAAGAGCTTTTCTCTGCCATCAACGAGCTCTTCTGCTCCTGTGGAGATATAAGTTAAACTTTATTCCTCCGGAATCTCAACCTTCCCTTCGTCGATTTCCCTTGTAAGCTCCTTTGGCGACTTGCCCTCAACCGTTATCCCCATGGAGTTGCAGGTTCCAAGTACCTCCTTCACGACTTCCTTCAGAGTGTAGGACAGGGACTGCTCCTTCTTTATCCTCGCAATTTTGATCAGCTGCTCCATAGTCAGATCTCCAACGAACTCCCTTCCCGGATTGCTGGATCCCTTCTCTATCCCCAGTTCCCTTTTAACCAGAGCCGAAACTGGTGGAATGCCCACCTCTATTTCGAAGGATCTGTCATCGTGGACTATTATCTTAACCGGAACGCTCAAGCCTTCGTAGTCTTTCGTAGCCTCGTTTATCTTGTCAACCACCTGCTTTACGTTAAGCCCCAGTGGTCCGATGGCTGGACCAAGCGGTGGACCCGGAGAAGCCTGACCTCCTGGAACCAGAACTTCAACCACCTGCACCATTTTCTCACACCTCCTCTTCCTTCTTGTCAATCACTCTAACATGGTCTGCCTTAACCGTAACAGGAATTGGCACGACGGCTTCAAGAAGCTCGACCGTTATTTCATTCTTTGCCTCATCAACCCTCTTAACAATTGCAAGCTCACCTTTAAACGGCCCGGACACTATCTCTATCGTGTCTCCCTCCCTTATCTGCTCCGCAGCCTTCTTTGGCGTTAGAAAATGCTCAATTTCACCAAAGCTTATCTCGCCCTTAACAACCCCCCTCACGTGAGGAAGGCCACGAATGGCCTTTAAAACATCATCAGGAGTTTCAGCTTCCACTATGATGTACCCTCTCAGCTCCTTTGGAGCCAGAATTGAGTAGACTGCAAGCCTGTTCTTCCTGACGGCCATCTCCATGAGGTTGGCAACGACCCTCTCCTGATTTGCAGTCGTCTTTACGGCAAAGTACCTGCTCATCTCAGAGCACCCGGCAGAATTTCCATCAGCACATATATTAGGAAGCCTACAAAGCCAACTACAAACATCACAGCTATAGCTACCTTCGCCGTCATCGAAAACTCATCCCAGTCCGGCTTCCTCGCCATCTTCAGCACGTTGTAGTACTCCCTGAGCTTATTCTGTACATCACTGGCCTGCATGCAACCTTCTTATCCGGATGGTTTATTAAGCTTTACCGCTCAGCGGACGAAATCAATCCCGTACTTCCTCGTTACGGGGTAACCCTTCCTGCCCAGAATCTGCGGGCTCTTAACACCCGTTACGATTATCAGCGTCCTCATCGTGTTCTCCAGCTCCGGATCGATCATTGCTCCCCAGATTATCCTGGCATCGGGATCGACCTTGCTGTATATCTCCTCGATTACACTCTCCGCCTCTTCAATCGTCATATCTGGCCCGCCTGTAACGTTGACGAGAGCGGCCTTTGCTCCTGAGACGTCCACATCAAGCAGCGGACTCTTCAGAGCTTTCCTTACAGATTCTGCAGCCTTGTCTTCTCCACTTGCCTCTCCGAGACCGATCATTGCCACACCGCCCTTCTCCATCACTGTCCTGACATCGGCAAAGTCCAGGTTGATCAGCGCAGGCTTCGTTATGAGCTCCGTTATGCCCTTCACAGCCCTCATCAGGATCTCATCCGCCACCTTGAAGGCAAGCTGCATCGGGTAGTTGGGCACAACCTCAAGCAGTCTGTCGTTGGGGATTACTATAACAGTATCCGCCACCTCTCTCAACCTTTCAAGCCCAGCTTCTGCATTTGCCCTTCTCACAGCACCTTCAGCGGAGAAGGGAAAGGTGACGACAGCTATTGTTAACGCCCCTGCCTCCTGGGCAGCCTCAGCTATGACTGGTGCAGCTCCCGTGCCTGTACCACCACCGAGGCCGCACGTAACAAACACCATGTCCGCGCCTTCAACCAGCTTTTTTATCTCCTCCTCACTCTCCCTTGCAGCTTCTTCTCCAACTTGAGGCAAACTTCCAGCTCCAAGTCCTCTTGTTCTCCTCTTTCCAATTAAAAGCCTCTTGTTGGCCTTGGTGTAGTAAAGATGCTGCACATCGGTGTTTACGGCAATCATCTCGGCTCCTTCAATTCCCTCCTCATACATTCTTGTAATTGTGTTGCACCCTCCACCACCAACGCCTATTACCTTTATGATTGTTCTCAGCTCATGCAGTGTCTGTAGGATTTCATCCTCTACATCTTCAACTCCCCTTCCCTCAATCCTTTCCCTCTTCTCTCTTTCAGCCCTCGCAAGAGCTTCTTCCACGATGGATTTCATGAACATCCCCCATTACTTTTTCAATTATCCATGCAAGATAGTATATAAATCCTTTGTTCAATCAGACAATGCTGGCTGAAAATTCTTCCTCTAAATCCACTGCAGCCACTACACTTATAACGCTACCAGTATAGAAACGGTTGATGATTGAAAAAATAACCGAGAGAATTTTCAGAATTGAGGTTCCGCTGCCCAACAACCCGTTGAAGTACACGAACTCCTACTTGGTAAGGGGTGAGGGGCAGGATCTGCTTGTGGACACCGGTATGAACAGGGAAGAGTGTTTGTCTGCATTAAAGAGCGCATTTGAAAGGCTGAGAGTTGAGAGAGAGGGGCTGGCAGTGGCTGTAACGCACCTCCATGCAGACCACATAGGCCTTGTCGGAGAGCTGAACCCGAAAGAAGTTTACTTCAGTGCTGTTGAGGCGGAAATTGTCAGAAGGATGTTTGAAAGCCCGATGGAGTACTGGGAGGAGATTATAAGACACTATATAAAAAACGGATTTCCTGAAGGTGAGGCAGAAAAAATGCTCAGGATGCATCCCGGTATAAGGTACACCTCCCTCAAGGAGGTGGATTTTACGGAGATAAGAGATGGAGATGAGATAGAGGTTGGCGATGCTGTGCTCAGATGTATTGAAACTCCCGGCCACTCGCCATCACACATGTGCTTCTTAATGGACAGAATTCTGTTCTCAGGCGACCATGTTCTCAACGATATCACACCCAATATAACCTGGTGGCCTGTGATGGAGGACTCCTTAGAGAGCTACCTCAGAAGTCTGGACAAGATTGGCAGAATCGAGGCTGAACTCGTTCTTCCAGGACACAGGAGGTACTGGACAGATTTGAGGAAGAGGGTCGAAGAGTTGAGGCAGCACCACAGGAAGAGACTTCAGGAGGCGTTCGCTGCTCTCAACGAGCCGAAGACTGCGTGGGAGGTTGCACCGAGCATAACCTGGGATCTCAAGTATGAGAGATGGGAGGAAGTGAACGTCGTGCAGAAGTGGTTTGCAGTTGGTGAAACAATGGCCCATCTTGAGCATCTCTGCAAAATGGGGCTGGTTGAGAGGATAGAGGATGAGAAGGACGGTAAAATAAGGTATATCAGGAGATCTTTTTGAGCTCCACTTCCAGAGTTTCCAGATCGATTAAAGCATATCTGCCCCACATTGCAGGCCCTGGATTGACCGTCAAGGTTGGGTTCCCCTCAATGCCGTGTGCTTCGTGAATGTGACCACACAGGATGATGTCAAAGCGCTCCACCACCTCCCTGATTGCATCGCATCCAGCATGAATTCCAGAGTACGTTCTGTCGAGGATGCCCCTGGGAGGACAGTGGGACAGCAGGATGTTCCTCTCACCCAGACTGAGTTCCTCAATCATCCTCCTGATCTCATCCTCCGAGTACTCGGAGGGTGTGTTGAAGGGTGTAAAGCCCGATCCGCCTATCCCGTGGAGGGTGTAATCCTCAAAAGAAACACTCCTGCAGTGTATGAAGGTTATGGCATCATACCTATGCTGCAGAACCCGCTCGTGATCGCAGTTGCCGTGAACCGCATAGCAGAGAGAGGCGTACTTCGAAAGTATCTCATCAGCTTTAAAGACGTCAGATGGTCTGAAGTGTGTGAAATCACCAGCCACAAGCACGACATCAAACTCCACTTCCCTTAAAATGGTCTCAAGCCTTTCAAAGTCCGAGTGGATATCAGAAAGCAGTAGCAGCTTCATATCACGAATATGTCTCCGTTCTTTGGAGCGTAAGCGTCAACACCCAGGTTCTCCCTTATCCAGCTCGCAAATGCTTCAGTTTCCTCACCGTGGATCGTAAAGATTATGTCAGCTCCCCTCTTCACCACTCTTCTGACGTACTCCTTCAGCTGCCTGTCATCAGCGTGTGCGGAGAAATCGTACTGCTCAACGCCCATTTTGAGCTTCACCGTTCTCGTGCCCAGGTTCAGCATTCCCTGCTTCAGCGCCAGATCCCCATTTGTCCCCTCAACCTGATAGCCTGTGAGTATAATTTTCGACTTGTCGTCGTTGTAAAGCTTGGAGATGTAAAAGAGTGCAGGCCCGCCATTCAGCATTCCTGCTGTTGTCACGACAGCGGATGGCTCTTCCAGCACCTTCTCCCTCTTCCTCCACTCCACAGGAACAGCATTCCTTAAAGCCCTTTTCAGCGACTTTGGGCTCTTTATGTAGTCAGGATACCTCTGGATTACCTTGGCCACCTCTCTGCCAAGGCCGTCAACGTAAGCAGTTATGCCGTACCTCTCAAGTATCATCAGCACCTCCTGCGTTCTGCCAACGGCAAAGGCGGGTATTATCGCATGCCCCCCCATGTCGAGCGTGTCGATTACGCTTTCAGCAAACTTCCTCTCCAGCTCCTTTCTGTCTGGGTGCTCAGTCCCAAAGTACGTGCTCTCCACTATGAGGATGTCTGTCTCGGGGTAGTGTGTGTCGGCCCCCTCCAGCAACCTCGTTTCCTCCAGCCTTATGTCCCCCGAATACAGAATGTTCACATCGCCCCTTATGTGTATGCTCGCACTCCCCGGAATGTGTCCTGCGTTGAAAAACTCGATTTCCACATCCGCAACCTCGATCGTGTCCTCGTAATCGATCTCTCTAACATTGCTCTCAAACTGCCTCAGCTCCCTCTTCGTGAAGGGTGGTGGGTGCATTATGTTCATAGAATCCTTGAGCAGTATCGTGGACAGGTCGTGGGAGGGGGGAGTGAGAAAGACATCGGGATTGTAGTACATGAGGTTTGGAGCGACACCAACATGATCGAGATGACCGTGAGAGATCATAACAGCTCTCGGGGAAACACCATCAAGCGGAAACTCGGGAGGGTCGGAGGGCTTAACGCCGTAATCGAGGATAACACCATCTACCATTACCGCCGATCTTCCTACCTCCCTGCATCCTCCCAGAAATTTAATTGTAGTCATACTTTCTTCTACATTACTTTTGAATATATAAGTTTCGGCCATAAAATACATGTTAAAATAATTTAATCCAATTTCCTTATTTCACAACTGCCAATATAATTTTCATCGAATATTCCTTTAAGCTTTCCACTGCACACGGGGCATTCGGAATTTTCAGGTATTGAGAAGGTGAAGAACTCCATCCTGCTCAAATCTCCCCTGATCATCCTCCCCTTCAGCACTTCTCCACTCCCGGTAAGGATCTTTATTACTTCTACTGCTTGCATAGATCCAAAAACACCGGCAGTAGCGCCAACGATGGCACTTCCTTCTGAAGCAGGAGCTGATGGCAGATAGCAGCGGTAGCAGGGCTTACCGTAAAAAACAGATACCTCGCCCTCCCATGCATAGACGGCAGCATGAACGAAGGGCTTGCCGAGCAGCATGGACGCATCGTTTATCAGATACCTCACCCTAAAACTATCCGGGCAGCCGACAACAACATCGTAGGGCTCGATTAGCTTTAAGGCATTTCTGGGAGTGATGGAGTAGGGGTAGATGTCCAGAACAACATCTGGATTCAGCTTCTCCACAAAGCTTGCCGCAGACTCTGCTTTGTTAACACCAACACTGTTGTGTATTATCTGCCTCTGCAAGTTCGATTTCTCAACTACATCACCATCAACTATCCCTATCCTCCCAACTCCAGCCGCTGCAAGATACGCTATAACAGGACTGCCAAGCCCTCCAGCACCAACAACCAACACACTCGACTCAACGAGTTTTTCCTGACCCTCAAAACCAAAGACCTCTATCTGCCTTTCATACTTCTCTGCGTCAAACATCAAGGTTCTTAACCTCCTTCGAGTGCGCCATTATGAAGTTCCTCCTGCTCTCAACATCTTCACCCATCAGAATCCTGAAGAGCTCATCCGCCCTTCTGGCATCCTCAAGGGTAACCTGAATCAGGATCCTGTTTTCAGGATTCATCGTTGTTTCCCACAGCTGCTCAGGGTTCATCTCACCCAGACCCTTGTACCTCTGCACCTCCGCATTTCCCACCCTTTCAAGCAGCCTCTCAAGCTCCGAATCGCTGTAGGCATAGTAGGTCTTTCTGCCCTTACGTACAAGATAAAGAGGTGGCTGGGCGATGAAGAGGTAACCGCTCTCGATCAAAGGCCTCATGTACCGGTAGAAGAACGTCAGCAGCAGAGTCCTTATGTGCGCACCATCGACATCTGCGTCGGTCATTATGATAACCCTCCGATACCTCGTCTTGGTGATGTCAAATTCCTTTCCTATCCCCGCACCGATTGCAGAGATTATGGCCTTTATCTCCTCATTCTTCAGCACCTTGGACATCCCGGCCTTCTCGACGTTTATTATCTTCCCCCTGATCGGGAGTATAGCCTGAAATCTCCTGTCTCTCGCCTGCTTGGCTGAACCGCCTGCAGATTCTCCCTCAACGATGAAAAGTTCTCGCTCGTTCGGATCCTTGGACGAGCAATCAGCAAGCTTGCCGGGCAGAGTTGAGGCAAGCTCATTCCTCCTTTTAACAAGCTCCCTCGCCTTTCTTGCAGCTTCCCTCGCTTTTTTGGCCAGCAAAAACTTGCCAATAAGCTTCTCCGCCTGAGAAGGATTTTCTTCCAGCCATCTCAGAACGCCGGTGTAAACTGCAGACTCCACCACTGTTCTGACATCGCTGTTCGTAAGTTTTGTTTTTGTCTGCCCCTCAAACTGCGGTTCCGGAACCTTAACACTCACAACAGCAGTCAATCCCTCTCTCACATCCGCACCTGAGACTGGCTCGAACTTCTTTATGTTCTTCCTACCATACTCATTAACAGCCCTTGTGAGTCCGGCTCTGAACCCAATTACATGCGATCCGCCTTCAGACGTGTTTATGTTGTTTGCAAAGGCGATGAGATTCTCAACTTCAGAATCCGTGAACTGGATGGCAACCTCAACACTCACACCATCCCTTCTGGTTTCAATATAGATCGGATCGTGCAGAACCTTCCTGTTCTTATTAAGAGATTTTACCAGCCCCACTATGCCGTCCTCATAGTGAAAGACGTCCACTTTACCGATCCGCTCATCTTCAAGGATTATCTTAAGACCCCTGTTGAGGTAGGCAAGCTCTCTCAGCCTCTGCGAGACGATCTCATACTTGAACTCAGTCGTCTCAAAAATCTCCTCATCGGGCTTAAATCTCACTATGGTTCCATGGGTATCGGTCTCGCCAATAACCATCAAATCAGTTACAGGCTTGCCCCTTTCGTACCTCTGAAAGTAAACCCTACCATTCCTCTTCACGGTAACCTCCAGCCACTCAGACAGGGCGTTAACAACGGACACACCAACACCGTGCAATCCCCCAGAAACCTTGTAAACCTTTCTTGAGAACTTCCCACCAGCGTGAAGCTTGGTCATAACAATTTCGAGGGCAGATTTACCCAGCTCGTGCATTTCGGTCGGTATCCCCCTTCCGTTGTCCTCAACACTTGCCGATCCGTCTTCGTGAAGACTCACTTTTATCGTGTCACAGTACCCTGCGAGGGCCTCATCAATGCTGTTATCAACCACTTCCCACAGAAGGTGATGGAGTCCTCTAACTCCCACACCGCCGATATACATCCCGGGCCGTTTTCTTACCGCTTCAAGATCATCAAGAACCTCTATATCCTTCGCAGAATATTCTGCTTCCTCTGCCCCTCTCACTTCTCCACTTACCACACCAATAACTGGTTTTACCGATTAATAAGGGTTTCTTAAACAAACAATTATACGACTTTTAGTAAAATAACTGTATATAAAATTTACAGTTGATATATTATTAAAGATATAAAAATAATATCGATTACAACATAATTGATTCTAAAATTTACTTAAATTAAATGGAATTAAAAATCAAAATTTAAAAATATAGATTAAAATTAAATTAAACAATACTTTGTTATTAAAATAGCCAAAACAATTTATTCCATAAAAGATGTAACAACTCCACAGCCAAAACGGGTTTGATGCAACAACCCAACATATTTTTGCATTTACCCCCCCTTAAACACGCAACATTGACCATATTCACATAATTTTTGTAACAACCGAGCCACCGAATTCGACGATTTTCGGCAGACCGAAAAAGATTTATTTCAGGTAATTTGGAATAAAAATATTGGGCAAATAAATATATGGTTCAAGTAAAAGTCTATGATACAATATACTATAGTCAGAAAAAAACTTAAATTTAAAAATAAAATATAAAAATCTAAATTAGATAATTTACTCATCAACATTAATTGAAAAATATATTTTACGTCCCATCTTTTTCTTCTTGACGATATTCATCTTTGCCAGCAGGTTAAGATAGTAGCTCTCCGTCGATCTACCCCTACCAGAATGGCGGGCAACATCTTCTGCCGTTGCCTCTCCGAGCCTCAGGAGGACAAGCACGGTTCTTCTCAGATTGTCAGGAAGATCGGCCATCATTGTGGAATGCTAAAACACAGCAATATTTAAAAGTTTTCCTACGAATCGTCAAAAAAGTGAGTGCAAGATTTTCACCCAAAAAAGTCAATTTTTGTGACGAACCCCTCCTACCCATCGAATAACTCAAAAAAAGCGATAAAACTGATTTCTGAGGATATAAGACCCAGAACAAAAAACTATAATAATGATAAGCAATCAAATTATAATCATGACAAGAATACAGAGCGGCGTCTTCGGACTGGACGAACTACTGTACGGGGGATTTGTCAAAAACACAGTTAATGCACTAATTGGCACAACGGGATGCGGAAAGACGATATTCTCAATACAGTACCTTCTCGAAGGACTGGAAGCTGGTGAAAGGGGAGTGTATGTGTCAATAGATCTTACCGAAGAGGAGTTTATCAGAATTGCTGAGTCGATGGGCTGGGATCTTGAAAAATACGTCAGAACCGGGCAGCTGAAAATCGGGCAGTTTTACGTTAAGGATGCCTCATTTTTGGATAGCGACCTGATCAAATTTGTGAGGGGTAAAGATTTGAGAATAGTTATCGATTCCTTCTCTCCGCTTATTGCTTCTGCCGACTACAGCTCAAGATCATCTGTAGGATTCTTTTTCAAGACTCTACGAGAGTACGGTACAGCACTTGTAACACTCGAAGAGCCATTCATTGGTGAGCCCAGTGCGCTGTCAAACATATCGCTTTTCCTTGCTGACTCCGTTATACAGCTGAAAAATGTGGGTGTTGGAGAGCTGTACAGCAGAACGTTAAGAATTGTCAAGCACAGAATGTCGAGGCACGCTGATGGTGTGTACCCATATAGAATTGTCGAAGGAGTTGGTATTGTTATAGAGGAAAAAAGGGGAGAAGGGTTCACACCCGACCTCAACGGGATAAATCTCTCGGAGCTTGCAAAAAAAGAGTTGACGGAGCTGGCCGAGAAGGGTTGCATAACGCCTGAAGACGTAGAGAAAATCAAAAGGAGAGTGGTATGAAGGAGCTGATTGAGGAAATTCTAAAACCCCTCATTTACGATGACGGGGTACTCTTTGCAGGGATATACCGAGTTGACGGTGTACCTATCTATGTCCACTTCAAGGATCGAAAAATAATATCGGTGATAGACTGGCTTGAGAACCAGGTAGAAGTGCTGATAAACTACATTTTCATGGGGTATTTCAAAAAGGCTGAGTTTCAGCTTCAGAACTCGCACCTAATCCTGCATCCCCTATCCAAAACACTCATTCTGTGTGTGCTTGCTCACGAAGACGTATCCCTTTTCAAGTTGAGGACCGACCTTGAATCGGTAAAAAGTGAGTTTCAAAAACATGTATAGGTTCGTTTATACGCCATATCCAAAAGCCAAGGAGGCTATACAGGACCTCAAAAAGAAGATACAGGAAATTGACTTCAAACCAAACCTGGCAATATTCTTTTTGACGGATAGCCTGATAAACAACTTCGGCGACTTTTCAAAGCTCGTTGAGTGCAACTCCGTCTGTATGCCTGTTGAGGGGTACATGACCCCCGAGTCTGTCTGGACGAGGGGGTGCTTGCTGCTGCTGATAGATACCGAGTACACACTGCACGTGCTCAAAGGTACTCCAGACGAAGTTGTTGGCAAGATGAATAGGATGAAGAAGGGTAAATTTAACATGCTGATATACCCACTGCTATATCCTAAAAGCAGATTGCAAGCTATTAAAATTATTTTGAAACTAAAACGGCTATACTCCAATTACAAGTCCGACCCCTACCGCGTGCTTGAAAAAGCTTCAGAAATCTACCAGAATGAATTGATATACCCAATTAACAGGATGCTCAGACCATTCAGAGACGCTGGTGTCGGTGCTATTTCCTTCAACATTTTTCCGATTAAGATGAAATATGGTCTGCCTGTTATTGCTGTAAATGGTAAGAAGATTGGTCGTGGGGTCACGGTTATAAGTTTTCAGAACGATATGAAAAGTGACTTCACAGACACGCTGCCTGAAAGAGGAGAAAGTATCCAAGAAACAAAGGAGATTATAAAAAAAGAGTTTGCAATAGGAGAAGAGGTATTTGTGGAAAAGAAAGGGATCGCTGTTGGTCATATCAACGGCTTGAAACTAAGCGAGTTTTTGGAATCTGTAAAGTTGTTCACCAAACGGCATGACATCTCACAGGATCTTCAAGACGGTAAGTTTTCCGCAGCAACACCCTATGCACTATATTTTATAAGTACGGAAACTTTCGGCGGCGCATCTTTAGGTTTGCTGGAGTATCCAATAGAAATATACCCATCGCTTTTCGAACTCGATACATTCTCACCAGAATCCCTGTACGTGGGGGAGATCGTAAGAGGGGGTATAGAATATTTAAAGGATGAGTTTGAGAGAGTTTCTGACAACTTAACCGCGATAGACCAGAACTTCATATTGATGTACGCAGAAAGGATACACAAGCTTTTAACCGCCAAAAAGAACGTTTACAGTATAATAACTTCATACCCTTCCTACACATCAAAAAACCTTAGGAGGAAGTATTTGAGCGAGATCGAAAAGAACATTTGTGTTAACCTCACCAGAACCCTTGTAAGTCTAAGGCTTGAGTAAACACCACTCCGAGGACCATCAACAAATAAGATGTGGGATACACTAAGGGATACAGTTTCAAAGTATTGTAAACCTCGGAACCCAATCTCCATCCGTATCTACGCATGTCGAGTAGAACCTTGAGCAGTACAAAAAACGTAAGAGATCCAAAAATACAACCAATAGGCAAATAAGCCATCGAAAAAAATACTATCAGCGCATGGTTAAGAAAATTAAGAAGCAACGAGGTCTTAAATAGAATTTGCGGATCGAATACAACGGCGAGAGTTGCATACCCTGCCTCCATATCACTACTTATGTCTTTCAGATCTTTCAACAACGCTCCAGAGAGATAGTAAATCGATGACACAGACACAAAAGCCATTGCCCTGTACGAGAAAACCGATATCAAAGCCCAGATCAGCGCGAAAAAAGCAGGTGGTACAACAATGTATGTCAGAAGCTCCCACTGATATTTCTCCTTAAGTCTGAAACCGGAAATTCTTTTAAAATAAATTTTGTCGGAGTATAACCATGTAACAGCTGCAACAACAACATACAGTAATGCAGCAGACTGTGTCTTGGACTGTATCAACACAATAAAAAAACAAACCAAATATAAAATAATAACCAGTGTTTTTACCTTATCCCTAACTTGAACGAGGACTTGTGAGCCACTCTTCCCCGCTGCGAGGTCTTCCTCAAGATCGTTTAGGTGGTTCCAGAGATTTATCGCATTGTAAAATAGCGATACAAAGGCCACCACCACAAACAGATCAAGGACAGAAGCCGATGCAAGCAACCACGCAAAAATAGGGATCAAAGGTATGGGATAAACAAGAGTTGTTGGGGTTGCTCCCAACTTTAGAAGCTTATAAACGATATGTACTCTACTATCCTGCATCTTAAACTTCAACCGAAGTACAGTCTGATTCTCTTGAAGGTCTCTTCCACTTCCTTCCTATCCTTCCTCTCCATCGACACCACCTCCAATTGTAATGACGATTATTGGATATTTAAATTTTACGACAATTATAATGATTACATTATAGTAATTATAATCATGCACAAGAAATATCTAATTACTATTATAACAACTATAGCCGGTGAATCCTGTAGTTCTCATGCACATAAACTCTAATAACCTGCAAAGGACAGTTTTTGCATGTACTCTGCAAAGGTTACAGAGGTAGAGAGACACAACGAGAAAACCTCCACATTGCATTTCAGCATAAAAATCACCTCTTTTCCAGGACAGTTCATAATGCTGTATCTTCCGGGATTCGAGGAGGTCCCCTTGAGCCTTTCCTCACCAAGTTCAGTCACGGTAAGGGCTGTGGGAGAGACAACTAAAGCCCTTGTTGAGATAAAACCAGGAAGTGTTGTGGGAATTAGAGGTGCTTTCGGTTCAGCTTTCAGCCTCACAGATAACGCACTGCTGATTGCAGGTGGAATAGGCATAGCACCGCTCAAGTACCTTCATGACTACCTCAAGAGATGTGGGGGCAGAGTCAGAGTGATATACGGTGAAAAATCTTCGAAGGAGATAATATGGATGGAAGAGTTTGAGGATGCGGTAATAACTACAGAGGATGGCAGTGCGGGCATCAAAGGCACGGTGCTGGATGCACTGAAAAAGGAGGATCTGGATGGATATTCAAAAATCTATGCCTGCGGAAGGATGGAGATGCTCGCATCCCTATACAAGCATTTCAAGAAGGCTGAAGTGCTCCACAAGGTAGAATTCTCCCTTGAGAAGTACATGAGATGCGGGATCGGTGTGTGTGGATCGTGCGTGCTTGAAAACGGGCTTAGGGTTTGCACCGACGGTCCTGTTTTTCCAGCCTCAGACTTAAGGTTGCAGAGCTTAGGCAACTTTTAAATTCAAAGAAGGGGAGATTGGGAGGATGAAAGAAAAGAGGCTTATTGTAAAGAGGGATGGTTATCCTTCAAAAGGTGAAATAGTCATTGGGACTGTGAAAAGGGTGCTGGATTTTGGAGCCTTTGTTTCGCTTGACGAGTACGAGGGCAGGGAGGGGATGGTCCACATCAGCGAGGTTGCATCGGGATGGATTAAGGACATCAGAGAGCACGTCAAGAAGGGGCAGAAGGTGATCTGCAAGGTTCTGGACATAAACCCGAAGAGGGGGCACATCGACCTCTCGATTAAAGACGTGAACGAAAGGCAGAGGAGGGAGAAGCTGCAGCAGTGGAAGAACGAGATGAGGGCCTTTAAGTGGCTGGAAATCATCGGTGAAAAGCTGAACGTCAGCATGAATGAGCTTGAGAAAATCGGAAAGAAGTTGCTCAAGGAGTACGACTCCGTATATTCAGCCTTTGAGGATGCTGCCTACGAGGGCTATGAGGTGCTTGTACCTTTGGTTGGTGAGGAGTTTGCAAAGGAGATGGCGGAGCTTGCAAGGGAGAACATCAAGCCAAAGAGAGTGAAGGTGAGAGGGTACTTCGAGCTGAAAAGCATGGCTTCCGACGGGATAGAGAGGATAAAGAAGGCCCTTGCCGAAGCTAAAAAGGTTGCAAAGGATGGCGTGGAGATGAAAATAGAGTACCTCGGTGCACCGAGGTACAGAATCGTTGTTGAGGCTGAGGACTACAAGATTGCCGAAAGCGTTCTGAAAAAGGCAACTGAAAGAGTTCTTAAAACGATCAAGAAGCTCGGTGGGGAAGGAAACTTTGTAAGAGAGGCTGCATGAAGGTTATAATGAGGAAGTGCGGAAAGTGCGGACGGTACACTTTAAAAGAGGTCTGCCCGGTATGTGGATCAAAAACCTTCATGCCGATACCGCCAAGATTCTCAATAGAAGATCCCTACGGGAAGTACAGGCGAAAGCTGAGAAAGGAGTTGGGATTTTTCGCTTTCAGGAGGTGGACAGATGTTAAAGAAAGTTGATGTGCGATACCTCAAGAACCCCGAAGATCTGGGGCTGGAGAGGCCGATACTCATCGAAGGTCTGCCGGGGATAGGGCATGTTGGCAAGCTCGTTGCCGACCACCTTGTTACCGAGCTTAAGGCTGAGAAGGTTGTGGAGATCTACTCCCACTACTTCCCGCCCCAGGTGATGGTACAGGAAGATGGTACGGTGAGGATGCCAAAAAACGAGATCTATGCGTGGAAGTCAGATGGTAAGAGCAGCGATCTTCTGATTCTGGTCGGTGATTTTCAGAGCATAAGCAACGAGGGGCACTTTGAGCTTGTAAATGCCTACCTTGACATTGCAAAGAGGTTTAACGTTAAAAGGATCTACACCCTCGGTGGCTACGGTGTGGGCAAGCTTGTGGAAGAACCTTACGTGATCGGGGCGGCAAACTCAGAGTCTCTCGTGGAAGAGCTCAGAAGTTTTGGAGTCAAGTTTGAACCTGGAGAGCCCGGTGGTGGGATAATTGGTGCATCGGGATTGCTTTTGGGCGTTTCGGAGCTTGAGGGCTTAGAAGCTGCCTGCCTTATGGGTGTGACTTCTGGCTATATGGTCGATCCGAAGAGTGCGAAGGTCGTTCTGGACGTGCTGTCAAAGATGCTGAACCTCAAAGTTTCCGTTGAGGCTCTTGAAGAGAGGGCAAAGGAGATGGAGAAGATCATAGCCCAGATCAAGGAAATGCAGGAGATGGCAGTACAGCAGTGGAAGAGC
The DNA here is from genome assembly GCA_965541645.1 of uncultured Archaeoglobaceae archaeon. Lineage (GTDB taxonomy): Archaea > Halobacteriota > Archaeoglobi > Archaeoglobales > Archaeoglobaceae > Archaeoglobus. The sequence continues at coordinate 43,828 of CBEUCM010000004.1, read as the reverse complement.
GATGAGGATCTGAGATACTTCAGATGAGGTATCCTGAAATAGACTTTGCAAGAGGCATAGCAGTAGTTCTGATGCTCGTATTTCACACTTTTTTTGATGCGTATTATTTTGGGAAAATAGATCTTTCTGGAGCGTTCTGGTACTACTTCCCACGGTTCATCGGGGGAATGTTCATATTCATCTCAGGAGTTACACTTTCAGTGGTAAAGCCGGATCCAAGAAGGGTTCTGACGAAGGTTTTGCGCCTCTCCGTTCTTGCATTAGGAATAACGGCAGTAACCTACATCTTCGTGCCTGATGAGTACGTTGTTTTCGGGATTCTGCACTTTTTTGCGCTGGCAACCTTACTTGGGCTGCTGTTTCTCAACTCCAAGGTGCAGCTGCCAGCAGGCATAGCTGCCTTTGCCATAGGTGTGTACATGCAAAGGATCAGAGTAGATGGAAGCCTGCTTGTGTGGCTTGGATTAATTCCAAAAAACTTTGCAACCTTGGACTACTACCCTCTGCTGCCGTGGTTTGGCATTTTCCTCCTTGGAATGTATGTGGGAAACTATGTGGAGAGCCATCTCAAGAGCCGGCAGCCAATGAACTCGCACTTATGGCCCAAACCCATAGTTGTGCTCGGAAAAAATTCACTCAAGATCTACATAGTCCAGCATCCCGTGATCATCCTGACGCTTCATCTTCTTTACGGGGACGTTCTTCAGCAGTTGCTTTAGCGGTTGCTTTAGCGGCATTTGCCGAGTGCTTTTTGCTATCACCATACTTCCGATCAAGACCGGTCTCAATAACCCTCGTGCCGAAGTAGAAGGCGACGACGACCATAAAGGCCTTGTTCAGGCCATCTATTATGGCCAGCGTTTTCTCGTTCACATCGATCAGTCCGGAGATGGCCATGGTAACGATCCCGATGTAGGCACAGGTTACGGCGAGGGCGAGGGCACGTCTGATCTCCTTCGTGTTCATGCCCCTCAAAATGGTTCTGAAGAGCAGAAGCGATACGAAGAAGAGCAGAGCAATGAGCGTGGAGACGACCACCATGGGCAGGGTGGGAATCAGAACCTCAGACACCGCTCCCATGACGCTTGTACGCATGCCACTACTTAAGCATTTCGCCAAGCTCTATCAAAACTCTGCGTGCCTTAGCAATGTCCTCGAGTTTTACCCTCTCTTCGTAGGTGTGGCAGAGGTGCAGCTCTCCCGGACCCCATACAACACAATCAAACCTTCCGACAAGATTTAGGGCATCGGTCCACGACCTCATTTCAGCGTGCTTAACCCCAAGTCCCGCTCTTCTCACAGCCTCCTCCAGAAAGTGTGCCACTTCACCGCTCTCAAACCCGCTGTATGCAAACTCGACCCTAAAGCTCCCGTAGTCTTCTATAAAGCCAAGCCTGCCCAAAAATTCCTCCACTCTCACTTCCGGTTCAAGCAGGATGTCGAGCCACACCCTGCATCTGGAGGGGATCACGTACTCATCACTTCCACCCTCAATTTTGAGTGGGGTTGCTGTACACTTGGGAAGATTTTTCAGCCTCTCAATCAGCTCAAAAGCCCTCTCTATGGCGTTCACACCCATTTCAGGCGTTGAACCGTGACTCTCCTTCCCCAGAACCTCGACCATCAGGTCAAGGCTGCCGTAGTGCCTTGATGCGATGGCCATGTTCGTAGGCTCCATCACAACTGCCATTCTGCCCCATTTCCAGCTACCTGCAAACTCCTCCGAACCCTTTCCACCCTCCTCCTCATCACAGAAGAAAGCAAGAGTGTAGGGGACGCCCTTTTCAGCCGCCTGGAGCATTGCAGCGATGCTGGCCTTTGCATCACACACTCCTGTGCCGTAGGCATAAACACCATCCGTGCTGAACCTTCTCTTCACAGCTACAGTGTCGAGGTGCGTTGCTACGATCAGGTCTGATCTGCACTTCGTGGCAACGTAGTAATTTCCCTCAACTATGCTGTACCCTCTCTCCTCAAGATAGGAGGAAACAAAGGCTTTTAGCCTGTCCTCCCTTCCGCTCTGTGATTCGATCTCCACCAGCTCTTTTAAGAGCATAAACGTAGATCTTAAAAGCCGAATATAAAAACTCCGTTCGTGCAGATAAGGAGGGTGAAAAGGGAGGACATCGATGATTTTGTGGCTGTCTATACAGAAGCCTACAGGGGGCTTGAGGAGTACGCCTATACCAAGAGGAGGGACGTGAAGAACTACTTCAAATGGCTCTTCTCCAGAGACCGTGATGGTTTCTTTGTCGCAGTGGATGATAAAGCAGTGGGGTTCGTTGCATGCGATACAAACTGGATAAGCGTCTTTGAGAGGCAGAGAGTCGGTGAGATTCACGAGCTGTTCGTTCTACCGGAGTATAGGGGGAGAGGTGTGGGCAGCAGTTTACTGGAGAAGGCAATTTCCTACTCGATGGAGAGGGGGAGGAAGAGGGCAGAACTCTGGGTTGGCAGAACAAACTTCAAGGCGAGAAAGTTCTACCTCCACCACGGCTTTCAGGAAGCTGGTGAGTGGGGGAAGTGGATCAGGATGGTCAGAGATCTATGAAGGATCTATGAACAGCCCGTCTGAGATCACCACTTTCTCCGCTGGATCTGTAACGAGTTTTTTGACCACCACGCTGCCGTAGTCCTCCCACAGGTTGGATATCGCCTTCATCTCGCTTCTGCTTCCAAAAGCTACGTAAGACGGGCCGTTTCCTGAGAGACCACAGCAGATCCCAAGCGTCCATCCCTTCTCAGCTATTCTGGTCGGATAGCCCATCACCCCACAGTAGTACTTCGTGTTCTCCATCATTGCTCTGCAGTACTCCCCACTTTTCGCAGCCTCAACCGCAGAGCTAAGTTTCGCAGCCTCTGCCCTTATTTTCCCCCAGTCCACCTCAACTCTACCAAACTTTGGAATCAGCACCGCCGCATAACCCTCAAGCTCATCTCTGCGATAGAGTCTCATCCTGTAGTTCTCAGATACAACAAATCCGCCCAAGAGGGAGGCTGACGCATCATCAAAGGCACCGGTGTAGCTTATCCCAGCCTCAACAGACAGTCTCGCATTGGTTCTCAGAATCTCCCCGGCATCGAGGTCGTATCCTATATACTTCCTGACAGCAAGAAGTAGTGCGTTGACGAAGGCGCTGCTGCTTCCCAGGCCACATCCACCCGGAATTTCACTCTCCACAACAACAACACCCTGAAAGCCAGCCTGTCTCAGAATCCTCTGGGCAATGTTGCTCTTCCTTTCCACACCGTTCACGATGACTTTGACATCCTCACTATCTCCCTCCCTCAACCTCACAGAGGTCCTGAGATCTATGGCGAAGGCCGAACCCACTCCCGTGGCAAGGGCATTCAGGACTGTACCTGCAGCATACGCTGTACCTTCCATGCTACCACCATACTACTCTCCAAAAGCCGAAAACAGGGCTATCCTCTCCCTGAGGAGGAGTGGTAGCTTTTCCAAACCCACTATCTCAATTTCCTCCTTCGTTATTTCGTAATGTTCCATAACAGCCTGCAGATCGTAATCCGGTTCAAACTCCAGCTCTCTGAATTTTAGAGTGTCCATCTGACTCTCGTCGTAGATCACTGCCGCAACCCTGTTGTAACCCTCCTTCACACCCAGCCTGAGGGCATCCTTGATCTGCCTCGTCGCCGCATAGTGAAGGAGTGTTTCAAGGGCGAGCGATCTCGATATCCTTCTCCCTCTGTTCCAGTTTTCAACCGCCTTCCTGGCTGCGAATTCAACGACGTCCAGGGACACAACGAACCTGCTGTCGATGAAGGTCGCAAAGTCAACCCTAAACTCGGAGACGTTCTCAACCAGAAGCTCTCCGAACTTCACAATCATCAGAGTACCCTCATCACGGACTCCATTTTAATACCTTTGTCCGTGAGCTCGTACCTCAGTATCGCCTTCGGAACGAGTGTGCCTTTAAACTTGATCACCTTCAGCCTCCTCTGCACCTCGTTCTCCACCTCCTTTAAAGTGAGCTCCATGACCCCATCGGCATAGTGCTTTATTGTCGTCTCTGTTCTCAGATCAAACATGCCCTTCGTCATCAGCATCAGGAAAACCGAGTCCTTCTCCCTGGCATGATTGGAAAAGGTCTCAATCAGGGAAAGGACATCCCCAAGGGGGTAGTTGGCCACAAAGTAGGTCAGGTTGTTTATAACGACCCTGTCAAAGTCCTCATGTCGCAGAATCGTTTTCAAGCCACTTATCGGATCGTACATCGTTTTCTTCAGAAAGTCCTTGGGATCCTTCTCTCCATAACCCCTAAAGGTGGATGGCAGGCTTACCAGCGTGATGTTCTCCCAAACAGCCTCATCGATGTTGAAGTAGAGGTCAAAATATCTCCTGACCTCCTCTTCAGTGTCATCAGTTGCCAAGTAGAACACCGTCTCCCCGTTCACCGCCCCCTCCACTGCGAAGTGGTAGGAGAGTACATCCGCCCCTGCCCCAGGTTCCTCAAGAACCAGAACCACACTGCCGGCAGGAATCCCCCCACCAAGCTGAGTGTCAAGGGGCAGTATACCTGTCTTCCTGACTTTCATCGTGTTAACTTTTCCAGCTTTTTATTTATAATTCTTCCTACACTCAGGACCTCGGGACGAGTCTGTAGTGTCCATACTTTGGAGAGTATATCTCCCCGTGCTGCTTGAGTTTCTGCAGGATCTCTTTCACCTTGTCCCTCTCAATGCCCTCCCTCACAGCTTCGGAGACTATCTCCTCCTCCGGAACGCCAGACTCGTAGTTCTCCTCCAGGTTCTCAATGATCTTCTTCACAATCATTATCCTGTCCCTCTGCCTCTTCGATGTGCCTGTGAAGGCAAAATCTATGTCCATCTCTCCCGTTTCAGGATCAACGGCAATCTGCATCAGGCTCCTCTCCATTATCCCTATGACCCTCTCCACATCTTCAACCTCCACCCTGTCACTCAACCTGAGCCTTGCAGATGCCTCAGCCAGCCTCACTATGCTCTCAAGCTGTCTCGCAGTTATCGGGACTGGTGAATCCTCCTTCGCCCTTGCCCTGAGCGAGAGATAGAAGTCCTCTATCCTCTTCTTCGCCTCATCGGTAAGCACAGGATACACTGTCTTTCGGGCGTAGGCGATGTACTTTCTCAGCAGATCTGGATCGATCTCTGGCTTTATTTTAACAGCTTTGGCGTTAAGAACCTCCTCGCTGTACTCTGCAGAGACGTTCTTCATCCTTTCAGCCATCTCACCAAACTGGTGGGAGTTCAGGATGTGACTGACAAGCCTTCTGTCCTTCTCCTCATCCGGCTCGTCGGTCATGACAAAGATCAGGTCGAATCTTGAGAGCAGAGTGGGGGACATCTCTATCTGCTCCGCAATGGGCGTGTACTTCTCAAACCTGCCATACTTGGGGTTGGCAGCACCAAGTAGTGCGCATCTCGCCCTCAATATTGCGTTGATTCCCGCCTTCGCAATGCTTATCGTCTGCTGCTCAAGAGCCTCGTGCAGGGCTGAATGGTCCTCCTTCCTCATCTTGTCGATCTCATCAACCAAGGCCACGCCCTTATCGGCCAGAACCAAAGCTCCTGCCTCAAGTGTCCATCTCCCATCCACCTCATCTCTGACGGCAGTTGCTGTAAGACCAGCAGTTGTCGTACCCTTGCCAGTTGTGTAAACACTTCTCGGAGCTATTCTGTGCACATACCTCAAAAGCTGCGACTTTGCCACTCCCGGATCACCGACAAGCAGAATGTGGATATCTCCCCTGATTTCAGTTCCATCTGGAAGCTTCTTGGGCACCCCTCCGAAGAGCTGCAGGGCTATTGCAAGCTTAACATCCTCATGACCGTAAATTGACGGAGCTATGGACTTTACGATCTTCTCATACAGATTCTCACTCATTGCGAGCTGCATTATTTTTTCCCTGTCTTCCTCCGTAATCTCAAACTCCTCGTACTCCTGCTGCAAAATTTCAACGGAATTGCCCTCAAGATACAGATCCATGTGGGTCAGCTTTCTCTGTCCCAAACCTCTCGGCTTGGCCCTAATTATTCCATTGATCACAACCCTATCTCCAGGATTCACCTCTCCTGCCAGATCCCTTTCAAGTATCACATCTATGGTCTGCGGCTGCTCCCCACCCCTCAGGTTCTCCGGGTACTCCTGAATCTTGACCCTCTGGCTGTCTATGGAAATGCTCGCATCAGGAAGAAAAACGAGGCGCTTTGAGCTGCATCTGCTGCACTCAAAGGGCTGCCTGAGCTGAGAATCCTCCTGCTGGACCATCGTGATGCTGCTGCAATTCGTGCAGGCAAAGGCTGCCTCAACTATCCTCGGTCTCACTTCAGTGACCTTCCTAACTATCCCCTCCACAGCAACGAACTTGCCGATATGCTGGGATCTCAAATCCCTTATCAGAACCCTTCTGGCCGTCGGGAGGTTGTAAAATCTGGGCTTGCAACCTTCAAGAGAGACGCCATAGATGTTGGTGACGTTGGCCAAACCCTTTTCAGCGTGGAGCAGAACCTCATCCGGATGCTCAACCAGCTCCTCGCCCAGCTTGCCTTCCTGAAAAATTGTAAGATCCCGGACAAAGTCAACATAAACCGCTCTCCTGTCTCCTCCAGACTTTATCCTGTAGGCAAGCTTGTTTACCTCCTCCCTGTAGTACCTTTCGAAGAACTCTGTCCAAAGCTCTGGACTGCTGATACCCATCGGGAAATGTTAAACACAAAAACCTTAAAACTTTGCGCCCAACCCTTTTCAAATGTTGCCTGTAGGACTTGTGAAAAAATTCCTTGAGGACCTTGAAAAAGATGTCACGCTGACAGTTTATGAAAGCAGAGAGATGCTTGACTTCGCCAGCAGGGTTTCGGAGATTAGCGAGCATGTTCATGCAGAATTCGTTGACGAACCTGAACCCTACCTGAAGCTGCCGGCAATAAGGGTTGGGGAGTCGAAGATATTCTTTCATGCCGTGCCTCAGCATTCGGAACTCGAATCCTTCTTACATGCTGTAAAACTGGCAGCAGAAGGATGCTGCGGAGAGGGAGATAGGGCTACACAGGTTGTAACCCTCGTCTCCAAAATCTGCCCCAACTGCAGAAAAACGGTGGACTCGATTAACAAACTTGCCGTGAAGGATGGACTGGAGCACCACGTTGTTGACGTCTCAGCCTTCCCTGAATTTGTAGAAAGATACAACGTATGCAGTGTTCCAACCGCAATTATCGGCGAGTTCAGACTTACAGGAGCCATGGATGAGGAAGAGGCAAGAAAATGGATTGATGCCGCAATCAGAGGTGACAGCTACGAATATCTGCTGGAGAAGCTGATGAACGGGGAGATAGAGGAGGTCATAAGGTTCGGGATGGTGAAAAGTGTTGGAAAGGAGTTGGCCATGCTCATGGCCCATCCTGAATTCATGGTCAGGCTGGGGGCTATGGCAGCGATCGAATCACTCAACGAGAGAAAACCGGAATCCTTGCTTGGAGCTAAGGACGTCATAAGAGATCTTCTAATGCACGAGGACGAGAGGATCAGGGAGGATGCTGCGATGATGCTGGGGATGATTGGTGGTGAGGAGGATGCGGAGTATCTGGAAACCCTAAGGATGGATGGAAGGGTTGGCGATTCCATAAGGGAGGCAATTGAGGCGATAAGGGATAGACATGGCTGAAATAATAATCGACTCCATAAGGGCTACCTACAACGTGAGGGGGGAGAAGGTTGCACTGCTCTGCCCGCCCCATCCGCTGATGGGAGGAGACCGGTTTGACATACGCTTGGAGAAGATATCTTCCGAGCTTTTGCGAAAAAACGTGTCGGTTCTGAGATTCGACTATGCACAGCCCTTCAGAAGCGGTATTGGTGAAATTGAAGACGCCAAAAAGTGTATCAGCTACCTCAAGGACAGGCACGAACACATAACCGTGGTGGGTTACTCCTTTGGAAGTGTCGTTGCCTCCAACGTCTGCGAATATTGCGACGCCGCAGTTTACATCTCCCCGTTACCGCAGATAAACTCCATAAACTTCAGAGATTGCAGCAGGCCAAAGCTCTTCATCATCGCAATGAGAGACCAGATAGTGCCACCCACAGAGGCTCTGAAACTTTACGATGATGCTTCGCAACCAAAGGAACTCGTAAAAATTAACACAGATCACTTCTACTTCGGGAAGTTTGACGTTCTGGCAAAGACCGTTTCAGACTTTATCGACCTACAAAGCTTCTGAATCTCCCCTCCTCTATCAGCTCCTCAATTTTCCTTATAAACCGGTCTCTCGTTCTCAAAACCGGTATTATGGTCATGTCACCCCTTAAATCCTTTATCTTGTCAACGTACTCGGCCACATCATCGTTACCGTAGTACACAACCCAGTTCCTGAACTCGCCCACGCTCGCAAATGACGAGTAGTTGATCAGCTCAACCACAACAAGCTTGTCGTCAAGAATCCCATGCACGGTGTCGTACTCGATAAAGTATATCCTGCCGTTGGAGTAGTACAGTCTCTCCGCCTCCATCGCCACAACCTGCCTTGTGAACTCCGCTAACTCAAATTCCTCCGGTTCGTCGAGAACCACTGGACCGATGTAGAGAACCCTGTCCATAGTCTGATAATTGACAGTGGATTAAAAACGTTCACGGTACCCTGCCGCTTATTATCACCACAAGCTTGCTCCAAAAACGGTAGGGACCCATTTCAACGTACCGTATGTCCTCAAGCCCGGCGTTCAAAAACCAGGAAACGCACTGCTGGGTTGATGGAAAAAGCATGATGCTCTCGGCAAATTTCCTCACAAGGGGGTTGTCTGGCTTTCTGGGTGCAAGTATAACAACTCTCCCCCCACTCTTTGTAACCCTCGCCATCTCCTCAATTCCCCTCTGTGGGTTCGGCCAGTACTCGATACTTCCCGCAGAAATTGCAGCATCGAAAACCGAGTCCCTGAATGGCAGGTTCTCAGCATCTCCCCGAACGAAGTTAACATCTCCAAACCTGGCAACGGCCTTCATCATCTGCTCGGGTGTCAAATCGACCGCATAGACGTTTCTCTCACCAACCCTTTCCACTATCTCCTGGGTTGTAAAACCCGTTCCGCACCCGACCTCCACAACTAAGTCGCCTTTCTTGAGTTCGGCCATATCAACAACTTTTCTTCTCATCTCCTCAGAATAGAAAATGGGATTGACGTAATCGTAGATTTTGGAAAAGTACTTGTAAAAAACTCTGGCCCTCTTCTTATCTTCAAGAATTCCCATCTCAATCCTTTTTGAAGATCTCCTCTAAGGGAACCTTACCGTGCTTTACAACCACGGTGTTAATCTGGAGTATATCCTTTGAGATCACCTTCCCTCTGACACCCTTCCTCTTTCTCAGTCCCTTTTCCTTGGGCCTGTAACCCACTCCCCCCGAAAGCAGGAGCCTCCTCCTCGCTGTGCCCGGGAGATCTGGCCTCATCGGGAAACCATCCTTGTCCGTACCTCCCGTGATCTTCAGCTCGTAGTCTGGTGGGAGTTCAACGATCGTGCCGCTTATGACGTCGCCTATCTGCTTGCCGAGCAGTCTATTCGCGTTCGCCCCTTCAACGACCTTCTGGTAGGCCTTTCCAGTCTTTGGATCCGAAATAACCACCCTGAACTCCATGCATCACTTGCTTAAGCTGAGGATTTATAAAACTATTGATGTGCCGTCAGTTTGAAAGCTCAGCTCCAGTGAAGACCGTCAGGTACACACCAGCAATTGTAATCATCCCTCCAACAGCCGTGAAGATGTCCGGTACCTCATCAAGGGCATAATATGCAAATATTGCCGTGAAAAGCGGAACAAGATAAACGTAAACCGCCACACTGGTTGAATCTGAGTTCGACAGGGCGTAGTACCATACAGCGTATGCAAAGACAGAGCAGAGAACTGAGAGGTAAAGTAACGCAACCACAGTTTCAGGACCTGCTAAAACGATGTTTGAGATTCCAGTCCACAGAACAAACGGAATTAAAAATAGAGTTCCCAAAGCAAAGGAGTATGCTGTAAGCGTTTCGTGATCGTACTTCAAAAGCATCTTGGAACCGAGAACTGTGTAAACAGCCCAAAGCGCACCATCCACTATCATCAAAACATCGCCCAAGAACGTTCTCGAGGTGAAGAAGTTCAATGTGCCCTTCGATACGATCAGAATTACACCTGCAAATGAGATTAGTACACCTACAATTTTTCTAACACTCGCTTCTCCTTTCATGAAGCCCCAAACTGCAACGAACAGCGCCGAGGTGTTGATGAGGATCGCTGCGTTGGTGGCAGTTGTGTACTCCAGAGCAACAAACTGAAAGACGTAGAGCAGTGACACTCCAGAGAGAGCGAGAACCGCAATATAGGGGAGGTCACTCAACCTGAGTGGGACTATCTTCCCCTTCAGAAAAACCCAGAGAAAAATCAGGGGTGAAGCGATCAGGAACCTGTAAAATGCCAGATTGTAAGGGTCAAGCTCCCTAAGTCCAACTTTGATGAAGATGAAGGATCCAGCCCAGATAAACATCGTGAGGGCAAGAAGGGCATGGATTTTAGAGTTCATTCAGAAAGTACTCGTGAATTCTGGTGTCGTTAGTCAGTTCAGGATGGAAGGCCAAACCGAGAACGTTGTCCTGTCTTGCAGCAACCACGTAGTTCTGGAAGGTTGCCATAACCTCCACATCTTTTCCAACCCTCTCTATTGCCGGTGCTCTGATAAAGACTGCATTAAACTTCCCAATGTGCTTTATGTCCAGCTCAACCTGAAAGCTGTCCTTCTGCCTTCCAAATGCGTTTCTCTTAACCCATATGTCCATCAGGCCAAGCAACCTTGTTCCTGTCTTCTCAACCTGCTCATCTCCGTGCTTTGAGAGGAGAATCAATCCAGCACATGTACCCATAACCGGTTTTCCGCTCTCAGCAAGTTCGAGGATCTCATCTGCTATGCCGTCTGAAAAAATGAGTTTGCTGATCGTCGTGCTTTCCCCACCAGGTATTATGACTGCATCGCTTTTGGAAACAACACCACGCCTTCGTGTCGCAATTACCTCTCCCTCAATTCCAAGGTTTTTCAACGCCCTCTTTGCTGCGATAACGTGCTCCTCAACATCTCCCTGCACGCCAACTACCGCTACCCTCATACACCTCTTGTCTGCATTCTCTCCTCTTCACTAAGCTTGAAAACATCAAGTCCCTTCATCGCCTCTCCCAATCCCTTCGAGACTTCAGCGATCACTTCCGGCTCATCGTAGTGCTGCACAGCCTCAACAATGGCTTTCGCATATTCTGGCGGGTTGGAGGACTTGAAGATTCCCGATCCAACAAACACACCGTCTGCACCAAGCTGCATCATCATCGCCGCATCAGCGGGAGTTGCGACTCCACCAGCGGCAAAGTTCACAACCGGCAGCCTTCCCATCTCTCTGATCTCCAGCAGCACCTGATAGATGCCGTCAATAATCTCCCTCAGCGTGTAGGTTTCAAAAACGATGTCGTTTTTCCCAACACTTCCCAGCCCCATTTCTTCTTTAACTATCGCTGCAAGCTCTGCATACCTCGCCGCATATATCTCGGCAACATCGTATATGCTCTCCTCCGGCAGCCTCTGCAGCTCATCTATTGCCCTGTTTATCAACCTCATGTGCTTCACAGCCTCAACAACGTTGCCAGTCCCCGCCTCACCCTTGGTTCTTATCATCGCTGCACCTTCCCATATCCTTCTTACAGCCTCTCCAAGACTCCTTGCACCACAAACAAAGGGCACGACAAACTTCCTCTTGTCAATGTGGAAGAACACATCTGCAGGGGTTAAAACCTCACTCTCATCGATCATATCCACCCCAAGGGTTTCAAGAGCCCTCGCCTCAGCAATGTGTCCAATTCTGCATTTGGCCATAACCGGGATTGTCACGGCGTCGATGATCTCCTGTATCTTCTTGGGATCTGCCATTCTCGCCACTCCCCCAGCAGCCCTTATGTCTGCAGGAACCTTGTGCAGGGCCATTACAGCTACTGCCCCAGCCTCTTCAGCAATGATCGCCTGTTCTGCGTTTGTCACATCCATTATAACTCCGCCTTTCTGCATTTTGGCGAAACCTCTTTTGATGAGTTCTGTTCCGAATCTAAGCTCCTCAAGCTTGATCTTCATCGTAAACAGTTTGAATAACGGAATATAAACTTTGGGTTGATTATCGGCCAAGAGCAAATATGAATTATTATAGATAATAAATCATTTTCACAAAAAGTTTTTAGTTAGAAGACGAAATCCTACCATGGATTCACTAAAATTTGCACTTTCACATTCTGTTAAAAGATATGACTGTCATTCAATCCAGACCTTCCTATATTCGTACGATCTCCTAAAATTACCCCCTCAGCTTAGAAGATTCGTCAAGCAACCTGTGTGTGTTGTGCAACCAGAGAATGCCGAGGAGGTTGTTTCAATCTTGAAGGTCTGCAGGAAGTTCAACATCCCTGTGGTACCACGAGGATCCGGAACCTCCGCATATGGTGGAGCTGTAACTCTAAAAAGCTCGATAGTCGTTGATTTCACGAAAATGAACAAATTTGAGGTCAAAAACGGATGTGTTGTGGCAGAAAGCGGAGTAGTGTGGTTGGATCTTGAAAAGGAACTGAACAAGAGGGGTTACGCTTTGAGAGTTTACCCTACAAGCGCACCAGCATCAACCGTGGGGGGGTGGGTTGCACAGGGTGGATATGGAGTTGGAAGCCTGAAGTATGGGGGAATTGGAGACAATGTAGAGTGGCTTGAGGTTGCAGACTTTGAGGGCATTAGAAGGGTTTCAGGAGACGATCTCAAGTACTACGTTGGTCTTCACGGCACTACAGGGCTAATACTGAGGGTCTGCTTAAAGATCAGGGAAAACAGAAGTATGAGCAGCTATGCTGTAAGGTGCAGCTTTGATGAGGCCTTAAGGATGGCAGATAAAGCGTACTACGCAGTTTTTATGACCGCCGAACTTTCGGAGCGGCTCGGGTTTGATGGCTCTGACCTCCTGCTCTTGACGTTTGAAGGAGCGCATGAGGGAGAAGCATTTGAAGAAAACTACGACAAGGAGCTTGGCCAGGAGATATGGGACAACAGGTTCAACCTGCTTAAAGCCGCATGCAGAAGGGAGGTCATACTCTCCGAGGCGTTTTTGCCCTACGAGAGGGCTGCAGAGTTCTACAGAAAATCCAGGTCGATCAGTCCGATGCTCAAGGCGATCTTCACGAAGAAAGGTGTGGTGTTCATCGCCCTGATGGATCTTGAAAACTACTACCGCACAGCGGCGAGGGCTGTCAAGTTCATAAAAGTTGCCGAAAAACTTGGTGGCAGGGTTTACTCCACCGGAATGCTGTTTCCGCACAAGAAAATTTTCGGAAGGGATGTTGTTGAGTACAAGAGGTCTGTAGATCCAGAAAACCTGCTCAATCCCGGAAAGGCCGTTCAGACGAACACAATTTCGAGAATTATCAGACTATCGGAGATGGTGCTATGAACATCAAAGAAGTTGCATCAAGGTGCATGAAATGCGGGTACTGCAACGCCTGTCCAACCTACAAAATTGAGGGATGGGAATCGACATCACCAAGGGGAAAAATTCAGGTTGTACTGTCCTACCTCAGCAATGAGCTGAAGCTGGACTCCCGGATCGTAAAGGACATCTACAAGTGTTCGGTTTGCGGGCTGTGCGAGGTTCTCTGCCCTGTGGATCTGCCGCTTATCGACTTCTGGGAAGAAGTCAGGTACGAGATGACCAAGAAGGGGTTTGCACCCCTCTCCGTCCACAGAAAGCTGAAGGAGATAACCTACAGGTACTACAACCCGTACAGCGGATATCCAGAAAATAGGGCGGACTGGGTGGACTTTGAGGTTCAAAAGTCAAAAACCCTTTACTTTGCAGGCTGTACAGCCAGCTTCAAGCTTCAGAATCTGGCCAAAAGCACGGCAAGAGCCTTAAACAAGCTGGGGATCGAGTTCACGGTTGCTGGCAGGGATGAGTACTGCTGCGGCTCCCCATTCATAAGGACAGGGCAGAGGGATATTGCAGAGAAGCTGTTTGAGAAAAACTACCGCTACTGGACAAAGGCTGGAATCGAGAGGATCATAACCTCCTGTCCGGGATGCTACCGCACCCTCTCCCTCGACTATCCGAAGATGGCTGCTGAGAAGGGTTACGACTTCAACATAGAGATTATCCACACGGTCTCGATACTCGACAAATATGGAAGCTTTGAGGAAACGAACATTAAAGCAACCTACCACGACCCCTGTCATCTGGGCAGACACATGGGAATGTACGATGAGCCGAGGAATGTGATAAAGAGGCTCGGCATAGACTTCGTGGAGATGGAGAGGAATCGGGAGCTGTCACTCTGCTGCGGTGCTGGTGGGGGGTTGAGAAGCCAGTTCCCTGAGATATCCTTTGAAATAGGGAGGATGAGGGTTCTAGAAGCAATGTCCACGGGCTCGGATTACCTGATCACATGCTGCCCCTTCTGCGAGTATCACCTTTCAAAGTCTGCTGAGAAGCTGGGCAACAGGATCAAAGTCGTTGATTTAGTCGAAATAGCAGAAAGGCAAATCTCTCCCTGATTGGCGTTTTTCTGCCCTCGTAACTTGCATTGAAGAGAGAGGATATGCTGCCTTCACGGAGAAAGGTTATGGCCATGCCAACAGACCTCGCTGAGTGTGCATCACTGCCAGCTATGCCTGGCTTTGAAAACTTTCTCGCATACCTCCTTGCAAGGAAGTTGAAGTAGCTCTTCGAGTTGAAAACCTCAACACCATCGACGATTTTGAAGTCCCTCAGCCTAACACTACCTCCGCGAACCACATCAAAGGGGTGGGCGAGGAAGCAAACTCCACCAAGCTCTCTCACCGCCTTGCAGGTCTCATCCATGGTCATTCGTGGCTCAATGTCTTCCGTTATGCCGTAAGCAAGCAGGTGACCGCTGGATGTTGTAATCTCCACTCCCGGAATTATGTGGAGGGGCAGGTTCTCCTCCTCAACCAGGTCCATCGCCTCAAGAGAGCCCTGAATGCTGTCGTGGTCTGTGATCGACACCACATCAATGGACTTCTCAACTGCTGATAGCAGAAGGGTTCGGACAGTATCCCTGCCATCACTGAATGTAGAGTGGACATGAAGCTCTGCTCTGAGCACAGCAGAACTGGGAGCCAAGTTTTTTTAACATTTCTTCAAACTGCTGAATATGGAGATAAAACCAGTGGCCTTTGACTCGATGGGTGTCAGGAGCATGGCCACCTTCGTCGAGACCAGAGATGTCAGGGTGATGATCGATCCCAGCGTAAGCTTGGCCCCAAAGAGGTACAGACTACCTCCTCACAGGATCGAAATCGAGAGGATGAACGAAAAGTGGGAGGAGATCAAAAAATGCGTCCTCGAGAGCGATGTTGTTGTGATAACCCACTACCACTACGACCACCACAACCCGGAGGAGGTTGAGATCTTTGACGGCAAAACTCTGCTGCTGAAGCACCCCAAGGAGAACATCAACAGAAGCCAGATGGGAAGGGCAGCATACTTCCTTGACAAGTTAAAAGACGTGAACGTTGAGATTGATTTCTGCGATGGAAAAAGCTACAGCTTCGGCAACACAGACATCATAATCTCAAATGCCGTGTATCATGGCTCTGACAGCAGGCTCGGATACGTGGTTGAGGTTTACATCTCAGACGGCTTCCTTTTCTCATCCGACGTTGAGGGGCCGAACAACGATGAGCAGCTGAAGTTCATGCTCGACATGAATGCAGAGACAGTCATAATTGACGGGCCGATGACCTACATGCTGGGATACCGCTTTTCACAGAAGGCCTTCCAGAACAGCATTGAAAACCTGAAAAGGCTGATTGAGAAAACCAACATCAAGAAACTTGCCTTAGACCACCACCTCACAAGAGATCTGAAGTGGAGGGAGAAGATGGCTGAGGTGTTCGAGCTTGGCGAAGAGATGGGCGTAACAGTTGACTCAGCAGCAAAGCTTGCAGGTGTTGAGGAAGAGCTTCTGGAGGCAAGAAGAGCGGAGCTGTACAAAAAGTACAAAAATTAGGAGAAGTACTTGCTAAGCTCCTGGACTCCGGAGTAGTGTGGCTTATCAATGTCCGGCGTGTAGTGGCAGTCCCAGCATTCCGGATGTATCCCGACGTAATCGTGGCACTTATCGCAGAACTCCTCCTTGCTGGTGTGACAGCTCCAGCAGGTGTTTGTTGATGCGTGGAACTCCTTACCTGTGCTGCTGTGGTAGATTCTGCCACCTTCAGCACCGTGTCTGATCGCCTGCGTTCTCCACTCCTGCAGCAATAGCATGTGGTTGGAGGCCATCCATTTCGCATCCTCCACACACTCACCGGAGGGTTTCTTAAGTTCGGGCTCGTAACCAAAGCTCCCAGCCATTGCATTGTACCAGTAGGGTGTGAAGAATCCCAGGAGGAAGACTACCAGCAGAGGGATCACGTACTGCTTGTGGTACATCTCACTCACCTCCCTCCTCCTGCTGCTTCCTCAGCTCCTCCAGCAGCTCACCCCTCATGTCGTACTGTCTGTCCTCTGGTTTCTCGCCGAAGGCCGTAAGAACCAGAGCATTTCCGACCATCTCCATGGGACCACCAACTTCAATGGGGATCTTCCAGAACTCAAGTGCGGTTGGGAACTGAGCCTTATCAATAGCACATGGAGTAAGCAGAATGTTCACGCCGTACTTCTTGTAAACGTGGCGTACTGCCATCATTCTTGGCATAACTCCCCTCATCCTGAGATCCATGATCTCATCCGCAAGCATACCTCCACCAGCACCGCAGCAGTAGGTTTTGTCCTTGATTGTGTGCTCCGGCATGTCGTAGAACTTGTTCATGACGTTTCTCAGAACGTATCTCGGTTCCTCTATCAGGCCCATTCCCCTCGCAACGTTACAGGGATCGTGGTAGGTGGCAACCCAGTGATCGTTTCTGCTCTTGTCGAGCTTTATCTTCTTGTGCTCAATTAATGCAGCAACGAACTCAAGGATGTGTATCCACCCATGCTCACCGGAAGCGTAGCTGTCGAACCTGATTCCCCTCAGTCCCTCAGCTATCTCCCCAAGATCTGGCTCCTCCCAGAACTTCCTCCACTCCTCATGCTTTGGAGGCTCATTCATGGTGTTGATGAACTGGTGCTTGTCCCTCCACATGTGCCCACATTCTCCGCCGATTATGAAGCTCACACCCAGCCTTTCAGCTTCCTTGTATATCTTGGAGCTTAAAAGCTGTGCAGCTTCGTAGCTGTGGAAGGTTCCGAAGTTTCCACCCTCACTCGCGTAGGTTGACCACGTAATGGTCAGACCGTACTTCTCCTCAAGCTCGTTGAAGAGCACTAAGTAACCGAGCATGACGAACCAGTGGGGGGTGGCGAAGTAGTCTGCTGAGGGTGCCACAAACAGAACGTCTGCCCCCTTCTTGTTGATGTAGGTGTGGAGATCAAAACCTGTTATGTCCTTCAGCTCCTCAAGACCCTGCTGGATCGCTCCAGCCATACCACCTGGGAGAAGGCCGAGGTGGTTGCCGGTTCTGGCTGATGCCTCGATGGATATGGTCATAAACCTCTGATTCAGGCCGATTCTGCTAAGCATCCTCCTCAGCCACCAGACTATCTCCGCCGTGTCTATGCCGTAGGGGCAGAAGAGGCTGCACCTTCTGCAGAGAGAGCACTGATAGGCGTAGTAATAGAGTTCCTTGAGAACGTCGATAGTTAGCTCCCTTGCCCCTGCCAGCTCTCCAAATATCTTTCCAGCGGGGGTGAAGTATCGGCGATAAATGGACCTTATAAGCTCGGCCCTCCCAACGGGCATGTTCTTGGGATCCCCGGTTCCTATGTAGTAGTGGCACTTATCAGCACATGCTCCACATCTTACACAGATGTCCATGAACAGCTTGAATGCACGGTTCTTCTCAAGTGTTTCCTTCATCGCATCGAGAAACAGCTCTTTCCAGTTTTCAGGCAGCTTTAGATCATCAAAGTTTCTCTCCACATCTCCAAAGGGCATTTTAAAGAAATCAGAATCAACCTGCTTTGGTAATGCAAGATAGCTGAGCCTCCCCTCCTCAAATTCCTTCACTGGTTCAAGCATTTCACTCCAGCTCGGGAATCTCTGCCTGATTTCCAATTTCTCAGGAGCTTCTTCCATCTCTACCACCTCACAACTCCTCGGGTACTATTACATAATCACTCTCAGCGATTTCGTCAAGCTGATCCTTGTACATCTCATAGTAGGTGTCCCAGTCGAGCTTCTTTGACTTGAAGGTCCTGCCCGCCACCGTAATACCCTTTGTCAGTATTGGGGCTGTTGGTTCTGGATCCCACGGGTTGACGTGCCTCCTTGCCCTGTTGTCGTTGGGCATGTTTCTGGTTGGGGTGAAGAAAATTCCACCTGCATGCATCAGCTTGCTGAAGGGGAAGTAAGCAAGTAAAAAGCTGCCAAGGGCGAAGTGGACGTAAAACATGGGCTCTATCTGGTTTGCGATTTCGATCGCGTGTCCAATGTTGAAGGTCATCAGGCTCATGAGAAGGGCCTTAACCTTCTCCAGATCCACCTTGATGAAGTACCTCATCAGGTTGCCGCTGATGGTTATCGAAAGGAGCAGAATCAGGGCAAAATGATCGCTTGGCAAGCTGAGCGTTCTCTCTCTGGAGAGGAAGATTCTCCTACCCCAGAGCAGGGCGAGAGCCACAACTATGGCCAAGCCAGAGACATAGACTGAGGGTATGAAAACGCCCTTGAAGGCTTCTATATCGCTCAGCATCTCAACGAAGGAAGGTACGGGCTCAAGGAAGAATCTTGAGTGTCTTATGAGGACGAGCAGCAATGAGTAGTGGAACATTATCCCGAAAAGCCAGAGCCAGCGCGCATCTTTCTGGGTCGTTTTGTCCAGATAGTATCTCGTGTTTTTCAGCAAGCTGCGGAAGAAGAAGATCTCAAGGAGCATTCTTCCAGCAGTTTCCCACCACGTGTAGGGAGAGTCGAACCTGTCGTAAATCGTTCTCTTAATGAAGGGGAAGGACTTCTGCTGGCCGCCTGTTGTGGGAATCTTGAGTGGAACAGCGCTGTTGGCCCAGTTGACGATCCTGTAGATGACGCCAGCTACGAATATTGCAACCGCAATGTATGGGATAATGACGCCAAATATTATGCCAATCATTCTTCCAACACCTCCTCAACTGCCCTTTCTGGAATCAGTGCGAAGATCTTCACCCCGACAACGAATATCAGATAGACCATCGCTATCAACCCGATAATCTGTGCCCACTCTATCAGTGTGGGTGTATACGAGACTATGTACCCCTCAAGTGTGTGCAGCGATTCAAGCTCGTATCCCGGCAGGTACTCTTCGGGGAAAACCTGTCCCGGAACGATGAGGTAGAATCTCTCCGCAAACACCATGGCAGCATGCAAGATACCTGCAAGGCTGATCCATCTCAGATCGTAGCCAGTTTTCGGATTCAGCACTATGATTACCGGCAGCGCAATTCCAACCGTGAGAAGGAGCCATATGCTCCAGAATATCGAATCCTTGGGGTTGAAGAACACAAACTGAACGGCATCGTGCAAAGCAGGGATGTATCCCTTCTCAAAGGCTTCAACAGTCAGGAAGTAGGCCAGGATCATCATAAGTCCGGCAAATATCAGAGCCAAGCCTCTGATGAGCCCTGGATCCAGCTCTCTCTTGGTAAACTTGAAGGTGAAGTACAGATTTGCCAGAAGCAGCCCCAAACCAGACGTGATGGCACAGACTATGAACATTGGTGGAGTCAAAGCAGAGTGGTAGAGCTCCTTCGAGTAGATGAAGCTGTAGATAGCTCCAGTACCACTGTGAACCAGCACCGCCCAGAAAACTGCCAGGCCTGCCATGAACCTTGTTGCCCTTTCCATCTCCTCAAACTGCACAAGCAGGTAGATTGAGCAGATCACGAAGTAGCTTGAATACAGGAAGGCGTTCCACGAGAAGATGGATGTAGGGTTGAAGTATCTAACAGCATTCATGAAGTGGTAGAGCTTTCCAATGTCAAGGGCGATGCTGAGAATTGCCGCAATGATCCACGCAGCAGCCATGTAGGCAGCGATTCTGCTGAAGACCTTGTACTTCTTGATGTTGAAAACTCCTGCCAACGCAGAGACTATAAGTGACCCTGCACTTAGACCGATGAAGTACGGGATTCCTGCGTTCACAATTCCCCACGGCACACGGTTGCTGAGACCATTCAAACCGGCGATATGATGATCTAAGATGTAGGCATAGAAGCCAGCACCGGTGATTATCGCAAGGATCACAACAAGGGCCATATACTGCAGGGAGTCGCCTTCAATTTTCCTGAACTCTACAGCCATTTACTCACCCCCCAGTTTGAGATAGAAAACGTGAGGATCTGTCCCAAGATTTGCTCTCAGCTGCACGGCAATGTTATCTCTGAGAAGCTTTGAAACTTTCGAGTCTGGATCCTTTATGTTTCCAAAGATGAGTGCTCCCTTGCCATAAAGATGACAAGCTTCGACACAGGCAGGCACCGGTTCTTCGCCCTTCGCAACCGCCTCATCAATCCTGTGGACGCAGAAGGTGCATTTCTCCACAACACCCTCAGTCCTCATCTGTACGTTTGGATTTACCTCCTCAAGTCCCTCTCTCGGATCTCTGAAGTTGAAGCTTCTCGCTCCATACGGGCAAGCAATCATGCAGTACCTGCATCCTATGCAGCGGTGCATGTCGATCTCAACTATTCCATCAGGTCGCTTAAAGCTGGCCTTTGTCAGGCAAACCTGCACACATGGTGGATGCTCGCAATGGTTGCAGAGCAACGGAATGTAAAACTCCTCAGGATTCACACTGGGCTTATCCAGCTTTAGCTTTGCTATCCTCATCCACTGTGGATCAACCCTCTTGTCCTCAAACTCCGGAACGTTGTTCTCCTTGTCGCATGCAACCACACACGGTGGCTTCACCTCTTCATTGCCTGTTTTCTCTATTAGCTCCCTCATGCACTCCGTGCACTTCTCAACATCCACGACCATCGCCCATCTTCTCTTTGAGCTTACATCCTCTGGGGATTCTGCGAACTGAGCAGATATCTGGGTAGGCAAAATAGCCGCTGCCGTAGCTGCTCCAGTTAGTATCAGAAATTTACGTCTCGATATCATGCTTATTCCTCCGGATCATGTATTTCCAACATGTAACTTCCTGAGTCCTCGTCTGCCAGTATATCGGCCTTATATTAACCTTTTGTTTTTTTACCCTCCCTCTCCTCCAATAGTGATGTGCTGCATGATAATGATGGTAATTACAAGATATTGACCTATCTATAAGAGAAAACTTTAAATGCGATAGCATACATATAATTAATTAGGGGGTGATGCCCCATGGACGCAAAACCAGTTATAGAATGGAGGGATGTACTGTTCCTGTCGCTTGGAGCGTTAGTCTTACTTCTGCTCCAGCTTCGCTTAGCTTAAAAACTTCAAAATATTAAAAAATTTAAGGATAGCTTAGCCTTTCAACTCCTTGAGCTTTTCTATCATCTCGGGCACGACATCAAAAAGGTCGGCCACAGCTCCGTAGTGTGCCACGCCGAATATTGGGGCTTCTGGATCCTTGTTGATTGCAATTATCAGCTCACTGTCCTTCATACCCATCACGTGCTGGAAGGCACCGCTGATACCCAGAGCAAGGTAGAGCTTGGGCTTAACAACCTTGCCAGAGATGCCGACCTGCCTGTCCTTGGGCAGCCATCCGTTGTCGATCACAGGTCTGCTGCCAGCAACAACACCACCAAGAAGCTGAGCGAGTTCCTCTGCAAGCTCGATGTTGGATGCATCCTCAATACCTCTGCCGACCGAAACAATGATGTCCGCCTGTGCGATGTCAACCTCGCCAACCTCTGGCTCAATGTAGCCAAGGAACTTCCTTGCAGGCTCCTTCGTTGGCTTTATACCCGCATCGACTATCTCTCCATTAACCTCCGGCCCCTCCTTGAACACGCCCTGTCTGACTGTCAGTACACAGGGTGTTGATTTCAGCTTCAGATCCACCATCAGCTTGCCCTGCATGAGGTATCTGGAAACCTTAACGCCATCACTCACATCCACACCAACGACGTCCGTTGCTATGGGTGCGTTCATCTTCGCTGCCAAGTAGGGTGCAAACTCACCACCCTGCGAGGTGTTTCCAACGAGAACCATATCTGGCTTCTCTTTTTCAATGAGCTGCATCAGGACATCGATGTAAAGCTCGGGATTGTAGTTCTCCAGGCTGTCATCCTCGATCTTCCACACCTTGTCAGCGTACTTCGCAAGCTCCTCAGCGTACTTCCCAACATCCTTACCGATTACCACTGCCTCACTGCTCCCATCTCCCTTGATCTGGTTTGCGAGGTTCAGAAGTTCCACGCTGAGTGGGTTGAGCTCATCAAACCTGTATTCGGCAACGCAGAAGATCTTCATTATATCAACCCCCTCTCCTTAAGTATCTCAATAATCTTCTCGGCAATCTGCGATGGATCACCCTCAATCATCTCGGCCTTCTTCACTGGCGGCAGATACATCTTCTCTATTTCCAGTGTTGACATGCTTGGTGAGACGTTCACTTCTTTCATCTCCTTGGTCTTGGCCCTCTTTATACCCATGATGGACACGTATCTGGGCTCGTTGATACCACTCTGAATCGTCAGTACACAGGGCGTTGGAAGCTCCACATCTTCCAGATATCCGCCTTCAAGCTCTCTCTTAACCCTAACCTTACCATCTTCAACGTTAACCTCGGTTACGGCAGTTGCAACTGGCAGGTCGAGCATTGCAGCAAGCAAAACTCCAACCTGTGCGTTGTTGAGATCCTGGCTCATCAGACCTGCAAAGATCATGTCGAACTGCTCATCCTTTATCGCCTCCTTGATGACCTCAGCAGTCTGATAGGCGTCGAAAGTGGTGTCAACCGGGATCTTGATTGCCCTGTCAGCACCCATCGCAAGGCACTTCCTCAGTGTATCATCGCAGCCGCTGCCAACACCAACAACTACGACCTCTCCGCCCTTCTCCTCCTTGATCCTTATCGCCTCCTCAACAGCGTACCTGTCCCAGTCGTTGATATCGTAAACAAGCCCGCTTTCGCTGATACTCTTACCATCGCTCCCTACGCTGATCTCAGACTCTGGATCCGGGGCGTGTTTTGCAAGCACGATAATTTTCATTCAACCACCTCCAGCCTGCATGCAATTTCGGTGAATAAAAAATTTCCCATTTTTCAAAAAATTAAAAGAGTAGGATTTCATCTACCTTTGAACTCCGGCTTTCTGCGCTGGAAGAAGGCCGAAACTCCTTCCATGACATCCTGGGTTGATGTTGCAATGCCAAAGTAGGCTGCCTCGATAACCTGTCCAATCTCCGCTGGCAGCTCATAGCCAAAGTTGATTGCATACTTTGCAGCCCTCAGGCTTATTGGTGGACCCTCAGCAAGCTGCTTTGCAAGAGCCATTACCTCCTCCTCGAACTTCTCTGGATCCACAGCCTTGTTAACGAGGCCAATTTTCTCTGCTTCATCGGCATCAATGCGCTTGGCCAGCATGATCATCTCCTTGGCCTTTGCGATGCCCACAAGTTTCGGCAGTCTCTGAGTGCCGCCCCATCCGGGGATCAGGGCCAAGCTTAGCTCCGTAAGGCCGATCTTTGCACCCCTCTTCATTATTCTGAAGTCGCATGCGAGGGCCAGCTCACATCCACCGCCAAAGGCGTAGCCATTGATTGCAGCAATAACAGGCTTGGAGAATCTCTCAATCTGCGTGAATACCCACTGCCCCTTGGCGGCGATCATCATTGAGTTCGCAGGTGAGAGCGTTGATGGATCCCGCATCGCTGTCTGCAGATCAAACCCTGCCGAGAAGGCTTTATCTCCAGCACCTGTTACAACAACAACCCTCACCTCGTCGTCCTTCTCAAGCTTTCTGAACGCCTCAAAGATCTCATCGAGGGTTTCGAGCGAGAGCGCGTTCAATCTCTGCGGGCGGTTGATTATCAGCTTGGCTATCTTGTTCTCAGCGTCCTTCTCAATTGTGATGTTCTTGAACACCATCTCTCCAGAGTACTTGTAGAATCCCTCTCCACTCTTCTCTCCAAGCTTGCCCTCAGCAACCATCTTCTTAAGGTACTCTGAGGGCTTGAGAATCTCAAAGCCCTTCTCCTTGTACAGCTCCTCGACCTTGGCCAGTATTACGTCAAGGCCTATCTCATCACCAAGCTCACACGGACCCTTCGGCATGTTGGTTCCAAGCTTCATCGCAGTGTCAATGTCCTTTGCATCGGCAACACCCATTGCAATGAGATCTGCTGCAATGTTAACCATCGGCGCGATCAGTCTCACAGCATCGTACTTCCCGGCCAGCTCCTGAGGTATCTTGGGCCTGCCCTGGCTCCAGTCATAGAAGCCCTTACCCGTCTTCATTCCAAGCTCCTTGGCCTCAAACTTCTCTGCCAGAAGCTTTGATTCTGGGACTATATCCCACTGCTGACCAGCATGGTAGAGAATGTCCAGCCCGACGAAGTCGGAAAGCTCAATTGGCCCCATCGGGAAGCTGTACTTGTACATCATCGTGGCATCGATCTCCTCCTTCGTTGCAACACCCTTCTCCACGTCATCGATTGCGAGCACAAGGTAGGGAACCAGAATTCTGTTTACGATGAAACCAGCAACGTCTTTCTTCACAACTACCGGTGTCTTTCCAAGACTCTTGACGAACTCCACACCGAACTTGATTGTCTCATCGCTCGTCTTCTCTCCCTTTATCACCTCAACGAGGGCCATCACGGGTGGTGGGTTGAAGAAGTGCAAGCCAAGGAACTTCTCCGGCCTGTCTGTAGAATTGCCAAGCTCTGTGATGCTCAAACCAGAGGTGTTGCTGGCAAACACACACTCGGGTTTGGCGTACTGCTGAACTTCGGCAAAAACCTGCTTTTTCAGATCCATTATTTCTGGCACGGCCTCGATTACGAGATCTGCATCCTTAACTGCCTCCTCCATCTCAAGGGTGAAGTGGATTCTACCGAGAATCTCCTTTGCCTTCTCCTCACTCATCTTGCCCTTGCTAACTGCCCTCTGCAGATTCTTTTCAATTGCAGCCTTACCCCTGTCGAGGAACTCCTGCTTGATGTCCCTAACCCAGACCTCATAACCTGCGGTAGCGCAGACCTGCGCTATACCGCTACCCATTGCACCTGCTCCAAGAATACATACCTTCTTTACCTCCATACTACCACCTCAGATGGGAACAAGCTCGTACATCAAATAACCTTCCTTTCTCCTGCTTACCTCAACTTTAACCCTCTGCCCAGGCTTAACCTGCTGGGGATCGCCCTTGTACCAGGCCAGTATTTTTGGCCCATCATCAAGCTTTGCAATGGCCACCGGATAGGGATCGTACTGGCCGAAGGATGGTGGCTTGACGAAGACGACAGTCATAGTCTCCAGTGTCCCCTCCTTCTTCATCTCAACCCAGTCCATGTCAGAGGTCAGACAGCTCGGGCAGTCCTTTTGAGGTGGGAAGAATAACCTTCCACATTTCTTGCACTTTGTCCCCATGAGCTTGCCCTCCTTCAATCCCTCGTAGAAGGGCTTTATGTTCTCAATGGAGATGAGATATCTCAGCCTGAGCTCTCTCATGTCAACCCACTGCAGAGCGCCGCTCTTCTCGTCCTGTATCACTGGAAATCCGAATTCTTCCATATTCTTCTTAATTACCTCTATCATCTTGTCCATCGCAATCACCCCTCTATCTTCTTCTCAAGCCCGTAAATCGTCACGTAGGTGTAGTGTCCAGTTCCTCCAACATTGTGAGCCAGCCAGACGCCCTTGTTTATATCAGCCTGTCTTCCGGGCTCTGCCTTCCTCAACAGCTGCTTGTAGGCCTCAACAGCCTGGCTAACACCAGTGGCACCTATCGGATGCCCCTTGGACTTCAGACCGCCGTCAACATTAACCGGGATCTTCCCTCCGATGTAGGTCTGCTCATCCCTGATGAGCTTGTATCCCTCTCCACGCTTGCAGAACCTCAGATCCTCGTAGGCTATGATCTCCGGAGCCGTGAAGCAATCGTGCACGTTTGCTCCATCGAGGTACTTAACTGGATCATCCATGTCGATTCCCGCCATCTTGTACGCTTGCTCTGCAGCGTATCTGGCCGATGCAAGGGATGTGAACTCCTCCCTCCTGCTGAGGTTTGCAGTGCCAGTGCCAACACCCTGACCGAGAATCCATATCTTGTCCTCGATGCCAAGCTCCTTGACCTTCTCCTCACTTGCCAGAATTGCACATGCCGAGCCATCGGTGATAGGTGAGCAGTCGAAGAGCTTGAAGGGCCATGCTATGTACGGGCTTTTCATGACAGTTTCTATGTCGATTTCTCTCTGGAACTGGGCATATGGGTTCTTCGCACCATAATAGTGGTTCTTCACCGCAACTCTGGCGTAGTCTTCCTCCGTTGCACCATACTTGAGCATGTAGGCAGTTCCGTGGAGAGCGTAGTAGGCCGGGAAGGTGAGACCGAAGTTCTCAAACTCCCAGAAGTAGCTACCAAATCTCCCGATGAGCTCAATCACTGTTGGATTCGGCGATTCCTGCATCTTCTCAACACCGAGAACGAGAACAATATCGGCCAACCCGGACTTTATCGCTGTGTAGCCGATTCTCATGGCAGCACTGCCACTGGCACAGGCAGCCTCAACCCTCATCGACCCTTTGGGTGCAAGATCAGCATACTCAGCGATTAAAGCCGGTACGGCAGCTTCACTGCTCCACATTCCGGCATTGCTGACCACAAAGAACTCGATGTCCTTTGGTTCCAGATTTGCTGTCTCAAACGCTGGTTTCATTGACTCCCAGCAGAGTTCAGCGATGTTCACATCCTTCCTTGTTCCAAACTTGGAATGTCCCACTCCTATAACAGCTACATTCTCCGACATCGTAAAAGTCTCAATTGGTGATTATATAAGCCTTTCCCGATTTTATGTTTATTTTTAGCCCACAAAACACAGTAAAATTTAAATTTGGCCTAAAATTGGCATTATTTTTTATTTTAGCAAAAGTACCATACAAAACGTCACCAAAATTTTGATAAACCCTTCGGCCAAGGAAGAGTGAAAGCCCCGTGGGGTAGCGGTCAATCCTGCCGGACTCTGGATCCGGCGACGCCGGTTCGAATCCGGCCGGGGCTATTGTTTTCTAACAAAAACTTCAGCAATTCTGGACAGCCCTACAAGAGCCGAAAACAGCAGTGATAGCAGCAGTGACATCCCAAAATCGAGACCCATGTAGCTCAGCACAACCAAGGCAACCACGAAACTCATAACTACGCTTCCCACTATGGACAACCTGTTGAGACTCCTGAGCAGGTCCTCCCTCACACTGCCCTTCACAGCAACTCATCAACCTCCGAAACTCTCGGGAGGCCCTCCCTTGCACCGAACTTCTGGATGCACATCGAGGCGACGTAGTTGCCCATCCTCCCGCACTCCTCGATACTCTTACCCCTCAAAAAACCGTATATGAAGCCTGCATTGAAGGCATCCCCTGCCCCTGTCGTGTCAACAACCCTGACACTGAAGGGCTTAACTTCAACCTCTCTGTCTTTACTTTTCACCCAGCAGCCCTTTGAACCAAGCTTTACAGCCACAACTTCAATCCCCATGTCAAGGCACCGCTCTGCAGCGGTTTTGTAATCAACGCCAAACAGAATTTCGATCTCCTGCCTGCTCGGAAGGAAGATGGTTGTGTGCTTCAGTATCTTTTCCATGTCATTTAGCCCTCTCTCTGCATAGGGCATACCCGGATCAAAGCTAACACTCTCGAACTCCTCAACAATTCTCTTCTGAGAGTTTAAGGAGTCCAGACCATTTTTGCATATGAAGGAGGTTAGATGCACCAGCCCGTACTTTTTTGCCTTATCCACATCAATTTCCTCATACTTCAGGGTGTCGTTCACGCCGGGATCAACCAGAATGGCTCTATTGCCAGCATCATCCACAAAGATCATTGCACTACCGCTTCTCCCTTTCCCTCTCACTATTAGCTCCGTTCCAACTCCTTCCCTCTCAAAATCCTTCAGCAGTATCCTGCCCTCCCCATCATCGCCGATTTTTCCAATGTAAGCAGTTTCCACGTTCAGTCTTGCAAGTCCAACGATCGTGTTCGCAGCACTACCTCCCGGATACAGCCTGACATCCTTAACAAAACCCTCTTCGTCCTCCTTTGGGATCTTGTCAACTGAGAAGATCTTGTCAAGATTTAAAGCTCCGAAACCCACAGCTCTAAGCTCACTCAAGGCTGATCGCCTCGTTGGGGCAAACGTCAACACAGGCTCCGCATTCCGTGCATATGTCCTCATCAACATGCGCGTAATCGTTCAGCTCTATCGCTCCCACAGGGCATTCATCAACGCAGGTACCACATCCATCACACTTGGTTTTGTCAACCACAGCAGGCATGCAGGAAGTAGGTGGGCGGTTTAAAGTTGTTTGCGTTTGTGAGTTTACGATTCTGCAAGTTACATTTAAGTACTTGAATATCCCGGAATTATCATGAACCATGCAAAATTCGGAATTCCAAAGCTTGACGAGTATCTGGGTGGTGGTTTAGACAGGTTTACCGAAAATCTGATAATAGGGAGGAGCGGAATAGGGAAAACGATTCTCGCTGCTCACTGGGCTGCAGAAGGGGCGAGAAACGATGAGACGGTTGTTTACATTTCCACCACCATGACAAGGAAGAGCTGTGAGTCCTACCTCGGAAGGTTCTCGTTTATGGAAGACGTGTACAGCAAGATTCACTGGAGGTTTGTGAGGATAGACCCAAGAATAATGATGCCGATGACAAAGGAAAAAATAGCTGAGGGTTTACGGGCAACTTTCAGGATGGATGGCAAAGATATTGACCGGGTCGTCTTTGACTCGTGCACATGCCTGGAAAAAGCACTTGCAGACCCAGTACTTTACAGAAGGGCTCTAAACTACATGGCCGAACTCTCCTATAACTATGAGGTAACATCCCTGTGGGTTGAGGAGGCACCCATGCACGGGGAGTGGAGTGACACAAAGAACATGGTGGAGAGCGTAATTTTCCTGAACCTCCTCAGAGTTCCTGAGGGGTATGCCAGGGCCATGAGAATTGTGAAGAAGTACAGAACCGCACACCCCTTGGAGTGGATACCCTACGATGTCACAGATGACGGGATAGTGATAAGGGATGGGTGGTATGTTAGAAGGGACTATGAGTACGAGTACAAACGCAGTTGAGCTCATAAAGGAGGCGATGGATAACGGGGCAGAGATTGTACTTGTCAAGGTAGATTCCAAGAGATACGTGAAGGTCAGCATAGAGATCGTCAAGTACTTCACACAGATTGCTGAGGGCATTTATGTCACACTGAACAAGCCCTACTTCAGCCTGAAAAAGCTGCTGACCAAGGACGGAGTTGATCTCTCAAAGCTCGTGTTCATCGACTGCATAACGCTGCAGCTTGGTGGGGAAACGATTGATGAGGACAGGTGCTTTTACCTCAACTCTCCCGATCCCGTGCAGCTTCAGGTGACGATAGAGAGGGCGATGGATCTCGTCACCTCTGACAACAGGTTCATCTACCTGGATTCGCTCTCCACAATATCACTCTACAAGTCCTTTGAAACCTTGATAAAATTCCTGAGGCATCTAACCGGGAAGATAAGGCTCAGAGGATTTGTTGGAACCATTTTCACGATCGAGAAGGAGATGAACGAGAGCTACTACTCTCAGATTTCCCTCATGTGCGACGAGATCATAGAGGTGGACTGAATGACGGGGAAGTTCCCACTCGGAATAGAGTTCCTGGATAACCAGATCGGCGGTATTGACCCCGGGCTGATAATCCTCTATGAGTCCACGGGGGCAGGTGGAAGAGAGTTCGCAATCACATCCATGCTGAACAACTCCGAAAAGTTTCCAACACACTACCTGGCCATCTCCAAACCACCAGAAGTGGTGGAGAAGGAGATACAGCTCACAGTACCCGAGAGGAAGGAGAGGTCGAAGATAAACATCGTGAGCTTTGCGGACCTGTACTTCAAGGATACGCTCATCCCGATCAGATGGGTAACCTCAGATATCACCCCAGACCTGCTCAAGGGGGAGAGAAACGTTATGTCGGAGATGGTAAACACCTTCGAAAGTATCGAGAGTGGAAGCTACGTATTTCTGGATTCACTCACGGATCTGGCAAGAATTGCCCACGCAAGATGGAAGGATCTCGTTGACCTCCTCAAGGGTTTGAGGATTCTCTGTACAAAAAGGGATATCCTCACAATGGCCCTCCTCAACGCCAAGGTTCTCGACACGAGCAGGGAGGAGGAGCTCCTGGATCAGGCGGATGGCATCATAGTTTTCGAATGGGTGATGGAGAGAGACAGCATTACGAGGTGGATGTACTTCAGGAAGTTCCTCGGAGTTCTTCCACAGATAGAGAAAGAAAAGATACTCAAGTACAACGTTATGATCGACCCAGGCCTTGGATTTACCATATCGAGGGTTATGCGCATTTTGTGAGGTGATGCGATGCTCGCAACGGGAATTGAGGGATTAGATGCGATGCTTGGCGGTGGAATTCCTGAAGGGCACGTTGTCGCAGTTGTGGGTAGCTACGGAACCGGCAAAACAACCCTCGGCCTGCACTTCATCTACGAAGGGCTGAAAAATGGGGAGAAATGCATGATTCTGAGCTTTGATGAGGATGAGGAGAGCATTCTTGGCACTGCCAAAAGCGTTGGGATGGATCTGGAGAGCTTTGCCGACATGCTGCAGATACTGAGACTGGAAGCTGCTGAAGTCAGGAGAAGTCTTGAAAGGGTTGAGAGCGAGCTTCCAGAAATCATAAAAAGTTTTGGGGCCAGAAGAATGCTTATAGACTCGATAAGTGTGCTTGAAACTCTCTACAATGATGCTGGAAGATACCAGATGCTTGCAACCTTCAGGAAAATTATAAAGGATGCTGGAATCACCGCAATAATCACAAGTGAGGCTGACAAATACCAGCCAACAGCCTCCAAGTACGGGATCTTGGAGTATGTGAGCGATGGGCTGATTAGCCTGAAGGTGATAAGGAAGAGCGAGCTTGACGAGCCAACTCTCGGCCTTGAAGTTGTGAAGATGAGAAGGGTGAAGCATTCCAGAAAGCCAAAGCCCTACATGATCACTGAGAATGGGATTGTGGTCTATGAGGAGGCGGAGATCTTCTGATGCGAAGGCTGAAGTCCAGTGGTTTTGCAGAGTGGGTGATGTAACCGCTTGAAATAACATCTACACCCGTTGATGCAAATCTGCGAGCGTTTTCAGGAGTGATTCCACCAGAGGCTTCAAGCACAACCCTATCTCTCAAGCCCAATCTCTCCAGCATTTTTACGGCCTCCGCAACGTCCTGCGGGCTCATGTTGTCGAACATCACTATGTCTGCCCCACACTTTACAGCCTTCACGGCGTCTTCAGCGCTGCTAACCTCAACCTCCACCTTCTTTGTGAAGCTCGCCCTTTTTGCAGCCTTAACAGCTTTCTCTATGCCCATCACGGCAATGTGGTTGTCCTTAACCAAAACAGCATCGCCCAGAGCAAGGCGATGGGTGTCTCCACCACCTACTGCAACGGCCATCTTCTCAAAGATCCTGAACCCGGGGGTTGTCTTTCTCGTTGCTGCCACCCTGATGCCGGCAACCTCAACCATCTCCCTTGTTGCTGTGGCTATACCGCTCATCCTTTCAAGAATGTTTAAAGCCGTCCTCTCTCCAGCGAGCACGTCCTTAGCTCTCCCTTCCAGAATCGCCACAACCTCCCCCTCTTTCACTTTCTGCCCATCTCTTACTATTTCTTTCACACGCACGTTGAGGATCTCAAACAGCACCTTCACAACCTCAATTCCTGCAACAACGCCACTGCTCTTGCATACGATCTCCGCAACGACATCAACATCCGGAGAGGGCGTGATATCTCCGAAGGCCAGATCCTCCCTGAGGAACTCCTTCAGCTTCTCCTCGATCAGAAAGCGTGGAAAGTTCAAGTCCCAATCACCACCTTCCCCCTAAGATCTCTCAAAGCTTTAACAGCAGAGAGAGTTGCAAGGTAGCTCGTTTTTGGATTGTTAGGCATTGGTCTATTTTTGATCTCAATTTTAAGCTCTCCGAACTCACCTCTGGCAGCAATCTGGTGGATGTTCTCAGTGACAGAAGGATCGGCAATGATTCTAACTCTCACCTTCTCAAATCCTGCAGCAAGAGCGAGAGTGCATGCGACGTTGATGTTCTTCGGGTAAAGTTTTACAGCCTCCATGACATTACCCTCAAAGACAACCCTCTCTCTGTCAGCCTCAACACCAAGGCTTCGTGGATTCTTTCTTGTTGTCAGCACAACCTCTTCAACGTGCTCAGCCACCGCCTTTATTGCGTCTATCCCGGCTATCGCTCCCGAAGGAATTACAAGGCGCTTTGAGTTTTTCCTCGCCACATCAACAACCCTGCGAAAGAAATGAGGATCTGCAAAGGCTCCGACGGACATCACAACCATATCTGCCTTTTCCAGCACTTTTTCTGCATACATCCTCACGGCTTCCTGTGAAGCTGCCTCAAGCACGATTTCTGGATTGTGCTGCATCAAATCATCAAAGGACTTGGCTGCAATTGCATTGCACACCTTTGCCACCTCCAGGGCCTTTCTGCAGTCAGCATCGAAGACAATTACGTTTTCAAACGATGATGCCACAGCTTTACCAATACTGCCACATCCTATTATCCCGATCATAGCTCCACCATCCTCCTTATAGCTTTCTCAGCCCTCCCTGCAATCTCCTTTTCAACATTCACAACGTTTGTCTCATTCAGCAAAGCGTTAAACAGTCTTTCGAGTGTGTTCTTCTTCATGTCCCTGCAAACGACCTCTCTGAGGGGGTAGAACTCCTTTCCGTCTATCTCCCTGCGCATCCTCTCGATAAGGCCGATCTCAGTCCCAACAACTACGACATCGGCATCCGTTTTCCTTGCACGCTCATACATTTGAGATGTAGATCCAACAAAATCCGCTGCTTTCTGCACATCTGGATTGCATTCCGGATGGACCATTATCTCGGCATCTGGCCATTTCCTTCTGGCATTAGCAATATCCCCGGCACTGAAAGCTTTGTGGACGTAGCAATAACCGTCATGCGGCACAGCCACAACCCTCTTCCCGGTGCGCTCAGCTGCATGCCACGCAAGGTTGGCATCAGGGCCAAGAAGCACGGTTTCGGAGTCCAGCTTCTCCACAACCCTGGCAGCGGTGGCAGAGGTGCAGCAGATATCAGCCTCAGCCTTCGCTTCAGCATAGCTGTTTACGTACATTACAAAGGGAGCGTGGTATTTCTGCTTGGCCATCCTGACCATCTCTGCAGGAAGCTGCCTTGCCATCGGACACTCTGCATCTCTGCAGGGAACAATGACCTTCTTGTCGGGGTTGAGGATTGCGGCTGTTTCCGCCATGAAATCAACGCCCGCAAACACTATAATTTCCGCTTTACACTTCATCGCAGTCCTGGCAAGTTCAAGACTATCTCCAATGTGATCCGCAACTTCCTGAATTTCCAGGAGCTGATAGTTGTGTGCAAGAATTACAGCATTCTTCTCCTCCTTCAGCTCCGCAACCCTCTCCAGCAGGTCCATCGAACAATTGTTCGGTCAACCAGACTTAAAGTTTGTGGTTTGTAATAGCATGGTTAAAAGTGAGAGTACCCCCTGAACTCCACGCTCAAAAGCCTGCCCCCCACCTCAGCAAAAACACCGCTTCCCTCCTCAACCCTGCCGACCCTGATTCCGTCATCACTTCCATCAGCCGTAAAGAGAAGCTCGAAGTCCCCTCCCCCATAAAGGAACAGGTCCAGCGCTCTATCGGTGTAATCGGCAAGGTGGTCGAGGTTAATGCTGTCCAGAACTATCCTAACCCCGCTCGCCCTCGCAAGGAGATGTGCAGAGATGGCAAGGCTATCGCTTATGTCTGTCATTGCCGTTGCATATTTGCATATCCTCATCCCCTCCCGTATTTTTGGCTCAGGGGTGTAAAGACTGTCAGCGTAGGGAAGATCACTCCTGTCAGCACCTTCATTCAGCATGTCCAAGCAGAGCTGGGCCTTCCCGGGCAGATCGGTTACATAGACACTCTGCCCCGGCTTTGCTTCGCTCCGTGTGATTACTCTCTCAGCCTCTCCCACAGCAAATCCGGCAATTGTCAACAGCTCAGAGAAATCTATATCTCCCCCAACGATCTTCACGCCATACTTCTCTGCAAGCACTTTCATTCCATGAAGAATGCGCTTCAAAAGCTCGTCATCAGCATGCCTCATCGATATGGAACTCAAGAAGAAGAGGGGTTTTGCTCCACACGCAGCTATGTCTGACAGCGTTACGGCAAGGGCCATGTGCCCCATTTCCTCTGCCTCCATGAAGGGGGGGAAATCGCTTTTCTCATTCACAGTATCGCACGTCAGCACAAGCAGCTTTCCACCCACCTTTACATAGGCTGCATCGTGAAGGCCTGCCGGGACGGGAACGTCCTCATTTCCAAGCAGTTCCTCAACAATCCTGAGCAAGTCGAACTCTCTCATACTCACATATCACCCTCGCCGTGACGTAAAGGCTCGTGTAGGGCTTGGGACCGAAGCTCACAGTTATGTACGGCTCAAGAGCTTTTAATGTGCTGGGGAAGAAGTCACCATGCGGGAAGGCACCAATGCAAATGGCGGTGTCATCGGAAAGCAGTTCCCCCAATTCTTCCCTCTTTTCACCCTCCTTTAAAAGCAGCACTCTCTTTCCAGAAACCACGTCCTCAAGCTTCAAATCGGTAATCTCAAGGAGAGTAACTTCATCAGCCACTATTCTTTTCCTGACGAGCAGATCCTCCATTAAACCTACGAAACGGTTTAGATTTCTCGGCAATCGCGTTTCAGGGTTTATCCAGATTACATCTCCCCTTATGGTGTGGACAAACACATCCACCTCAATTTCAGAGTCGAGCAGGAGAAGGAGGCACTGATGCACTATATCCGGTCTGCCCCTCTTTTCCCTGTGCTCAAGGTTTTTCATTGCAGAGTGGTGCTTTGAATCGTCAAGCAGAATTTCTGATGGTTTTTTACCCCGTCTCCTGGCATCTGCAATCACCGACGGATGTCGCCATATACTGCGTGGAATGGGCTCGATTGATGCCTCCAAGAAGACCACTGCACTTCTCACACAGGAAATTGAGCAAAAAAGTTTAAGTCTTTTTCTCCCAACTTTTCAGCGTGGAAGAGTTCAAAAGGCGGGCGATCTCAATTGCTTCGAGGATAGCTGCACAGGACGAGGTTCTGATCGTCACCCATATAGATGCTGACGGAATAACATCGGGGACAATTGCCCACCTCGCTCTTGAAAGGCTGGGGATCGAAAACAGGATAAGGTTTGTAAAGCAGCTTGATGAAAGGGAAATTGAAAGAATAAAGGATGAGAACGTTTTTGTATGGTTCACAGACCTTGGCAGCGGGCAGATTGACATGCTAAATGGTCTGGAATTTGCGATAACGGATCACCATCTCCCGCAAAGCAGGCACAGATGGCAGCTAAACCCACACGATTACGGATACGATGGTACGACAGATCTGAGCGGATCGGGATGCACCTTCTTTGTAGCCAAGTTCCTGAGAAAGGGACAGAGTCTGAGCGACTACGCCAACGGAAACGATGATCTCCTTCCTCTCGCAGTGGTTGGAGCGGTGGGAGATTTGCAGGATTCAAAATTGGGAAAGCTCGTGGGGATAAACAGAGTCATCGTTAAAAGCGGCATGAAAGGTGGATTTTTGAAGGTAGTGAGAGACCTAAGATTCTTCGGCAAACAAACGAGGCCTGTAGCAAAGATGCTGGAGTACAACACTGACCCGATAATACCGGGGATAACCGGCAACGAGAGGGGAGTCCTTGAGTTCCTGTCCAGTATCGATGTTGAACCATGGAAAAGGTGGATAGAGCTGACCTTAGATGAGAAAAGAAGGGTCGTGTCTGGCCTTGTTGATACAGCTATGAACTACCGCCTACCACACACAAGCATATTCAGAATTGTCGGAGATAGCTACCTGCTGCTGCAGCATCCGGAGGGTACAGAACTCAGGGATGCAATGGAGTTCTCGACCCTCCTCAATGCCACTGCCAGGTATGGCGAGGCAGAGGTCGGGCTAAGGGTTTGCTTAGGTGATGAAGATGCGAAGCGGAGGGCAAGAACACTGCTTCAGAATCACAGAAGGAACCTGTCCGAAGGAATAAGGTTCGTTGATGAGAACGGAATTGAAGAGCTAAAGCACATAAGGTACTTTCATGCTGGGAACAACATTCCCGACACGATCGTTGGGATCGTTGCAGGTATGTGCTTCCACAAGGGAGACACTGCCAAGCCAATAGTGGCCTTTGCTCAAACTGATGACGGAATAAAGGTGTCTGCGAGGGCAAACTACAGACTTGTGGAAAAAGGTTTGCACTTGGCCAAGGCCATCAAAAAGGCGGCCGAGAGGGTTGGTGGTGTTGGAGGGGGCCACAGCGTTGCGGCAGGAGCGACAATACCCAAGGGAGAGGAGGAGAGGTTCCTTCAGATACTGGATGGCATAATCGGGGAGCAATTCAAAGGCTTTTAAACAGCGGGGAACATTTTATACCATGCTCGGAGAGAACATCAGGGGAGCGATGTGCTATACGCTGGGATTCATCTCCGGTGTCTTCTTCCTACTGCTCGACAGCAGCCCTTTCGTGAGGTTTCACGCTGTCCAGTCTATTTTGACCTTCTCAACGATTGCAGCGATGTCCATCATCCTGCCCGTGGTTCCAGGAGGGTTCGTTCTCTCGAGGATCGTCATTGGGTTGAGCTTTATCGTGTGGGCAGTTTGCATCATAAGGGCAAGCAGGGGCGAGTACTTCAAGCTCCCTGTGTTTGGTGAGATTGCTGAAAGTCAGGTAGCAAGCCCCTTCACCTGAGAGTTCTACTTTTTAGAAATGGAAATAATGTTAAGGCCGTTTTGGTTTAAAAGTTTCCTATTGCTCTTTCAAAACCGAAACAAAAAGTTTTTCTACATCCTGCTTTAATATAGTAGATTAGGTGATTCCATGAGACGTTTCAACTGGAGGAAATACCGAAAGAAGGGTTTAAGAAAGCTTTTCAGCAAGGATGAGAGGCTGCTTGAAAGGAAGGTTGCCGAGATAAAGAATGTCACGGGTGGAGGAAGCATAAAAGAGATATCCAGAGAGGTCCTGCCTGAAGAATAATGCTGAGGATGGTCTTTGTTGGATTTGACAGAAAGGAGGAGGTTGTACGGCCAGAGGGGAGAAAGTATTCCGATATCCTGGAGTCTCTGGGAATCAACCCTGAGACTGTCGTAATTGTTAGAAACGGCACGCCTGTGCCTGTTGATGATGTCGCCGAGGACGGAGAAGTGAAGGTCATAAGGGTAATATCTGGCGGATGATTTATTTCAAATTTTTTGAATAAATTTTTTCCGTCCAGATCTCAAAAAATAAAACATTATAAAAACTTTGCTAACAACATTCTCGCTCCAGAAAACTTTTTAAATGGTTTTGCGTACATGCTGCAGGGAGTGATGTCCCATGCACAAAGAAGAAATCGTGCTCTTGCACATGACCCTGTTCCACATTAAAAAGCTTTTCGAGAACGCAGGCATTGCAAACGGCCATTTTAAAAGCTATGACGACCTCGGCATTCAGCCCGTGCATATCCATAGAAGCAAGTCGGACCACAAAAAGGCAATTCTCCTGCTGTGTAGAGGTATCTCTGAGATCTTTAGGGAGCGCAGCCCCGATGATCTCGTGGAAAACGAGAATCTCAGAATAGTGATAGAGTCTATTGTTCCTGAGCTGTGCGAACCATGAGATAGGCGTCCTCACCGTCACTGTAGTAACCCGGAATGATGTCAACGATTTCAAATCCAAATTTTTTATACAGGTTCTGAGCGGTCTCGTTTGAAGCCCGCACTTCCAGCGTTATCTTCTTTTTTCCCCTCCCTTCCAGCCTCTCAATTGCATTTTTGAGCAGAATCTTGCCTATTCCCATACCCCTGAACTGCTTCCGCACGGCAAAGGCTATGATCTTCCCCGTTTCAATATCAACATCCATCGTCACGATGTACCCGGCAATCTTACCCCCAGCGTCTGCGATAAGGAAGTCGCTGCCATAGGTCAGGTAGATGTAAATGTCATAAGCCGGATTTCGTGGGGAGAAGGCCTCCTGCTCTATCTCAAGAATCTCCCTGAAATCCCTTACACTGTACTCCCTGATCACTACACTCTGCACAAATTTTAACTGTACTCGCAGATATATAAATCATTCATGCTGAGGCTGGCAGAATTCATTCTGAAAAACTACTCAGGAAAGGTCGTAGAAGTGGGTATTGGTAACTATACCAAGCTTGCAGAGTTTCTCGCTGAAAACGGGCTAAGAGTTGTGGCAACCGACGTTGTCGAGAGGAATGTTAAGGTCGATTTCTTTGTTGATGACATACAAAAACCAAATCTGAAGATCTACGAGGGGGCAGAACTCATATACTCCCTCAGACCACCTCCAGAAATCTTCAACGCAATAATTTCCACGGCAAGAAGGGTTGGTGCTGACTGCATTATAAAGCCCCTCTATGGAGATCACCCCAATGGAAAGCTCATTAACCACAGGGGACTTTCATTCTACATGTGGAGGTGCGAGGATGATTAGGTTCATTGAGGTTGAGCTTGACGGGTTCGGGGATATGGCCGACATTACCGCAGAGGTTGAGGAGTTTGTGAGGGAATTTGTGAGGGAGAGCGGAATGGATGAGGGGGCCGTGTTGGTCTTCAACATCGGATCAACTGGTGCTATAACCACAATCGAGTACGAACCGGGCTTGAAAAAGGACTTTCCACGAATAATGGAGAGAATTGCCCCCTACGACGACCACTACGAGCACCATAAAACGTGGGGAGATGACAACGGATCTGGGCATGTCAAAGCCTCGATTGTCGGTCCCTCGATAATCGTACCCTTCCAGAAGGGGAAGCTCCTCCTCGGAAGATGGCAGCAGATAGTTGTCGTGAACTTTGATACCAGAAAAAGGACCAGAAGGGTTGTTCTACAAATTCTAAGGTCGTGGTATGGACCTGAGTAAGCTGTACCTGCAAAAGAAGTTTGAGGAGTACTACTCCAAGTGCAGGCTGAAGATGCCCCGGAGATTCAGAAACAGGGAGTTCGCCTTCGTACCATTGGAAATGCTGCCCGACTTCGTAATGTTCAGGCACATCTCCTTTCAATCCCCTGAGGAATTCAGGAGCTACGTTCTTTCCAGAGTTCCGGCACATATCTACTTTTCATCTGCATACTACGAAAGGCCAGATGAAACGAAGATGGAAAACAAGGGGTGGCTGGGGGCTGACCTGATCTTTGACATAGATGCCGACCATTTGCCGGTAAAAACAACTTCCTTTGAAGTGGCACTTGAATACGCCAAAAGAGAGCTGAAGAAGCTTATAACCATTCTCAGAACAGATTTTGGAATAGAGGAGATGGACATATACTTTTCCGGAGGTAGAGGTTACCACGTCCACGTTTTTGATGAGCGCTTCACAGGCATAGGCAGTGCTGAAAGACGAGAGATCGTTGACTACCTCACACTCAACTCACCAAAAATTGTGGACGGATACAGAATTGCAGACTCCAATGCTGCAAGAAGGATAGTAAACTACATGATAAAGAAGCTCGAAGAAGATTCCGACCTCTCAGAGAAGTTGAAAATTACCGCCCAGGATCTGAGGAAGGCAAGGCTCACAAAGAAGGCGATGAGGGCCATAGAGAAGTTCGCTCCAAGAGCAGAAAACGTGCTGAGGGTGTACATTGACGCACCCGTCACGGCAGACACCAAGAGGCTGATAAGGATGCCCGGAAGTCTGCACGGCAAAACCGGGTTGAGGGTTACAGAGGTGGAGGACGTTGACGCATTTAATCCTCTCAGGGATGCGGTGGTTTTTGGAGAAGACGCCACTGCAGTGAGGGTGACGAAGGGCGGAAGCGTAAAACTTGGTGACTTCTATGCAAGACTTGCACCTGGGAGGGCAAAGGTGCCAGAATACGTTGCAATTTTCCTGATATGCAGAGGAATGGCCGTGTACGAGCCTACTCAAACTTCTTAACGGCTGTTATGAGCTTCACGTTCAGCACTCCCCTTGTTGCGGAGAGTTTGTCAACAAGCTTTTTTATTTCCTCCATTCTACCCCTGACCAGCACGAGTTCCAGACACTGATCCTTGTTGAGGTGTATGTGGGTGCTGGAGGTTACAATCTCACCAAAATCATGCTGCAAATCGATGATGATGTCACTCACACCCTTTATGTTGTGATCG
Source organism: uncultured Archaeoglobaceae archaeon (assembly GCA_965541645.1). Lineage (GTDB taxonomy): Archaea > Halobacteriota > Archaeoglobi > Archaeoglobales > Archaeoglobaceae > Archaeoglobus. The sequence goes on along the minus strand of CBEUCM010000004.1, from coordinate 3,380 downwards.
TAGACAATCACCATGACCCCCACAACCTCTCCTTTTTCGCTTTCCAGCCACTTGTACTCGGAAATATAGTTTCGTATGGCATCCCTTATTGCCTCACTGCGTGATGAGTAGCCACGCGTCGATATTATTCTGTCAAACTCGTCAAGAAGGTTTTTAGGGAGGCTTACACCGATGCGAGTGATTCCCTCCTCCATGCCCCTTTTTGGGTCTTAATTTATAAAAAACTATCCTCAGTTGATAAACTCCACCTCTCTACTTGCCCATGTGTAACAAAACCTTTTTAAACTTCAATAGAGGAGAATAAAAGAGCATGCCAACTATTTCACGCATTCAGAGGATTAAAGAATACCTTTCTAAACGAAGACTTTCACAGAGAAAGAAGGTAGGGGTTCTTGTTGACGGGCCAAACATGCTCAGGAAGGAGTTCAACATCAACCTGAGAGAGATAAGGGAGATACTGAGCGAGTACGGAGATATAAAAATTGCAAAGGTATTTCTCAACCAGTATGCAACGGAAAAACTTGTTGAGGCCATAGAAAACCAGGGATTTGAGCCGATAGTAACATCAGGAGATGTGGATGTCAGACTGGCTGTTGAGGCAATGGAACTAATATACAACGACTCGATAGACGCGATTGCTATAGTTACGAGGGATGCAGATTTCAAGGCCGTGCTCATGAAGGCCATGGAAATGGGAAAGGAAACAATAATAATTGGCGCAGAACCCGGATTTTCCACAGCCCTCAAGAACTCGGCAGATATTGCAATTGTGCTGAATGAGGAGGAGCACTCCTCTGAAAAAGCTGAACCGGAAGAAATCATAGAAGTATGAGGAAACTGTTCCTCTTTGAATTTGCAACCTGCGGGGAGAAAATAGATGACAGCATAGCTGTTGAAGGGTTGGCAATGTTCAAAGCAGCCCTAAATGGTTTCAGAGATTACTACGATGTTGTGTCTTTTGTCAGAGAGGAGTACGGGGATCAGTTCGATCTTCCAGTTGGCAATATCGACCAGATAGAGAGGAGCTTGGAAAGCTGTGACGCCTTCCTGATAATAGCTCCAGAAGACGAGAACCTGCTTCTCGAACTCACAAAGCTGGGAGAAAAGTATGCTGAGAATCTTGGATCGTCAAGCAGGGCTATAGAGATCGTATCAGACAAATGGAAGCTCTACAAAAAGCTGAAAGATAAGGTGCGAGTTCCGATGACATCAAAAAAACCGCTTGAGTGTGAGTTCATAGTTAAACCCAGAATCTCGTGCGCTGGAGAGGGGATAGCCTTCTCAGATCACGTCCCGGATGGCTACATAGCTCAGGAGTTTATCAGGGGGATGAATCTCAGCGTGAGCATAATCGCTGGTGATGAAGTAAGGGTTGTGAGCGTTAACGAGCAGATCCTGAACGGTTTCAGCTACGCCGGGGCAGTGGTTCCTGCCAGAGTTGATGGTAAAATCCTGAGCGAAATCAAGGAGGAGGCGGTGAAGGCTGTTGAGTGTATTGATGGCCTGAATGGATACGTTGGGGTGGATGTTGTCTATTCAGACCAGCCCTACATAATCGAGATCAACGCAAGGCTTACAACTCCCGTTTCGGCCTTCAAGCAGGCCTACGGAATTTCTGTTGCCGACATGATCGCAAATATGGAGCCCAGGTTCGTCAAAAGACAGATGATCAAAAAGGGTGAAGGGTTAGACAACTTTTACGTGCGCTCTGGTAAATACTGCTTGGCCATTCAGGAGATGTAATTATAGCTATCCAAACAGCCTGCGCCACAGGCTCTTTTTCTTCTTTTCATCGCTCTTTTTAGCCTTCTTCGCCCTGGGTTTGGACTTGGCCGTGATCCTCACCGCTTCCCCATGCCTGCTCTTCCTGCTTCTCACCCTGACTATCACCGGCCTCTCAAGCTCTGGGCTAACAACCAGCGCATGCCCTGTAGGGAGCCTTTTGACTTCTTCCACCATCTCCGCCGTTATCCCTTCAACACCACTCCTTATCGCGTTTATGTCATTGGGGTTTGTCACCCTCAGGATTATCTGAGTATTGCATTGGCTTATCACGTTTTTGTCAACCCTCGCAGGCCTCTGGCTTATGACCATCAACCCCAGCCCGAACTTCCTCCCCTCGCTTGCAATCGTCCTGAGTACTGGAGTAGAGACGGCCCTGTCAAATCCCCTCTCCGGTATAAAGTTGTGCGCTTCTTCGACAACAATCATCCCCGGCTCAACCTCTCCCCTCTTCCTCATTTCGAAAAGCTTTGTGCATATTCTGGACACAATTAGATCCTGATAAGATGGCTCAACTCCTCTCAGATCAAGAATCGTTGCCTTTCCCCTCCGCAAAAGCCTTCGTATGTCTGTAGGTTTTTCTCCAAACAGTCCTGATTCCTCAACCTTTGTTAAAGCTCCCAGCAACGTCCACTTTCCGTTGTGTTTTATCCTCTCAACCTCCTCGATTATGTCAGATATCGTATAATTCTCGCCCTTCAGCTCCTTAAGGGCCTGATAAAGCAGAGCCTGAGCCGTGGGATTCTTCAATCCGGTAAGCTCTATCAGCTCCTCAGCAGAGAGATTTACACCATCCAGAATGAGGATGTCGTCGGCACTGTCCGAGAAGGGGGAGATCGGGGGAACCATAACTTTGATCTGCTCCGCATACCCCTTTGCCTTTATCCCGAAATCCGGGTCAATTTCCCCTTCGTTCGGTTCTTTCATTGAGTGGTACTCACCATGCGGATCGATGATAAGGAGGGGGACGTGGTGTTCAAGCAGCTCCTCTATTATCACACCCGCAGTGTAGCTCTTCCCGCTACCCGTTTTGGCGAGAATGCACACGTGTTTCTGAACCAAGCTGTTGGGGTCCAACTTTACCTTAACCTTGGTATCTCCCAGCAGGCCAAGATATACGCCACGATCGCTGAGACCAAGAACCTCGGCTATGAGCCTGTCCTCTGCCAGGAACACGTTCTCGCCTGGAACGAAAGGACTCCTCGGAATTCTAAGTCTTCCATCTTCCCTTTTGCCCAGAACTACCGCCTTTCCAATGAAGACCTCGCCACTGCCAACAATTTCCTTTATTTCCTTACTCCTCACATTTGATTTCGCAACTATATCCTCAACATAGGCGACGACCCATCCCTCGATGTCGTTCCAAACCTTAACGTAGTCCCCCCTCTTTACCTGCTTCTGGTTGAATATGACGAAGTTGAACTCAAAGGGTGAAGCTTCTCCGTAAATTCTGCCAACTGCACCTTTCATCGATCAAAGTCTGCAGGGAATATTTTTATCTTTCCCTCCTGCCGAGGCCTGCACCACCAGCAAAAACAAAAATGTGGACTCGGCGGGATTTGAACCCGCGGCCTCCGCCTCGCGAAGGCGGCGCTCTC
>CBEUCM010000003.1:0-69672 GCA_965541645.1 uncultured Archaeoglobaceae archaeon | reverse complement strand
AAGCTGTTCATGATGTACTACAACCGATTGAGGTGGTGTTTGTGTTAAGTGGACAGGTCCTTGCGAGCCACACCATATCGCGAGTTTTTAAACACGATCGCTGTACCATCGAAGGACGAATTCAGGCTCATTGGCTCGCTTTCGCTGTGATTGTTCTTGCAACACTACAGTCCGTTATCCTAAACTTTCAGAAATACAACTGAGGTAGCAAAAATCTTAAGTTATGCGATGTCAATTCAAAGATTGGGTTGGGGGAAGAAGGTTCGTAGCTTTATTGATGGCCAAAAGTCCATAATTTAATGGTGAGTGAGAGATGGGCAAATTTAACAAATTCGATGCGATAGGAGTATTATTCGGTCTGTTGCTGTACTACATCTGGTTTTTTGTGATATTTCTATTCCAAAACATCTTCCTTGCAAGAAAGGAGGTCATCCACGGCACAGCTGTGTATCACATATCCAACAACGATCTTGTCACTTGGCTGTCTGATGGACTGCTGCTGTTTTACATACTGTTCGGGCACTACATCATCACAAAGAAGGGATCAGAAGCCAGAATTCTCAAAAGTATGATTCTGGGTTTTACAGCATGGTTGGCTGTGCTGACAACTTTAAATTTAGCCGGGTTTAGCATTTCGAGTCTTCTGCAGAAATTATTTGGGCTGCATCCATTCTCTGCCACTACGCTAAGTGTTCTAATTGGGTACTGTGTTATGATCTGCTTCGTGCTGTTGATTGGTTACCTTGGGCAAAGGAAGGCAGAGGTTCGCTGGTAAATGCATAAATTTTTTGCCGCCAGTAGATGCTATGGTTTGTTACAGTGCTGTTTGTTAATCAACTCGCAATGAGTAGTGCAGCGAGTCAGTAATGGTTGTAGATGTTGTAGTCACGAAACTGACAGCCGCTGCGAAAGGGGAACTGAGATGCACGAAGAGATGGCTTCATAAAACCAGATCCTCTCCCTTGAATTTCGCGTCATACTGGATGATGATCGCTTGGTTTGAAGGATGATAGAAAAGCCGTTTTTTGGTATATAAGCTCACAAAGGACAAGTTTTATAAACTCTTAAAATTAGATCTTGCTCATGTATAATGAGTTTCATATTGACAAAAAGAGCCTCCAAGCTCTCTCATCTGAAACACGTATTAAAATACTCAAATGCTTAAATCAGCGTAGAATGACTCTAACAGAGTTGTCAAAGGAGTTAAATCTTTCGAAATCAACAGTTCATGCTAACCTCTCACTTTTAATTGATGCTGGCTTGGTTAAGAATAAACGCGGGAGCAAGTGGGTTTACTACGAGCTCACGTATAAAGGAAAAATCCTAATTGATGTAAGTAAGCAGGAAAAAGTGAGAATTCTGATTCTTCTATCCTTATCAAGCGTCTGCATTATCATCGGTTGTCTTTGAATGTTATTTTATACCCGACAATTTGCCTGCAGTGAATTATTAACATCACATTTTACTTTTTATCGCTAATCGATATCAGTATTGCAGTTTAAACTGAATTTTTAGCTTCTCCCAAAGATTGTTCGGAAAATCCGAACGATTTCGTGGGATTTTTATAGATGTGACGAAATTAGACAACCAGCAAATTGGAAAGGAGGTTGGTAGGATGCGTAAATTAGAGTTAAGTAAAGATGGCGATGGAATGTTGCACCTAACTCGAAGAGAGTTCATTAAATTAGTTTCGAGCATGGCAGCAATCTCCATCGTTGGAAATGCAGTCTGGAGAGTAAGTGCCAGCAATCTCAATTTCACAGTACCGAAGGGTCTGAAAAACTTTGAGATTGTAATATTGGACCACAAAGAACTACAGGAAAACCTAAAGTACGGTAAGGTTTTCTTACCTATAAGTCGAAACGTTGAACCGATAAAACTTAGGTTGGAACCTAATTATTTCGGTAATAGAGAGTGGACAATAGAGTACAAAATTAAAAACAAAACTAAAAGAAGAATTCTGAACGAGACATGGCAATATAAGGGTAAGCACAAAGAAGGCAAATGCAGATTAAACATCCATAAAACGATCTCGGGGTACGTGGAGATGAACGGATTCAAAAAATACTTTGAAACAATTGGTAGACAAGATGGCAAACTTATTCTTGTCTCTTACTGGCAGTGGGACGTGGAGCGAATTAATTTGCCTCTCTGAGGAGGTGAAATATGTACATCTTTGAAATGCATCCTGTGGGTGATGAGGAATACTACAACGCTTATGGTTCAGAATGGTACATGCAGATGAGAGATGTCATGAATCTCGTTGAAGGTGTATTTGAAGATCAGCTTCAAATTACTTTTGATATTCCTTCTTACACGATGGACTTTTCAACTTTCAACAATATCAATGACGGTGCAAAATTGCTTCTAAAGTTGCGAGAGAAATATGGCGACCAAGATATGAATACACATATGGAACAATTGTTTAGTGGCAAGATTTTACCATTTGGCGGTGCAACGATTGCTTCGGCCCCTGATGAATGTGTTATCAGAACAACCTTTGATGATGGAAGTTGGTATCCTCTTAGAACGAGGCAGGAAATACTTCAACACGAGTTGGCGCATAACTTCCAAGGATCGCATTGTGAAGGTCAGATATACTATGCAACTCAGGTAGGGATATATTTGGGATCAATATGCTACTGTCACACCGACTCCTGTAATTCGGGTTACCTAATTCCATCCGGAGTAGTTGATTTATTCTCAAACGGAGAAACTGGTGAAGTGAAACCGGGATTACTGGCACTATTGCAGGACAGAGACAATCTAAGTATCATGATAGAGAACGGGGACCTGAGACTATGAAGAGAGTTTTGGCTCTAATTATATTTACATTTTTTATCTTGTTTGCCGTATTTGTATTGCCCCACGTGCTCCCACACGAGGGAGGTGAAACACAGAAAAATGTAAGCGATCAGGCCAGTAAAACCAATCAAGATAAAATTATTCAGTTTCTTTATTTCAGGGTTTATCACCTCATTGAAGGAAAGCCAATCGAAAGCTATCGATACGGCCAAAAAGACATTTTTCCGTTCATGAAAAAGTTTGATCTTGTTGATAACAAACTTATCGTTTATTCGAATGTTAATGGATGTAAGGCACTTGTCGGTACACTTGGATTGCTGTGCTGCCTTAATGAGTCAAAGCGATGGTGCAACTTCTCTTTCGGAGTTGAGAGTTTATACGGAACAAGCTACGGGGTTTCGAAGTTCTTACCTGCCGAAAACTACTCACTCAACCTTTCATTCGCTTTGAGTGGGGAGAGGATATTATTGTTTCACGCGAACAGAAGTTATCCCCTAAAATTCGGCAATCAGACATTACCACTGAGTGATAGTTCTGCATGGGTTTTCAGTGACGATGGACTGCGGGTGATGAAGGTTAAACCGTACGTGGAAATAGAATATCTCAAAATGGAATTAGATTACAAGGAGATTTAGTGGTAGAGCTACCCGGAATTTTGAAGAGTGTAGAAAGTTGATGAGATAAACAAATTAGCTGGTTAAAATGGGTGGAAAACTTCGTCCACCCGTCACTTGTAAAGACTCCTGCCGTGTGCATCTATTGCAACTATGCACGGCCCAAACTTCTCTACCTCAAAGATCCACACGGCTTCCGGCATTCCAAGATCTTCCCAGATTACATCCTTGACCCTCTTAATTCTCTGGGCTGCAAGTGCTCCTGCACCTCCGGTAAAGGCCAAGTACACAGCCTTGTCCCTCATGGCCTCAACAACGTCATCACTCATCCCACCCTTGCCGATTATGGCCATGCAGCTAACCTTCTCCAGAATCTTCGGTGTGAAGGGATTCATCCTCGCCGAGGTTGTGGGACCCGCAGATACGACCTTCCACTCTCCGTCCTTCTTAACCAGAGGTCCGCAGTGATAGACAACAGCCCCATCAAACGAGAAGGGGAGTTCCTTGCCCTCCTCCATGTACTCAAGGGCTCTGGCATGCGCCTCATCCCTTGCCGTGAAGATCTCGCCCGTAACGTAAACAGTGTCTCCCACCTTCAGCTTCAGAACATCCTCAACCTTCAGAGGAGTTTTCAGCTCCATAAACATCACCTCAACCTTATCTCAGCCCTCCTGTTGGCCCAGCACTGAATGTTTATCGCAACTGGTAGTGAGGCTGTATGGCAGTGGCCAAACTCTGCAAGCACAGCCAAAGCTGTCGTTTTCCCTCCCAGACCCATGGGACCAATTCCCAGCTCATTAACAGCCTCATATATATCTCTCTCAAACTCGTTCATCTCCAGCACGTTTTTCAGTAGGGCCTTTTTTGCAAGCTTAGCAGCACCATCGAAAGTACCACCAATGCCCAGGCCAACAAAAATCGGTGGGCAGGGCTTGCCACCTGCTCTCTTGACGGTTTCAACGACAAAATCCTTTATCTTGGATACCTCAGTTGGCAGCATCATTTTCAAAGCAGAGACATTCTCACTTCCCGCACCCTTTGGCATTACAACGATTCTGAGTTCATCCCCGTCCACAAACTCAATGTTTATCTGCGGTACGTGCATTCCGGTGTTGTCACCACTGTTTTCCCTCGTTATCGGGTGCACGGCGTTCGGTCTAAGCGGGATCTCTGCTGTAGCCTTCTTCACTCCCTCCCTGATCGCCTCACATAGATCAAAATCCAAGTCCAGCTCTCTGCCAATTTCAACAAAAAACACCGGAATGCCAGTATCCTGACACATCGGAACTCCCAGCTTCTTCGCTGCTTCGATGTTCTGCAGTATCGCCTCAAGATTTCTCCTTGCTATCTCGCTTTCCTCAACTTCATAGGCGTTTTTGATGGCTGTAACAACATCAGGAGGAAGCTCAGTATGGGCTTTTCTCAGCACCTCAACGGTCGAGTTCACAACTGTCTCAAATTCCATGATCGATGTTGTACAACATTCTTAAAACTTTTCTGATTATTCGGCGGTTGCATATTGGGTGATCGGTGTTAGTGTAGTTCTTCGATTGTTGCAACTTTTTAAGGATGACTTTCGCTATTTCCTGGATTCGTGCCAGCGTTCCATTCTGCTTCATTTGAATATCCATCACCGTCAGAGTCGATATTATTTATAGCATTAAAATCTCTGCCATTTTCCACCCAGTCAATTGCGAATTGTGTAAGATCTTTCTTTGATGGTGAGGATGAATAGTGGCACGTCGCGCAATCTTCTCCCAGCAAACCTGGCACTACATAGGCCTGCCCCGTCTCCTTGTGGATGTAGCTTTTCGTGGTACCAACATCTTCTGTTTGAAGCTGGAGTGAGGCGCTTGTGAAAACTATTGCCGTGAAAATCAAAGCTAAAACAACTGCTGTAACGCGGATATGACTGGAGGTGAACTTGATCACATGTCGCTTGCATGAAACTACGCAGTCCCCACACCTCACACATTCAAAGTCATCTACCTTTCCGCACTCTATCGCCTGCATCGGACACGCCTTATTGCAAAGCTTACAGCCAACACACTCATCTTCGACGTATTCAAGTTTGAACCAGGAAAACTTGGACAACACCGCATAAATTGCTCCAAGTGGGCATATGTACTTGCACCAAGGCCTGTAAATAAAAACAGAGGCCAGTGTAAGAACGACAAGCAGAGCTATTGTGATGTACGTTCCTTCCGACCTGAACAGGAACTTGAAAGGATCGAACTCCAAACCCACTATGTCCTCCAAGTGTAGAGCGAGAGACACTAAAAGCACGAGCAGTGCGTATTTGAGAAAACGAAGAGTTTTATCAATTTTATGTGGAACTGTTATCTTTTTCTTGGTAATCTTGCTGAGAAATTCCTGATATGCTCCATAGGGGCAGACGAAACCACAATAAATTTTTCCGAAACCGAGAGTAAAAATAACTGGGATGAAAAATAGTGCCCCCCACTCCACAAAATGTCCAGCAGCAATCTCCGGCAATCTAAACAGGATACGCTGTGGTGTGCCTACAGTGCAGAGATGCGCCTCCCTGAGAAGGAAATTATATCCGAAGTATGTGGCGAGAATCAGGTATCTCAAGCTATACTTCTTGGCGAAAAATATTGCTGTTGATGCTACAAGTAAGATTAACAGCAGTCCAACATCAAACCAGTTTGCGTGCCCGGTAGATACAGTTCTCGGCAGTAAATCAGTACCCTGCGTTGGTAATTTTGCCGCTCTAACTGCAGCCTCCTTAACATCAAAAGGATTTATTCCATACTTCTTCAGGTCTTTGACTCTCGTATCCTTTGTTGCCGGAACGCCCAGCTCAGAAATCAGCAATTCGACATCCACTCCATAAGCTTTGGCAACCTCTTCCAGTGTCATTGATTGCAATTCCTTACCGGAAATCTCAGGAAGTTCGGTATCAGGGGATGTTGCACCTTCAAATTTTACTTCTTTAAATATCGTGCCAGACTTCGGACATTCCCGGATAACCTTTAATGTGGCATTTTCGTCAAGTATCTTTACTTCGATAGTTTTCTGAAAAACATAGCTTTCCACTTCTACCCAGGGGGTTTCGGATACTTTCTCCAATCCATAAAGGTGTATTTGCGTGTCTTCTATGCTGAGTGGACATCTTTCCTCGCACACCTGATGTACTGTGATTGTGAAAGATACAACATCACCAATATTTCCGGTTATGGCGTTGGGCTCAATCGTAATTTCCTCAACGGCTGAAGCGTTAGAAACAGCAATCAGAAAGAGTGTGAACAACACTATGATCCTGAACATGTATAAACATAGACCATCAAAAAATAAAAATTTTCTCATTAAATTGAAATTCTGAACCTTCTCAATTTCTCCTCGTCTGGCTCAAAACCAAATCCAGGATTTTCGGGCAGTCTCGCATGGCCTTCCTCGATTTCCACGCTGCCGTTCAGAACACCAAACATCACATCCCTCCACCACAGGGGGTCGAGAGGTGTTTCGATGTAAGGGCAGAGCTTCTCGGGTAGTGATGCTGCGAGGTGCAGGTTCGCCAACCAACCCAAGCCCGGATCCCAGGCATGGGGCATGAACTTAAGGTTGTGGGATTCGGCGAGGGCCGCAACCTTTCTGCATTCGGAAATTCCGTTGGAGTAAACTGCATCGGCCTGCACTATGTCAAAGGCGCCTTTTTCAATCAACATCCTGAACCTCTGCAGCCCGTGCTCAAGCTCCCCACCAGCTATTTCGGTTGTGGTATTCTCCCTCAGCCATCTGTACCCCTCCACATCATCCTTGTAGAGCGGCTCCTCCAGCCAGGCAACGTCGTACCTCTCCAGCTCTCTCGCAACCCTTAAAGCCTGCTTTCTGCTCCAGTACGGTGGTGTGTAGCTCCACGCCTGATTAGCGTCAATGGCCACAGTTATGTCAAACTCTCTCTTCACGGCTTTCAGCACTTCCAGATCGTCATCAATCCTGCTTCTGCGAAATCTGAGCTTAACGACATCAATGCCCATGTCGTAATAGCTGTCGATGAGCTTCAGCGTCTCATCCGGATTTAGAAGCCTTCCGGTGCTTGCATAAACCTTTACCTTTTTTCTTGAGCCTCCCAGCAATCTGTAGAGTGGCATACCCTCTTTTCTTGCAATTAAATCCCACACCGCCACCTCAAGAGCGCCGAGGCGCTGTATTGCCCAGCTTCCGATTTCAAGCAATCTCGGATCAAGCTCATCTATCTCCATTCTCAGACCCTGAATTGTCAGTTTTACAGTTGTTTCCAGGTACTGCTTGTATGCAGGTCCAAACTCTACTGCCGAGTATCCTCTGTACTCCCCGCTAATAACCTCAACAATGCTGTACACATAGACAGGCCTTGGGAAAGGTTCCCAGGAGAACTGGACTGGCTCCTGAAGGGGGAGTGATATTACGTGGACTTTCAGGTCATCGAGCCTCATAACATCCATCATTTTAAACACTAAATATCTTTTTGTTCAGATCAGATTCCGCCTTTTTAGCTCTGTATAGCACTCTCTCAGAACCTTCCTGATCTCCCCCCTCTTCCTGTAGCTGCCCAGTTTTGCCGCTGCCCTTCTTATGCTGCCGTACTTGAGGAAAGCTTCAAGGATCTTCCTTTTCCTGTCATCAAGTTTGAGATACTTCAGACTTTTCTCAGCAATCTCATTCAGATCCGCATCACCGTAGTACATTGTGTGCGGGTTGACAGAATCCAAAGGCTCAAACTCGAAATGCACAACGTAAACTTCATCCCCATACCCAAATTTTTCAAGCTCCTCCATGAGTTCATCTAAGCTCTCAAAGCCGTCAAGCTTTGCCTCCTCCTCCGTAAGTTCTGAGATTTTCTTTTTCCTGACGGAAATTATTCTGCCTTTCCCGATTATCTTCCCCCCACAGTGGATGTAAACTTCATCACCCTCTCTTAGGTTCGTTCTCTTTCTTATTGTAAGCCTCTTTTTCCCGCTTAACAGTGGCTGTAAGTACTTTCTTTTAAATTCGAGGTGTTTCATCAGATGTTTCATCACAACCCTCCGACAGCCACTCCGCTATCTTGGCATCATAACTGGATGTGAACCTGAAGGCCTTGCAGATCAGCCTTCTTCTGATTTCATCCGATCCCGTTTCTAAGGTCTCAACAACCTCCTTTGCGCTTTCAATGTCAAAAGCTACGAGAGCACCAGCCTTTGCAGCAGCCCTTATCAAACATATCCCCCCAATGTCGATGTTCTCAAAGCTTGGCCGCTCTTCAAAATTGTAGGGTATTGTAATGACAACTTTGATCTGGCCAGAGAATATCATCTCATAAAGCCTGTTGTGAAGGGTTTTAAGCTCCCTTCTTTCTGCGAGTCCCGTAACCTCTGATGTTTTCCTCACATCAACGCCCTTCGCCCTCAGGTATTCTGCAGTACCCTCGGTTGCCAGCACCTCAAACCCCATCTCCACGAGCTTCCTTGCAAGCTCCTCAATCCCCTCCTTGATGCTTGTGGATATCAGGGCAATCCTACCACCTTTCATCTCTCTACCCCCACGACTATGCCGTCCTTGGTTTGCACAACTTCAAACTCCACGAACTCTCCAACCTTTTTCTCGCTCATCACCGCAACACTCCTGTCTCTCGCAACCACAAGTTTCTCACCAACAAGCCTCCCCTCTGCCACTATTCTGGCTCTCACCCTTTCCCCCCTCTTGAAGGGGCAGGGTAACCTCTCTCTTTTCTCCATTCCAAAGTCCTCAGGTCTCAGTATGAGCTTTACACCATACTCCCTCTCGAACTCCCTGAGCCTTGAGTAGAACTCCCTGAAGGACATGCTCTTGCCAGTCTTCCTGCCGAATCTGTACGGTATGTACTTCTGAATTCCGAGTGGTGGGTACTTCTTGCCAGCACCTATTTCAAGTGCAAACTCTATGATCTTGGGTATCTCACTATCGTTATATCCCGGCACCCACACCGGGGCAATTAGCAGATCCATTTTACTGTTGGCAATCATCTCGGCCACATCCAGCACTTTGTTCAGGTTGTAAGGACCATGGAGCCTTCTTGCCAGCTTCGGATCCATTGAGCTGATAGAGAGATTGATTCTTGTAACATGGTTTTCTATGGCAGAGATCCTTTCATCGTTGAGCAGTGTTCCGTTTGTTTGAACTGAAATAACCTCAACACCCCTAATCCTGCTAACCCTCTCGACAAAGTACTCAAAGTACGGGTAGAGGGTTGGCTCACCCTGCCCATCCAAATGGATCTCCACACCCCTCCCCTTGAACTCTACCACTCTCTCCACGGCCTCAAGCATGTAGTCCGGATCCACGATGTAGTCCGTTTTTCTGGTCTTGCTCATTCTACCCTCATCAACGCTGCAAAAGATGCAGCTCAGGTTGCAGCCAGATATGCATCTGACCTGCAGTAAATTCGTGCCTCTGTCTATGATGCCAAAAGCTGAGTGACCCAAGAGTGGAATGCCACTCTCCTTTGTCACAAAAACGAGTTCCCTACCAGTTACACGATTCAAAACCCTTTTCTCATCGCAGAAGGATATTATGTATTCCTGCGAGTATTTTTTGGCCAGCCTGTTGTATATTTTCTTCGGGATCCTTATTTCCACGATGTTCCTGAAAATGAAAATTTTCTCGTCTTTGCTGTCCCTCTCTATCAGCATTCAGACCTTCAGAACTTTCAGGGCTTTTATACCTTCTTCGGTAATCGTGTAAACACCCTCCTCATCTCTAACAAACCCATCCTTTACGAGTTCGTCCAGCACCCCCCTTACTGAAACCTCAGGTAATCTTGTTGCTCTGGCAATTCCATGAAGATCTGTGCTTTTCTTTGCGAGAATTTTCATTATCCTGAGCTTGGTCGGATTGGAGGCAATTGAGCCAGCTTTCATGATGAAAATTTGTCCTGAAAGTATAAGACTTTTGCCAGGGTAATTTCACAAAGGTAATTTTTTATGACAAAGTTATCTTTAAAAATAACTCTAACAGACCATCTTATGGGTGCCCGAAATGATAGAAACTGGCGATCATGGCGGAGATAACATCACAGTTGAAAAGGACGTACTGAAGGTAATTGCCAGAAAGGGTGTTAGTGACATCCTGTACAGTCTTGAAAGGGGTCCAAAAAGGTTCTCACAGTTAATGTTTGATACTCGACTGAATCCGAGCATTCTTGACCGCCATTTAAAGGCTTTAATAAAACTTGAGCTTGTGGAAAAAGATTCCGGGTTGTACAAGCTTACAGAAGCGGGAGACAGGGTTGTTGCCGTAATAGACGACCTGCTCAGCCTGTTTAAGTGACCTACTTTTCTTGGCTCTGCGTCCAGTTCAGGTAGTTGCAGTAGGGACATCCGATGTTCCAGTAACCCTTCTTCGTCCTTATCCTTATCTCCTTCATCCCATGTTCCTTGCACTCCTTGGCGGTGATGTAGAGCGTACCCGTCTGGGGAAGGGGCAGAGTGAAGGTGCAGTCCGGGAAGTTTGTGCAGCCAATGAACCTTTTCCCGGCCTTGGATTTCCTCACAACAAGCTCCCCACCACAGTCAGGGCATTTCCCAACAACCTTGTCTTTTCTAACTCCCTCCTTTAGATCCTTGCTTAGCTTCCCGTAATCGATATTTCTCAAAATCTGCTTGAGCATCTGCTTTGACTCCTCAACAACGTCTTCTTCTCTCTTTTTGCCCTCAGCAATCAGGTCCATCTCCCTCTCAAGCTTTGCAGTCATGTCCGGCAAAGTTATTGTCTCTGCGCTCTCCTTCAGCACGTTTATGACTGAAAAAGCAGTCTCACTCGGTCTGAAGGGATTGCCGTGGATGTATCTCCTGCTCATCAACTTTTGAATGATCTCGTGCCTTGTAGATTTTGTTCCGAGGTTCAGCTTCTCCATCAGCTTGATCAAGGATGCTGGAGAGTAACGTGCTGGTGGCTTTGTCTCCTTCTCCTCCAGCCTCTTTTTCAGGATATTCAGCACATCTCCTTTTTTCAGCAGTGGTATCTCCTTTTTTTCAGCCTTCAAGTAGATGTATATCTCCCTCCACCCTTTCTCAACGATCGTTCTTCCATTTGCAACGAACTTAACACCGTTGCTCTCAAGCTCCACCTTTCTGACATCCCACACCGCCTTTGGGGCGAGGGTTGCAAGAAAACGCCTCACAACGAGTTCGTATATCCTCCACTCATCCTTGGACAGCTCCTCTCTGCTTGCCACGCCTGTAGGGTAGATGGGTGGATGGTCTTTTGTCTCCCTCCTTCCCCGGGAGGCAACAATTTTGTCCTGCGTTAAAACAATTTCTGTCTCTTTCGGAAACTGGGAGGACAGAGCTTTGACGATCTGGATGAGATTCAGCGTTTTTGGATACACTGTGTTGTCGGTCCTCGGATAGCTGATGTAACCGTTCATGTAGAGGGTTTCTGCAATGGCCATTGCTTTATGGGGGGACATGAAGGCTGAGGCAGCCCTCAGGAACTCGGTGGTGTTGAAGGGTGTGGGCTTGGCCTCTTCAACTTTTTTCCTGCTGAACTCAACAACTCTCGCTGTACCGCCAACCTTTTTGAATATCTTCTCTGCTTCCTCCCTGCTGCTGTACCTTTTCGGGTGCTTTGCTGTGAACCCTTCAAAATCGGCGAAGATCTCGTAGTACTTTTCCGGCTTGAAATTCTGTATCTCACTCTCTCTATCGACTATCAGCCTTAAGGTGGGGGTCTGCACTCTACCAACGCTGAGGAAATCTCTCCCCATCCTTCCGGAATGTATTGACACGAGTCTTGTAAGTGTGGCACCCCAGATCAGGTCGATTTTCTGTCTTGCCATTGCAGCACTGGCCAAATTGAAATTAACTTCTGTAGGGTTGGAGAACGCCTCTTTGATCTCCCTCTCCGTGACGGAGCTGTACTTAACCCTGTCCACCCTGACCTTTGGGTTCACATCCTTTACGATCTCCAAGGCCTCAACCCCTATCAGCTCACCCTCCCTGTCGTAGTCTGTGGCTATGGTCACTCTCTCCGCATCCCTTGCAAGCTTCTTCAGTATTCCTGATATCGTTCTCTCCTTAACACTCTTCACGAGTTCGGCATCCAGCAGCTTTTCAAGGGGGGTTTTGGTCCAGTTGTTAAGCTCTTTTGGAAAATCAAGCTCCACGATGTGTCCTTTAAGACCAACAACGTAAGCATTGTGAGAAGGTGAGTAGTAATAGCTAACTTTTCTGTCTTTCAGCGTTTTAACGTCCCTAAAAAGAATTGATGCAATCCTCCTTGCGGTGTTATCCTTTTCAGTTATTATCAGCCAGCTCATATCCAGTCAAGGGATCTGGACTTCAGCTCTCTCCTCTTTCTCTCCATGAACTTGATAACAGTGGAGTGCTGAGCACCATCGACCAGCATTATCACCGCTTCCCTCGCAGCAGCAACATTCTCTGCCTCGCCCAGAATTGCAACGAACTTGTCGTGGATGGAGATGTTGACATTGAGCATGTCCTCTATCTGTTTTCTCATCTTGCCCTCCTTCCCGATTATCCTGCCCTTTATCCTCCTCATGGCATTCTCTGGAATCATGGATGAGAGATCTATGACATCGAGAACGAGCATCTCATCGTCGAGCAGCCTTAACGCTGTATCCGCTGAGAAGCCGTGGGCTATTGCCGTTACCACATCCCTTGCCCTCATAAATCCCAGAGCATCCTCACACTCAATCCTGACACTCCCGTACTTGCTGCTTACCCTCAATCTACAGCCGGTCTTCTCCTCAATCAACTTCTTTATTTCACCCTCTTTCCCGATCAGAACACCGATCCTATCTTCTGGAATTTCTACCTCTATAGCGTTCATTTCAATCACCTTTAATTTCCCTGAGGAGATCTTCAACACTCGCCTTAACACCGAATTTTCCGAAAAATCTTACCAGATTCCTCACGTCTCTGGCCAGGTAGCTTTCAGCCATGGGGTGCCTTTTAAGCACAGCCTGGCCCATGTCGATGAAGTACACTCTGTCCAGGTACATTATGTTGTACTCGCTGAGATCCGCATGAACGAGTTCAGCCTCTCTGTACAGCTTCTTGAGGTTGTCAACAACATCATCAAAGATACCCTGAACGTCAAGCTCTCTCAGCTCTCGGCCAAGCTCTATCAACGTGGGTGCGGGCAGCTCATCTTCACCCACGAACTCCATCAGCAGGACGTTCTTCATGTAGGTGTAGGGTTCTGGAACGCTAACTCCTGCCTCCTTGGCCCTCTCAAGATTTCTGAACTCCTTCTCCGTCCAGATGAAAACCTTTTCCTTGGGGGATATTCTCCGCATGTCAAATCTCTCGTCTCCGAAAAGGTATTCGTCCATCTTGTCGAACTCACTGGTTTCTATTCTGTAGATCTTGACGGCCATCGGAACATCCTTTCCGTTGTAGTGGCCATCAGCATAGAACACGTTTGCCTCCTTGCCAGTGCTAATAACGCCTCCGAGGGCCTTTATAAATCCCTTGGCTGACAGTTTGTAGAGCGTTTTCAGAGTTCTGCCATCCAGAACCTCAGCATATATCTTCCTCTCCTCGCTGTCTGTTTCCTTTATCCTGAGCTTGTCCAGGTAAGCATCAAGTTTGCGAAGGTCCCTCATCTCACCCTACTTCTGAGGGAATTTTATAAATTTATTCTGGTTCTATGGTTTTATCTCTGGAGTTGGCGGGAGAATGCTTGGCGCCGGCATAGTTGCCGTAGCCCGCAATGTAGGGCCGGGGATAAACTATAAAAGAAATCAGATATAACTGTAGGTGTGAAGGTTCACTGCACCAAAGAGGTCGAGAGGGAAAAAGTTGTGAAAAAGCTGGCTGATATTCTGAAGAAGAGAGAGGAGGTAATTTTTGCCTACATTCACGGTTCTTTCCTGAAAGGCAATTTCAGAGATGTGGATGTGGCAATATACCTTACAGAAAGTAGAGATGTCTTCTATGAGATTGAGCTTGAGGTCGAACTGGAAGAAACCCTCAAACTACCTGTGGATGTAAGAATTCTGAACTCTGCCCCACTTTCGTTCAGATTTGGCGTGATAAAGAACGGTTTAATCCTTTTCAGCAAAGATGAGCAGGTGAGAGTTGAATTCGAGACTCGAACGATCTCTGAATATCATGATTTCGCCTACTTCAGGAAAAGGTACAGGAGGGAGGTTCTTGGAATTTGATGAGGAAAAAGTTACAAAACTCTCATCAGAACTATTCAACGCTTTGAGAATGCTTAAAGAATTGTCTGAACTCTCTAAAAACGACTTTCTATCGAACCCACATTACGTGGCGAGTGCGAAGTACTTCCTCATCGTGGCCATTGAGGCTGCTACAGATATCTGCAACCACATCATTTCAAGGAACAAGCTGAGAGTTCCAGAAGACTATGCAGATACTTTCAGAGTAATGAAAGAAACAGGATTTTTTGATGATGAATTCGCTGAAAGATTGATGAGAATGGCGAGGTTTAGGAACAGACTTGTACACATTTACTGGGATGTTGATGATGAACTGATTTACGAGATACTGCAAGGAGATATTGAGGATCTGGAAGAGTTCACTGACAGGTTGATGGCGAAACTGAAAGAAAAATAATAAGGCCACTCTCACCAGTCCTGATCTTCACAGACCTCTCAACAGGAATGACGAATATCCTGCCATCCCCGAACTTCCCGGTTCTCGCAGAATCCACGATGGTTTTTATTATCTCGTCAACGTCATCGTCATTGGCAGCTATCTCTATCTTCGTCTTTTGAAGCAGATCCACCTCCACCTCTCTACCTCTAAACTGCAGCTTTATTCCCTTCTGCTCACCTCTGCCTTTCACTTCAGTTACAGTCATGGCAACAAAACCCTTCTCCTCTAAGGCCCTCTTAACGCATTCCAGCTTCTCCGGTCTTATTACAGCAACAACCATCTTCATTCTATCACCTCACGTGTATGCAACCTCCTCATGCTGCGAGATGTCCAGTCCAACGTACTCTTCCTGTGCGTCAACCCTTAAGCCGACAGCAGCATCAACGAGCTTTGCGAGAATGTATGTGACGATGAAGGCATAGGCAACTGTTGAGACAACTGCAATGAGCTGTGCTCTCAGAAGATCGAAGCTGCCAAATGCAGCTCCAGTATGTCCGTTTACAGCGGGAGCTGCAAGTGCTTTGATGTTCCTCGTTAATCCTACACCGTTTAAAAAGGCAAAGTGTCAAAACTCAGAGAGTGAGCATAGATAACGCTTACCCACTACCAGACTAACGAAGCCGAGGACAATCATGTTCACATGCACTATCTCCACTGTTTCCTTGGAGCACACTTTAAGGTGTTTTATTAACAGTTGAAGTTTATAGATTTTCACAATTAATGGTTATGAATTCCTCAGAGGTTTCTCCTGAAGAAGTGTTTGCAGGGTTGAGATGGAAATAAAAGAAGGTCAGTCTCTCCTGACTAAGACCCACTCTGGAGTTTCGGCTGGCATTGTGTACTTTGGTGGGAATATTCCGAGTTTTCTCGCCTCCTCCTCCAGCCATTCTCTGTAGTCAGGGTGGGCAAGATGTATCATCGCTATTGCTCTCTCCTTGATCGTCCTTCCCCTGAGATAGGCAACTCCCCACTCGGTGGCGATGTACTGCACCATGGATCTCGGCACAGTCACTGCAGAACCTGCTGGCAGGATGGGGAGTATTCTTGATGATCCGTTGTAGGTTGAGTACATCGACAGAACGCTCTTGCCCTTCCTGTCTCTGCTGAATAGACATCCCATGACGAAGTCAAGCTGTCCTCCAGTCCCGCTCACCTGATAGAGCTTGGCTGTGGGCGAAAGCAACCCCATCTGCTCGGAGTTTATTTGACCCATGAGGTCTGCCTGGGCTGCCTGGTTGAGTGAGAACATCTTCGGCTGCTGGGCGATTATGAATGGATCGTTTGTATAATCAACAGGGTAGGTGGCAACTGCCGGGTTTCTGTCGAGGTACTCGTAGAGCTTCAGGGTTCCAAGGGCAAAGGTAAATACACTCTTCCCCCTGTCGAGCTTCTTCTTGTCGTTGGTAACAACGCCCTCTTCGATGAGTTCCAGAATACCGTCCCCAATCATCTCAGTGTGTATTCCCAGATCCTTGTAGCCCGCCTCCTTCAGCATCTTCACCACGGTGTTAGGCAGACCACCAATCCCAACCTGAAGCGTGGATCCGTTCTCTATCAACCCTGCTTCAAGGATGTTTTCTGCAATCATCTCGTCCTCCTTCGAGGGGGGAGGTGTGAAGGGCAGGAAGGGCACGGGCAACTCCTTATCCTCCACAATGTAATCAACCTCAGAAATGTGGATGCATTCGTCATACCCTCCATTGACCCAGGGCATGTTTTCCTTCACAACAACAACGACCTTTTTGGCAGCCTCAGCCAGGGCCTTGAGGTGGGAGCAGGTAATTCCGAAGTTGAAGTATCCATGACTATCCATCGGCGTGGTGACGAGGAAGGCAATATCTATCTTGTCAGCAGTAACCTCTCTTGCGATTTTGGGGGCATCATGATAGAGGTTGGGTCTGAAGACACATGGACCAAGCTCTTTGCTGCAGTTCCTGACGGGAGTGTAGAGAAAACCGCTCGACCACTTAAAAACTTCCCTCTGCGGGTCAACCTTCAAGATCTCGTAGTGAGCTATATCTATAAAGGTGCCGACCTCCACCATCTCCAGTTCATCCTTTCTCTTTGCCAGGTACTTGTCTATGATCAGGGCGGTGTTTGCCGCACCACCAAGCTCAATGTGCATCCCATTCTCGACAAGCCCTGCAGCCTCCTCGGGACTGATAAGCTTCCTGTCATATTCTTCTTGAATGTTCATTCTTCACACCTCTTCATTTGAAATTGGTGCTGATTATTTAACTTTTTCTAAAACATAAATTTCTCTGATTAATCTTTTTGGAGAATGGAAGCTTATAAATTTTTATTTAGTCAATAGTTATTAATTACCGATTGCCACTTACTCTCCCAGTAGTGCTTGATAACCTCAAGAGCGACGAGCTTCTCACCACTCAAAAATCTGATGCACGCCCCTCCTGCGGTGGAAACGTGGGTGAACTTGTCTTCAAGGCCAAAGAGCCTTGCCGCTGAAGCAATGTGTCCCCCGCCAACAACAGAGTACCTCGCTTTTGTTGCAGCCCTTAGCACCTCATAAGTTCCGAGCGAGAACCTGTCATCTTCAAAAACGCCTGCAGGTCCATTCAGGATTACATAGTCGTATTCCGGGATGATCTTTGATATCTGGTTCACGGTTTCAAGGCCGATGTCCATAATCTTGCCATCCAGCTTCTCAATGGGGACGTCGACCCTCACACCACCCTTGTCAACACCGAAGTCAACAGGGAGGAAGATCTTGTCGGAGTACTTCTCAAGAAGTGCTTTCATCTCCTCATCTTTAACACCTTCCTTGTTGTCCTCAACAACTTTTTTGTTCTCCTCTCCTATGTCCACGCCCTTGAGCATCAGGAAGTAGTTTGCAACCACACCTGTCAGAATGGCCATATCCGCAATGTTGTTCGTCAGAACATTCTTGAGAACCTTCACCGAGTCCTTTATCTTTGCCCCACCGAGCACGAAGAGCTTTCTCCCCTCTCCTTTCAGAGCTTTGCTTAAGGCTACAACCTCCCTCTCCACCAGCCTTCCGACAACTGAGGGCAAAACCGGGACGAAGCCAACAAGCGAGGCATGACTTCTGTGCGATGCCGAGAAGGCATCGTTCACAAAAACGTCGAAAAGACCCTTCAGCCTCCTCACGAGATGTGATCGGGCATGTTCTTCAGCATCTCTGTTGAGCTGCTCCTCAGAATAGAACCTGACATTTTCAAGCAGCAGTATGTCCCCGTTGTCCAGCTCTTTGATTCGCTGGATAACATTCCTGCTGAAAATTTCGTCGATGTACTCAACTCTCCTGCCGAGAAGGCGTGAGAGTGTGTGAGCGTGACTTTCGAGCGTTGTAAAGTCCTCCTTGCCCGGTCTGCTCTGGTGGGCCAGCAGCACCAGCTTGCTGTCTGAAAGCTCCTCTATCGTTGGTATGTGGCTCTCAAACCTTGTGGTGTCGAGGATGGTGGAGTTGACGATCGGAGCATTGATGTCAACCCTCAGAAGAACGAATTTGTTGCTGCAATCAATATCGTCAAGTGTTGGCAGTCCCTCAATCATTACTGCCCCTCTGCAACTGATTTTAAAATCTTTCTCAAATCTAACAATTTAAAAACATTCTCGAAGGCGGGGGGGGTATGGAGATAACGGACATTGAGGGGGTTCTTTGCAATGGTGTTAAGGAAGGCAAGTACGGGCTGGGTATGGTTAAATGCAGGGGGACTGTAGCAGGAGTTTTTACCCAGAACCGAATCAGAGCGGCACCAGTTGTTGTTTGCGAGGAGAATATATCTGACGGGGTTGTTGAGGGAATAATTGTGAACAGCGGTAATGCCAACGCCTTCACCGGCAGGCAGGGGATTGAGGATGCAAGGGAAATGTGCAGAATTGCATCCAAGCTATTTGGATGTGATGAGAGGGATGTTGCTGTAGCCTCTACGGGGGTTATTGGCAGAAAGCTGGATATGGACTGGATCAGAAGGAAGGCTCCGGAGGTTTATGCTGGGATTGGCAGCAATGTTGAGAACGCTAACAGTTTTGCACGCTCAATTCTAACAACCGACAGGTTCGTTAAAAAGGCAAGCTCCAACAAAGGAAAAATTGCGGCCGTGGCGAAGGGGGCGGGGATGATAGCTCCCAACATGGCCACAATGCTCTGCTTCATCTTCACAGCAGCAAAGTTTGATAGCGGAGAGCTTTACGAGATGCTAAAGCATGCGGTGGATGAATCCTTTAACAGGCTTACGGTTGATGGAGATACATCCACCAACGACACTGTGCTGCTAATATCAACTGGGAAGGAGAGAGTTGACAGGCAAATTTTCGATGAGGAGTTGAAAAAGGTTTGCTACAATCTTGCGAGGCAGATTGCCAAGGACGGTGAGGGGGCAACCAAGGTTTTTGACGTCATTGTCAGGGGGGCTAAAAGTGATGAGGATGCCGACAGAATGGCAAAGTCGGTTGCAAACTCTCTGCTCGTAAAAACGGCAGTATTTGGCAGAGATCCGAACTGGGGCAGGATAGTTGCCGCCCTTGGATACAGCGGGGCGGAGATCGATGACCGCATAACCATTGCTTTTGAAAGCGATGAGGGAGAAGAGAGGGTTACGCTTGTTAAGTCAGGGGAGCCAACAGGCAGAGAGGAGGAGGCGAGAAAGATCATGGCAGACGACTTCAGAATAGTGATTGACCTGGAAGTGGGGAGGGGAGAGGGCTTTGCAATAGGCTGCGATTTGAGCTACGACTACGTGAAGCTGAATGCGGAGTACACAACTTAAATTTCTATTAGGTGCGTTTCCTTTACAACGTTCAGGACGAGCATTGTGTAGGTTTTTATCACTTTATCCATCCCTGCAACCTTCTTCACGAACTTGTTCAGACTGTCCCTGTCCTTGAACTTTGCCACAACGATCATGTCGTACTCGCCTGTAACATCGTACACAGCCGTAACGTTTCCCTCCTGTGCTATTACAGCCTCTATCTCAGTCAGGTACCCGCCTTCAGCAGTTATGCCTATCACGGCGATGATGTCGTATCCGAGCTTTGAGTAGTCAACAACCGGAATGAACTTCTTTATCAGGCCAATCTTCTTCATCTTGTTTATCCTGTTGTAAACGGTGCCCTCAGCCACCCCCACCTTTTCCGCAATTTCCTTAAGGCTCCTCCTGGCGTCCTTTTGAAGTTCCCTCAAAATCTGGATGTCAACATCATCGATTTTTGGCATTACCTCAGGTTTATTTTGAGGAAATTTTAAATCTTTTCCCATCTCTTGATGCATTTTGGTGGTAACATTTAAGTAATACCATTTCTAAACTTTTGTCATGACATCTGAGATGGAAATTATCAAAGAGCTGGATAAACAGGGCAGAGTGGTACTGCCTAAAACGTGGAGAGAAAAGTACGCTAAGAAAAAAAAGGTCGTTCTAAAGGCAGAAGGCGATACGATCATAATAAAGCCGTATAACTTAGTTGATCTAACAGAATTTTTCGATAAAATTGAGATAGATATTAAATCCGATCTATCCGACTGGAAATCTGTGAGGAGGGAGATTCTTGAGGTTCGTTGATGCAAGCGTTTTCGTTCATGCATTTCTCAAGCCTAAGAGGAAACTGAAACCCCATGAAGTGAGAGTGAAGGAGGCTGCCAAAAGAATTGTGGCTAGGATTAACGATGGAGAGAAAGTAGGCATAACGGTTGTCCAGGTAGCTGAGATAGCGAATCTGCTGGAGAGCTACTTGCCCCTGAACGAAGCTCAGAAAATTGAAGAATTTCTTCTTTTAGCGGGAAACGTAAAGGTGTTTGATGTTACAAAAAAGGACTGCTTGAACGCTTTAAAAATCGCTAAAGAGAAAAATGTTGGTTTTTGTGACGCAGTGGCGTATGTAGTAATGATGAAAAATGGTGTTGAGGAGGTATATTCCTTTGATAGCGATTTTGACAGGCTAAATGTGAGGAGGGTCAGTGAAAGTAAACATTAATAACACCAGCGTAGAAGGCAGGATCTGCAATGGTCAGCAGGGAACTCGAAAAAGCATTGAAAGCTGCTGGAATAGAGAAGCTTACCGATTTTCAGCTTGAAGCCTACCGTAGGATACTCTCTGGAAGGGATCTGCTTATAATAGCGCCCACAGGAAGTGGAAAGACAGAAGCAGCGTTGATACCAATTTTCGAGAGAATGCTGGAGATGGACAGGAAGGGGAAGGGGATTGTAACGCTCTACATAACACCCCTCCGGGCCTTGAACAGGGATATGCTGCGAAGGATTAAGAGAATGGCGGAAGAGCTGAAAATTACGGTTGACATCAGACATGGTGACACTCCGGATAGTGTCAGGGCTAAGCAGTCAAAAAGGCCACCGCAGATTCTGATAACCACTCCCGAGACCTTCCAGATTTTGTTTCTCGGCAAAAAGCTGAGAGAAGCCCTTAAGAACGTTAAATTTGTGGTTGTGGATGAGATTCACGAGCTTGTTGACAGCGAGAGGGGGGTTCAGCTAAGCGTTGCAATGGAGAGACTGAGGGAGATTTCAGACTTCCAGAGCATAGGTCTTTCAGCGACTGTCAGCGATCCAAAGAGAATTTCCAAGTTTGTTGGGATCGAAGCAGAAATTCTGGAGGGGAGAGTGGACAAGGATTACGAGCTTCATGTGGTTAAGCCGTCCGGTGGGAATGTAGAGGAGCTTGGGGTTGATGAGGAAATCGCCGCAGAGCTTGAGTTCATGGCTGAAATTGTCAAAAAGCATGGTCCAGCTCTGATATTCGTAAATACCAGACAGACAGCAGAGGCAATCGGGTTAAAGCTGAGAAAGCTTGTTAAGTCTGAAGTACACCACGGTAGCCTGTCAAGGGAGGCGAGGGTTGAAGCTGAGGAAAAATTTGCGAAAGGGGAGCTTGACGCGCTGATATGCACGTCTTCAATGGAACTTGGTATAGACATCGGGCACGTTAACGTTGTAATCCAGTATGGAAGTCCGAGACAGGTTGTTAGGCTGATCCAGAGGGTTGGCAGGAGTGGACACGGCTTGGGAAAACTTTCTAAGGGTTATATCGTTGCAAGCAGCTTTGACGACATTCTGGAGTCAGTAGTTATTGTCAGGAGGGCGAAAGACGGCCTTCTGGAGGATGCGGAGTTGCATGAAAAGAGCTGGGATGCACTTGCAAACCAGATATGTGCAATAGCTCTTGAATATGGTAGAATTGAGGCAGTGAAAGCGTACAGGATCATAAGGAGGGCCTACCCCTACAGAAAGCTTAGTTTTGAGGAGTTCGATGAAATTTGCAGGTATCTCAGCGATGTTGGCAGGATATTCTACGATGATGGAGAAATTGGGGCTAAAAGAAGCACGAGGAGATACTTTTACGATAACATCTCGATGATTCCCGATGAGAAGCACTACAGGGTTGTGGACATCACGACAGGCAGAACAATCGGGTCTCTCGATGAGAGTTTTCTCTCCACATTCAGCGGTGAGATCTTTGCGATGAAGGGAGAGCTGTGGAGGGTTTTGAGCGTTGAAGATGTTGTGAAGGTCGAACCTGTTGCTGTGGAGGGTGAAATCCCATCGTGGGCGGGAGAGGAGATTCCTGTACCATTTGAGGTGGCCCAGGATGTGGGAAAGCTGAGGAAGTGGATAGCTGGGTGCATTAGAACCTCATCCCCATCAGCGATGCTGGAAGATATAGCGAATGAAAATGCTGTAGAGAGGGTTGTGAGCACAATAAAGGAGCACATGAAGAGGGGTTTTGCTGTACCGACAGATGTCCACATCACGATTGAAGGATCAGAGGGTGTGACAGTGGTAAACGCCTGCTTTGGTCACAAGGTTAATGAAACGATCGGGAGAATCCTTGCACTGCTGCTGTCTGCAAGGCGAGGTAGCAGCGTTGCGGTTGAGGTGGATCCCTACCGCATAAAGCTCTCTCCCTCAACACCGAGGGAGGTTGAGGAGGTCATAAAAGCTGTGGAGCCTGAAAGTGTAGAAGTTCTTGTTGAAAGGGCTGTGATGGATACAAGACTGATGCAGTGGAAGATTGTGAACGCTGCCAGGAAGTTTGGGTTGATATCAAAGGAAGACGAACTTGCGAGGGTGAACCTGAGAAACCTCGTTTTAAAGCTTAAGGACACTCCTGTGTACAGAGAGGCTCTGAGAGAGATATTTCTGGAGAAAATGGATGTTGAAAGGACAAAGAAGGTTTTTGAAGACATAAAAGCTGGGAAAATAGACGTGTCGGTTTACAACGAGCTTAGCCCCATCAGCATGGCTGCAAGGCAGAGGGCCATGGACATCTTGGCTGTGAGATCAACAGAGGCGATACTCAAAGCCTTCAAAAGGAGGCTTGACAGGGAGGTATGCAGGGTGCTTTGCCTCAACTGCGGGGCGAGTTACAGTGAAACAGTTGGAAGCTTTAGCAGGTTTACCTGCATAAAGTGCGGCTCTCCGATGATTGCAGTGTTCAACTCAAGAAGGAAGGCGGAGGATTTCAGCAGGAGGGAGCTGTTCAGGCTGGCAAACCTTGTTAGGGGGTATGGAAAAAGAGCGATCTATGCCCTCTCAACCTACGGGATAGGTGCCGAAACGGCTGCGAGAATCCTTTCAAGGTACTACATCAGCGAGGATGACTTTTTCAAGGCCCTCATCGAGGCCGAGAGGAAGTACGTTAGGACGAGGCGCTTCTGGAATTAGCGAGCAAGTTTTTTTAACCCACCGCAAAGGATGGGTGTGTGAACTTTGCGGAAATCGTTGTGGAAGGTGTGCCACATCTGGCTGAGATTCTGAAACCGGAGGAAGCGGAGGCGATAAGCAGGGCAAAAATTTATCAATCCGGCAAAAAGCTACTACTAACAATCGAAGCGGAGAGCGTGTCTGATTTGAGAGCAGCGATAAATTCGTGGTTAAGGCTGATCAAGATGTGTGTGGAAATAGAAGAGGTGTTGGGAGATGGGTGAGCTACCACCGCAGGTTCAGAATCTTGTGGCCCAGTTGCAGCAGCTTCAGCAGCAGTTGCAGGCTGTGATAACTCAGAGGGCACAGGTTGAAGCTTTGCTTCGTGATACGGAGCAGGCTCTGCAGGAGCTGGAGAAGATAGGAGAGGATGCACCGGTCTACAAGGCTGTTGGAAACATCCTTGTCAGGGAGAAAAAGGAGGACGTTGTTAAGGAGCTTACAGAAAAAAAGGAGACCTACGAGATAAGGATAAAGACCTTACAGAGACAGGAGGAGAAGCTGAGAGAGAGATTTGCAGAGACTCAGAAAAAGCTGCAGGGAATGCTCAGCCCTCAGGCAGGATAGCGTCAAGAATTTCTGAGAGCAATTTTTTGTCAATTTCCCTGCTTATTCTCAAAAATTTCCCCTCATAAGCTATGAATCCCCTTTCAAATCTGTACGCCTCCTTGAAGGGGTGAATCTTTACCCTTCTGCCACCGAACCTCTCAAGATCCACTCGCTTTAGCTCCTCCTTCAGCTTGAGTGTGAAGGACAGGTCGTCTCCAACTGCTATTACATCCTCATAGATTTTTCTCAGCTCTGTCTGCAGATCCCAGGGTTTCCACTCCTGCATTCTGGCAGTATCATAGATGCGGAGAATTACATCCTTCATGCCCTGTGCAGGGCGAGGGGTTTTAAAGTCCTTACCAAACTTTCCGTGTGGAACTTTGCAGGCATTGTCTTCAGCTCATTGGAAGGGGGGAGTTGGGTAAAAGGTGTACAGCGTGCTGCAACGCCTTTGATAACGTGGAGAAATTTGCCAGAGAAATCGCAAAGAAAATGGATGAGTACGAGTACAGAACTTTCCAGGTTGGAAGCAGGGTTTACGGCAGTATTGCAGCATTTAAAGAGCTTATGGAGAGGCGAGGGATGGAGTACGATATAAAGAGGAGCTTCACTCAGATGCTGAGCAGAGCAATTGCTGAGATCACGGGAAAAATTGTATCGTCAAATCCCGATATTACCGTAATTTTCGACCTGGAAACCTTTGGCTTTGAGCTCCAAGTTAGGCCGGTGTACATTTACGGCCGCTACATCAAGAGGGTGAGAAACATCTCCCAGACGAGGTGGCTGTGCAGGTTCTGCAACGGTAAGGGCTGTGAGATCTGCAACTACACGGGGAAAAGATACGTTGCGTCGGTGGAGGAGCTGGTAGCCACACCTGTAGTTGAGCTGTTTGAGGCGAGGGATGCAAAGCTCCACGGAGCTGGAAGAGAGGACGTGGATGCAAGAATGCTCGGCCGTGGAAGACCCTTCGTTCTGGAGGTGATAGAACCCAGAAAAAGGTTTCTGGACATTGGGGATGTCGAGAGGGTGATAAATGAAGGCAGTGGGGCGGTGAAAGTCCGGGATCTGGAGTACACTAACGCTGAAAAAGTCAGGGAGGTGAAGATGGAGAGGCACAGGAAAAAGTACAGGGCCAAGGTTGTTTTTGAAAGAGAGGTTGATCGGGCGAAGCTAATCGCAGCACTGGAGAAGCTGAGGGGTGAGATAGAGCAGAGGACACCAAGAAGGGTTGCTCACAGGAGGGCTGACAGAGTTAGGGTGAGGAAGGTGTTTGATGCCAAATTACTTCACCACACCGGCAGAGTTGCTGTTATAGAAATTGAAGCTGAAGCCGGTTTGTACATCAAGGAGCTTGTAAGCGGGGATGAGGGGAGAACCAAGCCAAGCCTTTCTGAACTCCTCGGTGTGGAAAGCAAGGTGGAAAAGCTGGACGTTCTGGACGTTTTTGATTGAACCTCTGGTTAAACTTCAACCAATCTGTACTTCTGGCTGCCAAGTTCAAGCTCCTCAGCGTAGCTCAGCATCCCTTCCACATCGGTCCAGCTCCAGAATCTCTCTTTTTCCAGCAGGGAGTCCTTGATTGCCGGAGCCCTTATGTACAGATCAACACTCGCTCTGTCGATTGCCACGATGTCCTTAGATGCCAGTATGCCGATATCGGGAACAACTGGCAGATCGCTGAAGGGATGGCAATCGCAGTGGGGTGTTATGTCCAGCAGGAAGTTGATGTAGGCAAAGTTACTGTTAACGTTGAGCACACCCCTTGCACACTCCACAGTCCTTTCCGCAACGTCTCTTCCATAAACCCAGTGGGTGGTGATCGCATCCTCCTCGCAGACCTCTGCACATCCGAGGCACTTGAGACATTTATCCTCGACAATCCTGAAGTTCTCAATTGCACCTGCCGGACAGATTTCAACGCATCTCCCGCATTTTGTGCAATTCTCGTTTATCTCGGGAAGCCTTGAAAGGTGCACATCGAACTTTGAGGGCTTGGCAACGCACCCAACGCCAACGTTCTTTATGCTCCCACCTATTCCAGCCTGCATGTGGAGTTTGAAGTGGGTGCAGCAGATCACAGCATCACACTCGGCTATGGCCTTCGCCACCTTCACACTTCTCAAATGTCTGCCCTTCACATCCACCTCAACAAAATCAAAGCCGAGCAGACCATCTGCGATGATAATGGGGGCGTTCAGGGTGTGGTGGGTGTATCCGTTCTCTGCTGCGATCTCCATTCTGCCGTAGGCAGTGGTCCTGATCCTCGTCAGCCCTAAACCCGTGGTTTCCGTAACGAAGGGTCTGCCTCCAGCCTCCCTCACTTTGTTAACAACCGCCCTGATGAACACGCTTCTCAGCGTTCTTGTTGTTCCCCTGTCTCCAAAATGGGTTTTGACGGTAACAAGATCACCCTTCGAGATGTCAAGGATGCCACTCTCATCGATCAGCTTTTCAAGCTTTCTGACGAGACTGAGTTCCGGCTGATACCACTTATCAGGATCTGTAACCTCGGCTCTTGGAGTTACGTAAAATACGTCCATATGCTTACTTCAGCATCTTCCTTATAATCTCTTTTGCAGTTTCAAAATCAAATTCACTCTTTTCAAGGGGCACGCTTGACTTGATAACCCTGACCATCCCGACATCCGTTTCTATTATGTTGGGGAAGAACATTGAGATGGAGACTTCCTCACTTTTGTCGTGGGCGTGCTTTACAAGGGTGAACACACCGTGGCTTTTCTCCTTCTCAATCCTTACGAGAAGAGCTCTCAAAAAGTGTATCAGCCTCTGGTAGCTATGGTATATCAGCAAACCGGAGATGGAATTCATGATCAGGATGTATTCCCCATCGATCCTGTCCAGAACCTTCCCCACTGCGAGGCTGACCTCATTGAGGTTGAGGGGGTTGGACACAATTATGTCTCTGCCATCTTCCTCCCTCTTGCCCCATGTGAAGGTGTCTATGATCCATACATCGTCTCTTCCTATCCTCTTTCTCACAAACTCTGCACTCGACAGGGTTGTGACCCAGACTACGTTTTCAAAATCTTTGATGATTTCCTCAAGCAACTTGCATTTCCCCGTTCCCGGGGGTCCGTTTATCAACACATGCGTCATTTTCCTTTCTCCTACATCCTCAAATCTCTAATTTGCCCAGACCTCTCCTCTCCGCCCTCAACATCTCCGCACAGCAGTTGGCTAACCTGTTCAAAGGGGTTTTAAACTTTTACGTTTCATCATTTTATAATGAGTAATATGGTCATCAACAATATAACTCTTGCCCCGGAGAAGGCAGCAATTGTCGGAAAAACGGCAGTGATTGCAGACCTCCACCTTGGATTTGAGAATGTCATGCAGAACAGAGGTGTTGCAATACCAAGAATGCAGGTTCGGGAGATAGTGAAAAACGTTAGGAAAATCATTGATAAGTATGAGGTGGAGAAACTGATCGTTGCTGGGGATTTAAAGCACGAGTTCAGCCAGAATCTGCCCTACGAGTGGGAGGATGTGAGGGAGTTTGTTGAATCCATTGACGTTGAGCTTGAGGTCGTGAGGGGGAATCACGACAACTACCTTGCAGCAATTTTGGCCGAATATGGCATCGAGCTCAAGGAGTACGTGAGGGTTGGAGAGTACTATGTTGTTCACGGCCATAGAGATGTGGAGTTTGACAGAATCATCATGGGGCACGAGCATCCGGCAGTGAAAGTGAGAGTTAGGGGTGCAGTTTACACCTTTCCGTGTTTTTTGATTGCTGATAAAACCAAGATCGTCCTTCCAGCATTCTCACCTTTAATGCAGGGCAGTGATATTCTGCAGCTGAACTTTCTATCCCCAATTCTCAAAAAAGCTGAAAAAATCGAGGTTTTTGCGGTTGAGGATGAAGTCGTATATCTCGGCACCGTTGAGCAGCTAAAAAAGGTGGTTTGATCATTCTTCAACATCCAGTCCGATGGTCTTCCTGTATCTCATCCCGGGGAAGCTTATTTTACTCAGTGCTGCGTAGGCCTTGCTTCTTGCCCCCTCCAAGGTTGAATCCTTGCCGACAACTGTGAGCACTCTTCCTCCAGTCGTTACATACCCGTCATTCTTCGCTATGCCGTTTGCGTAGATTATAGCCTCTTTCATGGCCTCCTCCAGGCCAGTAATCGGCTGGCTGGTGTAGTGGTCTGCAGGATAGCCGGGCTTCAACCCCTCCCTCCCCTTCAGTGCTCCGCTGACAGCACAAACGGCAACGCAGTAATCGCTGCTAAATTTGACATCAACATCTTCAAGCTCACCCTCAATCACGGCCATTGAGATCTCTGCGATGTCACTTTCCAGCCTTGGAAGCTTCGCTTCAGCACCAGGATCACAGTCCCGGACGTTGATCTCCAGAACCTTGGGTATCAGCTCTCCATCATCCTCCACCAGCATTATGACAGGATACAGCACACCTTTGAACTCCTCTCCTTCCAGCTCTTTGAATTTGCTGATAATCGGCCTCACAACAGTGTTCATGATCTTCTCCTCAATCTCAGAATCAACCGCTGGATGGGGGCTTACAGCACCCATTCCGCCGGTGTTGGGGTTGATCAGCTTTCCTTCTCTGAAAAGCTGCTCGATCTGAGACTTTGTGTAGAACTTCTTTGTTAGGCCGATGTAGAAGTCCCTCAACCCCTCGATGTCATCACTGTCAAAGGCCCTCTTGTAGTCTCTGGCATGCCCAAAGGGCTTCACCGCTTTTCCATCGCTTATGGCCGTGAACGCAACCTCTATTCCCCTGAGCCTCTCCTCCACCACAACTCTGTTTCCTGCATCTCCAAACTTTTTCTGAATCATTATCTCGTCTATGGCCTTTATTGCCTCCTCTACGGATTCACATACGTAAACACCCTTTCCTGCTGCCAGACCATCGGCCTTAACAACTATACCGTCGCTAAAAACCTCTTTTACGTACTCTTTCGCCTCCTCTGGATCGTCGAAATTTCTGTACTCAGGTATCGGCACACCAATTTTCCTCAGGAAGTCCTTCGCCCAGCACTTGCTCGCCTCAAGAATCGTTGCCCTTTTTCTCGGTCCAACTGCAGGTATTCCCTCCTCTTCAAGCATGTCCACCAGTCCCAGACTCAAAGGCTCTTCAGGGCCAATGTAGGCAAGATCAACCTCAGCACTTTTAGCAAACTTGACTATTTCGTCTATGGATCTTATTGACGGTATCCTTTTGCCATTCAGTTCAGCAATCCTGCATTTCGGGAAGAACTCACTCCCACCATTTCCGGGAGCGACATAGACCTCCTTAACTCTCTCACTCCTCGAAAAAGCGTGAGCAATCGCATTTCCTCTTCCACCAGCATCAACAACGAGGACCTTCATGGACTTTTTTATCTCCTCCCTTATATTCAGTTTTCGGTTTTCGGCTTTTTCTGGCGTTCGATATTTCTGAAACGATTAATATTCGTTTTTAATTGGGGATAAAAGCAGCGTAAAAATAACAAAACTTAAATATGGTTTGGTTGGGCTTTCGAATGTCTTAGAGGTTAGAATTTAATCAAGGTGGTTACCATGGATAGGACAGAAATTCTTGAGAAAATTAAAGAGGCAGAGATTAAAGTTGAAGAAAGCATCAAAGCTGCTGAGGAGCAAAAGAAAAACACCATTCTTGAGGCAAAAATGAAGGCCAGAGAGATCATTGAAAGTGCTGAGGCAGAGGCGGCAAAGATCAAGGAAGAAGTTCTCAACAACATGAAGGCTCAGATTGAGGCTGAAAAGGAAGAGATAAGGAAGAGAGAAGCTAAGGAAATTGAAGAGTACGCAAAAAAGGGGAAGGACAACATCTGGAAGGCGGTAGATTTTCTCTATAACGAGTTTATAGGGATGATGGGACATGCTTAAGCCGGAAAAGATGGTTAAGGTTTCGGTAGTGGGTCCCAGAGAAAAGCTGGGTGAGGCCGCAGATCTGTTGCACCGCATGAACCTCATACACATTGAAGAGCCAGAGGAGTCAGAATATTTCAGAATAGGCGAGCCACTCGAAAGCGCATCTTACGTGTCAAGGGCGCTTGTGCAGATGCGAAGTTTCATCTCCCACCTGAAAATTGATCCCTCAAGGATCGTTCCCAAGAGAAAGTACAGGGCTTCAGAAATTGAGGCCCAGCTCAAGCAGAAGCTTGAAGAGTACCAGGAGCTGATTGGTGAGAAGATTGAATATCTGAGGAGCGTTGATGAGAAGGTCGCCACACTGAACGAGGAGCTGAAAACGATTGAACCCCTAAAACAGCTTGGCATTCCGGCAAGGCTCCTCAAGGGGTACAGGACTTTGAGGTGCTTTGTGGGAGTTGTAAAGGAAGATCCCTCAGCCAAAATAAGCCAGATAACCAGCGATTTTGAGGTTTTTGCCAAAACCTACGAGAAAGAGCTGGTCGTTGCTGTGTTCGTCAAGGTAGATTACGCTGATGAGGTATTCAGAGTTCTTCAGGAACTCGGTTTTAGGGAGATTCCCGTACCGGATGTTGAGGACTTTGATGCAAGAATTGCAGAAATCGAAAAGGAGATAGAGGCCTTGCAAGCGAAGAAAGAGCAAATTGAGAAGGAAATAGAGGAGATCAAAGTTAAGGAAGCCGAAACTCTACTGGCGATTGAGGAGTACCTCAGCATACAGATGGACAAGTACGAACTCCCGCTCAAAACTCTGGTTTCGAAGTACTCCTTCGTCCTTCTCGGCTACATCCCCGCCAAGGCCGTCAACGAGTTTAAGTCCAAGCTTGACTCCAACGGTATAGCTGTTGAGATTCTTGAGGAAGACGGCGAGCCACCAACAAAGCTCAACAACCCCGTTGGTGTCAGGAACTTTGAGCTGCTAACCACAACCTTCGGAGTGCCCAAGTACAAGGAAATCGATCCTACAATCTTCATTGCGATCTTCTTCCCGATCTTCTTCGGAATGATGCTTGGTGATATCGGCTATGGTCTTCTTGTCACCATCCTCTCGCTGTACCTGAAGAGAGTCTTCAAGACAGAGGGATGGCAGAGGATGCTCAACATTGGCGTGTATGCTGGAATCATGTCCATCGTGTTCGGTATAATCTACGGCGAGTGCTTTGGACCCTTCGTCGTTCCCGGAGAGTATGAACCCTACCAGATCCACTTCATAGGCTCCCAGCTTGAGCACTTCTATGAGTTCCATCACGGTCATCCGATCTTCGACAGGGTTGAGGAGATGGGTGTCAAGATCTTGCTGTTCGCAACGATTGTGTTGGGTATTGCCAAGATCCTCTTCGGCTTTGCCCTCGGATTCTACAACGTGTACATCGAGCACGGGCTTAAGGAGGCTGTTCTCGAAAAGCTCTCATGGATCATAGGTGTTCTGGGCCTGGCAATGATCATCTTTGGCTTCGCCTACAATGTCGGCGTCTTCTATCAGCTTGGTCTTGGGCCAAATCCTGGCAACGTTCCACCACTGCCCCTTCCAGGACTCATGGAGGGCTGGCAGGCTGGTGTGAACATGTTCTATATAGCCTCGCTGCCACTGTTGATCGTGTGGTTCATTCTGTTCGTTATGGGTGAAGTGCCGAAGATGGGTGCCATGGGTGTCATCCTCGCAGTTGAGCTGTTGACTTGGTTCGGGCAGATAATGAGCTACGCCAGACTTCTGGCCATTGGCCTGTCGTCGGTTTACATAGCCTTCGTCATAAACTTCATCGGCATGAAGATCATCGATCCCGTGGGTATCAGCATACCTATTCTGGGGGCAATAATACTCATTATCGGGCACTTGGGCAACTTGGTGCTTGGCATCCTCGATCCGGGCTTGCAGTCATTGCGTTTGCACTACGTCGAGTTCTTTACAAAGTTCTTTGAGGGTGGAGGTAAGCTGTACGAGCCGTTTGGTAGGATAAAGAGGTTTATTGAGGAGTGAATGTGGGAGGTGAGTATAAATGGTGGAAGATGCACTGGCTAAGGGTTTGATTGCGGTTGGCGCTGGACTTGCTGTCGGACTGGCAGGTATTGGTGCCGGACTTGGTGAAAGTGGAATCGGTGCCGCTGCTGTAGGAGCAACAGCAGAGGACAGGGGCTTCTTTGGTCTCGGTATACTGTTCACAGTTATACCTGAGACCATAGTCATCTTCGGACTGGTCATTGCGTTCATACTGATGTTCGCATTCTGAGCATGCCGGGCGAGGAGCACGTAAGGAGGTTCCTGGAAGAAAAGGTGCTGACTGAGAGGAACATAGAGAGGTTTGTAAAGTACTACTGGTTGGTATCCACGGCGAGGATGGTGCTTGGGGCTACCATCCTCATTTTAATATTAATCGGTGGGTTGAAGTTCGGGGATCTCATACCTTGGAGGTGAGTATAAATGGTGGAAGATGCACTGGCTAAGGGTTTGATTGCGGTTGGCGCTGGACTTGCTGTCGGACTGGCAGGTATTGGTGCCGGACTTGGTGAAAGTGGAATCGGTGCCGCTGCTGTAGGAGCAACAGCAGAGGACAGGGGCTTCTTTGGTCTCGGTATACTGTTCACAGTTATACCTGAGACCATAGTCATCTTCGGACTGGTCATTGCGTTCATACTGATGTTCGCATTCTGATAAGGTGAAACGGATGCCACTGGATAAAGTATTGCAGGAAATTCAGCAGAAGGGGGAAGAGGAGGTCAAGAGAATCAGGGAGGAGGCAGAGAAAGAAGCTGAGAAAATACTGGCCGAAGCCAAGGCCAAGGCTGAGGAGATACTGAAGAAGGCAAGGGAGGAGGCAGAGAAAGAAGCTGAAGCACTCAGGAAGCAGGAGATCTCCAGCGTTAAACTGGAAATGAAGAGGGAGCTGCTGAACGTTCAGAAGGAGATACTTGAGGAGGTGTTCAACCTTCTCAAGCAGAGAGTAAGGGAGATGGACGAGGAGACGAGAAAGAAGGTGCTGAAGACCCTGCTCGAAAAGAACGCTGCTGATGGCATGGTCGTGTATTCAAGGGCAGAGGACGAGAAGCTTGTCAAGGATCTGATTAAGGAGCTGAAGCTGAAGGTCAATTACGGAGGCAATGTTGAGTGCATAGGAGGAGTAATCCTCGAGGATGCGAGTGGGGATGTTAGAATAAACCTGACTTTCGATGAACTCGTAAACCAGATCTATGAGCAGAAGATGAGCGAAATCTCTAAGATACTTTTCGGCTAACAGAGGTGATCCCGAATGATATACAGGGGAAATAGAGCTGCCTGGGCCTACATTGTTGCAAGAACAAAGGTGATGAAGAGCAGGCTGCTGAAGGCAGAGGATTTCAGGAAACTGCTTAACATGGATTTTGATGAGATTGTGAGGTACATAGGTGAGACTGAGTACAAGAAGGAGGTCGATGAACTCGGGTACAAGTACTCCGGTCCGAGATTGCTCGACCACGCCCTCTCAGCGAATCTTGCGAGAACCTACAGAAAGCTCATTGAGGTGTCATTTGGGGCATCCAAGTTCCTGATTGCCAAGTACCTCGAAAAGTGGGATGTGTGGAACATAATCAACATACTCAGGGGTAAAATTGCCGGAATTCAGCCGGAGATCATCGAAGAAACCTTGGTTCCGGCTGGGGAGAGGGATCTTGACTTCTACAAGACCCTGATTGTCAAGGATGTTGAGGAGATCGTAAAGTCCTTTGAGGGCACACCCTACTACGAGGCTCTGTCCAAAATAGGGAGCGAGAGCATGAGCAGGGTTGAGGATGAGCTTTACAAGATCTACTACACTGAGCTGCTGAAGCTCAACCCGTCAGACTTTGCAATGAAGCTGTTCTTAGACTTCATAAGGATGGAGATCGACATCAGGAACATCAAGACGATACTCAGGCTGAAGGCTGACGATGCGACGGTGGAGGAGATAATGCCCAGCATAATACCTGGCGGTTATGAACTCTCAGAAGATGAGGTCAGGAAGCTTGCTGCGATGCCTATGGAGGAGCTGGTGAAGTCCTTGGAGGGCTACTGGTTCTGGAAGGACATTCAGATTGAAGGCAGAGATGTGGCCAAGGTAGAGATAGACTTTGACAAGGTGTGGATAAGCACGATTGCTAAGAGAGCCAGCAACTACCCGCTAAGTATTTTGCCAGTACTCCAGTACGTTGTTCTGAAGAAGGTGGAGGTGGACAACCTCAGGATACTTGGGTGGGGCAAGTGGTATGGGCTGTCCAATGAAGAGATCGAGAGGCAGATGGTGATAGTATGAAGAAGCTGGCAGTAATCGGTGATCCGGATTTCACCCTCGGGTTCATGCTGGCAGGGATATCTGACATCTACGAAGTTTCAGCAGATGAAGAGATCGTTAAGGCTGTTGAGGATGTTTTAAAGAGAGATGACGTTGGTGTTGTTATTATCCGACAGGAATACCTCAGAAAGCTCCCTCCCGTTTTGAGGAGGGAAATTGATGAGAAAGTGGAACCCACCTTCGTTTCGGTAGGTGGAACAGGAGGTGTGGAGGAGATTAGGGAGAAGATAAGAAAGGCGATAGGTGTTGACCTATGGAAGTGAAGGAAGCTGGATTAGTTGGAGAAATTTACAGGATTTCCGGCCCCCTTGTTGTGGCTGAAGGACTGAAGGCCAGAATGTACGACCTCTGTAAGGTTGGAGAAGAGGGGCTGATGGGAGAGGTAGTAGGTTTAGTGGGGAATAAGGTACTCATTCAGGTTTACGAGGATACTTCAGGTGTCAAACCGGGTGACAGGGTAGAGAACACGGGCATGCCTCTCAGCGTTGAACTGGGCCCAGGGCTGATAAGGAACATATACGATGGTGTCCAGCGCCCCCTGCCCGTTCTGAAGGAGGTTAGTGGCGACTTCATCGGTAGGGGCATTGAGGCTCCGGGACTTGACAGAAAGGCAAAATGGGAGTTCAAGCCCCTGCTAAAGAAGGGTGATAAGGTAAAGCCGGGAGAGATCATTGGTACTGTCCAAGAAACTGAAGTAGTTGAACAGAAGATTCTTGCTCCACCGAACATCAAGGGTGGCACTATTACCGAAATCTATGAGGGCAGCTTCACAGTTGAGGACACTGTAGCTGTTCTGGATGATGGAACTGAGCTCAAGCTCTACCACAAGTGGCCGGTTAGAATTCCAAGGCCCTACGTGGAGAAGCTACCACCAGTGGTTCCGCTCATAACCGGGCAGAGAATCCTTGATACCTTCTTCCCGGTTGCAAAGGGTGGTACTGCAGCAATTCCAGGGCCTTTCGGAAGTGGTAAGACCGTAACCCAGCACCAGCTTGCAAAGTGGAGTGATGCGCAGATCATCGTTTACATTGGATGCGGTGAGAGAGGCAATGAGATGACAGAGGTTCTTGAAGAGTTCCCAGAGCTTGAAGACCCGAGAACCGGTAAGCCATTGATGGAGAGGACAGTTCTTGTGGCCAACACATCCAACATGCCCGTCGCTGCCAGAGAGGCTTCGGTTTACACTGGCATCACGATTGCCGAGTACTTCAGAGATATGGGCTACGATGTGGCCATTCAGGCAGACTCCACAAGCAGATGGGCTGAAGCAATGAGAGAGATTTCAGGAAGACTTGAGGAGATGCCCGGTGAAGAGGGTTATCCTGCTTATCTGGCATCGAGGCTTGCAGAGTTCTATGAGAGAGCGGGGAGAGTCAAGACCCTTGCCGGGAATGTGGGGAGTGTTACTGTTGTTGGGGCAGTTTCACCACCGGGTGGTGACTTCAGTGAGCCGGTTACTCAGAACACACTGAGAATTGTCAAGGTGTTCTGGGCTCTGGATGCTAAGCTGGCTGCAAGAAGACACTTCCCCGCCATAAACTGGCTGCAGAGCTACAGTCTGTACGTTGACACCCTGAAGGAGTGGTTTGCAGAGAACGTCAGTGAGGAGTGGAATGAGCTGAGAGCATGGGCAATGGAGGTGCTGCAGGAGGAGGCAAATCTGCAGGAAATAGTGCAGCTGGTTGGTAGCGATGCCCTGCCAGAATCCCAGAGGTTGCTGCTTGAGGTAGCGAGAATAATCAGAGAGGTTTACCTCGTCCAGTATGCTTACCATCCAGTTGACACCTACTGCAGCGTTGAGAAGCAGTACGACATGCTCAAGGCAATAAAGCAGATCAACGACTGGTTCTTCAAGGCGCTCGAAGCTGGAAAGACGATTGAAGAGATTACGGGCGTGGATGGCATGGAAGAGTTCGCAAGGGCCAAGTTCGAGGAGGACTACAAGACGGCAATGAATGCTGCGCTTGAGAAGATTAGAAAGAACCTGCTCGGAGAGTGATGAAAATGAAGGAGTATAAGACCATAACTCAGGTTGCCGGTCCTCTTGTTTTTGTTGAAAAGACCGAGCCGGTTGCGTACGGAGAGCTTGTCACTCTAACCCTCCCTGATGGATCGACGAGAAGAGGTCAGGTGCTCGACACGTCGAAGGACGTCGTGATCGTGCAGGTCTTCGAGGGTACGAGAGGTGTTGATACGGCGAGCACTGTCAGATTTACAGGAGACATCGTCAAGCTGAACTGCTCTCAGGACATGCTTGGTAGAATCCTCAGCGGTTCCGGAGAGCCGATAGATGGCGGTCCAAAGATCGTTCCTGAGGAGAGAAGGCCAATAGTTGGTGCTGCTATAAACCCCTATGCAAGGCAGTATCCGAGAGAGTTCATCCAGACAGGTATCTCAGCCATCGACGGAATGAACACCCTCGTTAGAGGACAGAAACTGCCGATTTTCAGCGGTAGCGGTTTGCCGCACAACGATATAGCTCTGCAGATCGCAAGGCAGGCGAAGGTCAGGGGAGAGGGTGAGGAGTTCGCTGTCATCTTCGCAGCTATGGGCATTACATACGAAGAGGCCTATCAGTTCATGAAGGAGTTTGAGAGAACCGGAGCGTTGGAGAGGGCTGTTGTTTTCCTGAACCTCGCCAATGACCCTGCTATAGAGAGATTGCTGACACCGAGAATGGCCCTCACTGCAGCAGAGTTCCTTGCTTACGAGTACGATCTGCACATCCTCGTTATCCTGACAGACATGACCAACTACTGTGAGGCTTTGAGAGAGATCTCGGCTGCAAGAGAAGAGGTGCCCGGAAGGAGAGGTTATCCGGGTTACATGTACACCGACTTGGCAACAATCTACGAGAGAGCAGGGAGAATTAGAGGAAGGAAAGGAACGATAACGCAGATGCCAATTCTGACGATGCCCGGTGACGACATCACCCATCCGATCCCCGATCTGACTGGA
Source organism: uncultured Archaeoglobaceae archaeon (assembly GCA_965541645.1). Lineage (GTDB taxonomy): Archaea > Halobacteriota > Archaeoglobi > Archaeoglobales > Archaeoglobaceae > Archaeoglobus. The sequence goes on along the minus strand of CBEUCM010000003.1, from coordinate 32,218 downwards.
TACATCACTGAAGGCCAGATCGTTCTGAGCAGAGAGCTGCACGCTAAAGGTATTTATCCGCCAATCAATGTCCTTCCGTCTCTCAGCAGGCTGATGAAGGAGGGTATCGGTGAGGGCTTCACGAGAGACGACCATCCGCAGTGGAACGACCAGATGTACGCTGCCTATGCAGAGGGTGTTGATCTGCGTGGCTTGGTTGCAATCGTCGGTGAAGAGGCACTGTCGGAGAGGGACAGACTCTTCCTGAAGTTTGCCGACGAGTTCGAGAGGAGATTTGTGCAGCAGGGAAGGTACGAGGACAGAGACATCGAGTACACGCTCGACCTTGGCTGGGAGCTACTCGCAATGCTGCCTGAGAGAGAACTCACAAAGGTTGAGAGGAAGTTCATCGAGAAGTATCATCCCAAGTACAGGAAGGGCTCGGCAACGCAGGCAGAGGCCGAGGCTGAAGCCTCCTAATATTTTTTTAGGGGTGACAGAGGATGGCAGAGGTACAGCCAACACGAATGGAGCTCATTAAGCTCAGAAGGAGAATCAAGATGGCTACTCGTGGCCATGCACTGCTGAAGATGAAGAGAGATGGTCTCATCATGGAGTTCAGACAGCTCCTTGAGGAGGCAAAGGAAGTTATTGGGGGAATGGTTGAGAAGTACGAAAAAGCGAGGGAGAAGCTGACACTTGCAATAGCCGTTGATGGTATAGTTGCCGTCAGATCCATAGCCTTTTCCTGCTGTCAGGTTCAACCAGAGTTCAGCATGAAGAGAAAAAACATCATGGGTGTAGTTGTTCCAGTCATAAAGCGTGAACCTGTGAGAAAGAAGGTAACTGAGAGGGGTTATGGGATTCTGAGCACGTCCACGAGAGTTGATGAGGCTGTTGAAGCCTACGAAGAACTTGTAGATGCGGTGCTCGAAGTTGCTGAAATCGAGACTACTTTAAGAAAGCTCATAGAGGAGATTGAAAGGACGAAGAGGAGAGTTAACGCCCTTGAGTACAGGGTTATCCCAACAATGGAGGAGCTGGCGAAGTTCATATCCTTCAAGCTTGAGGAGATGGACAGAGAGAACATCATCAGGCTGAAGAAACTCAAAATGAAGAAGGCTGCAACTTAAAAATTTTTTAAAATTTTAAAGTTTCTCCTTTCTGAGGTCTATTATCTGCTTTGTCTCAGGTCCGGTTGAGATGAGCGTTACTGGCACCTTCACGTCATCTTCAACCTTCTCAACGAACTGCTTTGCCTTTGGTGTGAGCTTCTCCCACTCCGTGACTCCATAGCACTCCTTATCCAGCTTGTCTATTCCTGTAAGTGCTATTTGTGTTGCTCCATTGACCATTGCCGAATAGCGGGCAAATTCACCATCCCAGTATCCTATTCTCCTCCTCCTGCCAGTCACCGTTCCGTACTCCACTATTCCGAGCTTCTCAGCCTCTTCCTGCGGCATCTCCGTTGGGAATGGGCCTGCACCAACCCTCGTTGGGAAGCACTTGAATACCACTATGACATCATCAACCCTTGTTGGCCCAATTCCAACATCTGATGCCATTGCAGAAGCGCTGGTGTCTTTGGATGTGACGTATGGGTAAGTTCCGTAGTAAAGGCTCAGACCGAAACCCTGACTGCCCTCAATCAGCACAGAATCTCCCCTGTCGAGAGCCTGGTTGATCTCTAAGGGGACATCGACAAGATATTTCTCAAGCTCTGGTATATCTTTGGCCTGCTTTGCCGTTCTGTTCACTCTATCAACGTTTGCCGGCCCGCATCCAGTGCCAGTGGTTCCAATCTTCTTGCTGAGGTGCTCACTCCCCCTGTCAGCTTCTATGTGCTTTGGCTCGATTATGGCACATCTGTAGTCAACTCCCGCCCTGTCAGCCACCTTGAGGAGATCAACCTCCTTTAGAAAGACCTCCGGATTAACGAGCACTCCCGCACCGATGTAAAGTTTGGCATCCTTGTACACGAAGCCAGAGGGGATCATCCTCACACCAAACTTCTGCCCATCAATTTCAACCGTGTGTCCAGCATTCGGTCCAACTCCGCCTCTGGCGATTATCACTGGCTTATCACTGTACGCAACATGCGCCACGATCTTTCCCTTTCCTTCATCTCCCCAGAATCCGCCAACAATTATCGTAGCTCCCATAACACTTACACTCTTCCCTGCCTGTATATTTCTCTTGCGATTTTTTGGCAATCATAGCATAGCAGCCTACAGCATTTTCTCAATCAGCGGTAGGAAGGGTGAGAGGAGCTTAATCTTCAACGGAATCCTACATCTCAGGATTTTACCCATGTCCGAGTTGCTTGCCATGCTGAGAATCCTGTTTATTTTCTCGTCGCTGTCTGAAAAGCGATCCCACATCCTCCTTAGATAGTGGGCGTTGAGAAGGGGTTTGTAGAGGTATCTCTTCCACAGCGAATCGTACTCCTCAAGCTGTGTCTCTCCGTTAAAAAAGCCGTTTATTACTCTCGCAGCAGCATCTCCGGCAACCATCGATGTTGGAATACCACCACCCACGTGGCTTATAACCATGCTAGCAGCATCTCCGGCAAATAGGACGTTGCCGTACACAGCCCTGTCGTAGGGAAGATCAACAGGAACGACAGCCCCTATGCTGCTTATAACCTCAGCCTTTTTGAGGAAGGGGGAAGAGAAAGGGTACTCCCTGACGAAGCGGTCAAGGGCCTTCACGATCGTATCGCCTTTCTCCGCAAAACCCGGTCTGAATCCAACCCCAACATTGGCTATACCATTGCCCTTTGGTATTATCCAGGCGTAGGCCCCGGGAGAAATTTTTCTGCCGATGTACATGTACACTACATCCTCGTCGCACTCAACTCCTCGCATTACGTACTGCTTTGCCGGCGATGTTTCTCGCTTCGGTAGATTCAGGGATCTGGCAATTCTGGAGTTTGGCCCATCTGCAGCCACAATAACTTTTGCCTCAATCTCATCCTGCTCCGATATCAGCTTATTCCCGCTTAGGCCCTTCACACGAGTTTTAAGCATGAGTCTGTGCTTTGATTCCTGAGCAATGGTCTGTATCATTCTGTCCCTCTCCACAACATGAAACTCAAAGTCAATCTCGAAGGTCTTACCGTTGGGAAGTATGAAGTGCACTTCCCTCGTCCTGTTGCTCTCAAATCTTTTTGGAAGATCAAAAAGGGAGTAATCATCTAAATCTGGAAGAAGAACTTTCATCTCCTTTTTTGTGGGTATTATCTCCCCGCATTCAACAGGATAGCCCAGCTTTTCTCTCTTGTCAATACCAACAACCTCAAGTGACCTGCTTAACCCCCTCAACGTGAAGGCACCAGCTATGCCAACGCCCGCAACGACAACGTCCATGTTGGCAAAGAGAAGCACCAACTTTTTTAAGTTTTCCAACGGAGAGTCTTTATGGATCTTACAGAGTACGCATGCAAAGTTCTGGATAGCTTTGATCTCCTTAGAAAACTCCTTGCTGAGAGAGCAGAATGCAGCGGGGATGAGATCATCGTTTACGACGAACCCCTGCAGGTAGTCATAAGGAGGGATAGAATCGACTTCTTTGTTGGGGAAGAGTATCACGGCATGGTTGGTAGAGATCATATTTCGCTGAGTGATGAGGTCGCTGAGGAGGCAAGGATGTGGCTGCAGGGTTTGGCGATGCTGAAGTTTAAGAGATTTAGCGTGAGGAGATAGTATGTACGACTTTCCACCCTTCCGCCCCCCAAGCGAGGCTGGAAGCTATTTGATAAGAGTTGTTAGAGGTTGTAACTGGAATCGCTGCGCCTTCTGTGCGATGTACAAGGGGATGAGGTTCGAGCTGAGGAGGAAGGAGGACATCCTGAGGGATATTGACCACATTCCTGATTATTTCCCGTATTCGAGAACGGCCTTTCTTGCAGATTCAAATCCCCTCATCCACCCAGATATAGTGGAGATCGTGAGGTATCTGAAGGAAAAAAGGCCAGAGGTTGAGAGAATTACTGCCTATGCCAGAATAAAGACGATTTCGAAGATGCTGGAGGAAAAGCTAATTGCTCTGAAGGATGCTGGGTTGACGAGACTGCATATGGGGCTTGAGAGTGGAGATGAAGAAGTTTTACGGCTTGTTAACAAGGGGATCAAGCCAGAAGATGCGATTGAAGCTGGGAGGAAGGCAACGAAGTACTTTGAAGTCACGTACTACGTTATAACTGGTTTGGGCGGGAGAGAGAGAAGCGAGAAGCATGCTAAAAACACGGCGAGAGTTATTAACGAAGCGAAGCCCACCTTTGTGAGAGTTAGAAATCTGACGGTTATAGAGGGGACACCGATTGAGAAGATGATTGGAAGGGAAATAACGCTTCTTGATGCCATGGGGCAGCTTGAGGAGCTGAGGATGCTGATTGAGGAGATAGAGGTTGAGACGTACTTCACCTGCGATCACGTCTCAAACTACCTCTTCACGAAAAGCGGGCCGATCTTTTTCGGGGTGCATGGGAAGCTGCCCGATGAGAAGGAGAACATGCTGGAGCAGATTGATGATACCATGAGGACGGTTGAGGTTCTGGAAAAAAGTGGTGAGAGAGTTCTGACGAGCAACGACATGTACAGGATGGGGCTGATAGGGTTGTAGTTGGTAAATTTAAAAGATTTAGAAATAGTAGTAGTACTCCCCAGCAGCCTTCTGCTCTCTGTCCAGCCTCGAATCGGGCTTGTTCACCCTCGGCCTCTTTGTCTCCTCATCCCTCCTGAAGGTTATGCCCAGCTTTGAAAGGAAGAGGTTCATCCCCTCCCTCATGCTTCTGGGCCTCCTCGCTATACCGTGTTTTCCCGGCTCCCCCTCAAAGACCAGCAGCCTGTCGCTCACCATGTCGATCAGGTAGATGTCGTGATCCACGACAAGCACGCTCTTACCGGTGTTCATGGCAAACCTCCTTATAACCCTCGCAGCCTCGGTTCTCTGCTCAACATCAAGATGTGCTGACGGCTCGTCGAGCAGATACAGATCAGCTTCCCTCAGCAGGCATGCAACTATCGCAACCCTCTGCAACTCCCCTCCACTCAGATCGTCGAGGTTCCTGTCCATCAGATCCTCAAGCATCAGGGGCTTCAGGAACTCCGTCTTGTAATAGGAGCTGTCTATCATCGGGTTTATCTTTCTCAGAAACATCCCAACCTGCATGTCAACATCTGCTTTCACATACTGGGGCTTGTAGCTCACCTTGACATCCAGCTTGACCTTCTTCTCATCATCCTCCAGCACACCAGCGAGAACCTTAACGAAGGTTGACTTCCCAGTTGCGTTTGGTCCAACAACCCCCAACACCTCTTCCGAGTAGATCTCTCCACCCTCAACTTCCAGTTTGAACCCCTCAAAGCTCTTGGTAAATGCCGGATACTCAACCAAAACCTTATCGCTTGTCCCCTCTCTTGGCTGGAAGACCTCAAACTCGATGGGTTTGTCCCTGATCCTTATGTTCTCCTCTGCCAGATATCCACGCAGGTACTGGTTTATTCCCACTCTCGCCCCCTTGGCGTTGGTAACAACTCCAAAAACTCCTGGAGTTCCGTAGGTTATGTGCACGAAATCAGCCAGCATGTCCAGAATCGCCAAGTCGTGCTCAACTATCATCACAGTTTTCTCCTTTGAAAGCTCCCTTATAACTCTGGCAACCGCCGTTCTCTGGTAGATGTCGAGGTAGGATGTGACCTCATCAAGAAAGTAGAAGTCAGCGTCCCTCAAAATGCATGCTGCTATGGCCAGTCTTTGAAGCTCCCCACCGCTTAAATCCTTGACATCTCTGTTTATGGCCTCGCTCAATCCAAGTTTCTCGACCACCTCGTCCAGCATGTCCCTTTCATCCACTCTCTTCAGCAGCTCCAAGGCCTTCCCGCTATAGACTTTCGGAATTGCCTCGATGTACTGTGGTTTCTGGCTAACCCTTATCTTGCCATCTTTGATACCCTTCATGTAATCCAGTAGCTCTGTACCTGCAAACCTGTCAAGGATCTCATCCCATGTTGCCTCCTCCCTGCCAAGGTTTGGCTTAAGCTGCCCTGACAGAATCTTTATTGCCGTGCTCTTTCCCGTCCCGTTTGGCCCGAGAATGCCGACCACGTAACCCTTCCTTGGTATTGGAAGGTTGTAGAGAACAAATCCATTTTTGCCGTATCTGTGCACCTCCTTCCCTTCAAGCTCCTCTGGCAATCCTACTATCCATATTGCATGCATCGGACACTTCTTAACGCAGATGCCACATCCAACGCACAGGTTTTCCGATATCACTGCCTTGTCCTCGATTACGATGGTCTCGTCTCCCGTCCTCACCCTTGGACAGTATTTAACACACTCATGTCCGCATTTCTTTGGCTGGCAGCGATCCCTGTCCACCACAGCAATTCTGAGGGGCATTGCCTGCTTCTTGGGAGGTTTGATATTTAAATTTAAGTTTACGCTTCCAAGGCCTTCAGAGTTTTACTCGCCAGGCGGTAGTTGATCGGAAATATTACCGCTGCGGCAATGATTCCACTGATGGCGTAGTATTTTAACGACAGCAGCTCTCCGAGCAGGATAAAGGTGATCGCAAATACTGCAGAGTATTTGAGAGCATACAATAGGGCGGCTTTATGCCTCCCAAACCTGTAAGATAGTCTTACCAGTATTCTAAGTGTTAGATAGTCCCTGAGTTTGGGCTCACCTTCCTTTTCATGCTTCAGAATCTTGGCCCAATCTTTCCACGCAGACGGAAGGAAGATTATACTGATAAGTGCGATAATTGCAAACAGCAGGATGGCGTAAGCTGTTAGATTGAGATACAGCAGTACTGCCCACACCACAAGAAGGGCAGAGATCAAAGATGGCACGATGGAGGTGTGGTACTTAACATGCCGCCTCAGGTTGTAGATGAGCATGGCGCTGAAAAGTGGTATAACCAGCAGGAGTACTTGCTCCGGTTGAAGCCCCATAAGTATTGTTGGCACATGTGTATTTATATTTTGTCGTGAAGCGTTTTTAATCTCTGCCCGAAACTTCTGGTATGTTCAACGCCAAAGCTGTTGCCATCGACATTGACGGCACTCTGACGAACAGGAAGAGGGCTCTGAATTGCAGGGCTGTTGAAGCTCTCAGGAAGGTTAGGGTTCCGGTAATACTTGCCACCGGCAACATCTCCTGCTTTGCAAGGGCTGCTGCCAAACTGATAGGCGTGTCCGACATCGTTATATGTGAGAACGGCGGGGTTGTGAGATTCGAGTACGATGGCGATGATGTTGTGCTTGGTGATAAGGGGAAGTGCATTAAAGCGCTTGAGGTTCTTGAAAAACACTTTGATGTGGAGTTGCTCGACTTTGAGTACAGGAAGTCTGAAATCTGCCTTCGCAGAAATTTTGACATTGACAGGGCGAGAGAGCTTGTCAGTGGGATGGGCGTTAAAATAGTGGATTCTGGATTTGCCTACCACATAATGGACGCGGAGGTCAGCAAGGGCAGGGCTTTGGCCTACATTGCTGAGAAGATGGGGCTAAAGGCAGAGATGTTTGCCGTGATAGGTGACTCCGAGAACGACGTGGAGATGTTCAAAGTGGCAGGTTTTGGTGTTGCAGTTGCCAATGCCGATGACAGACTTAAGGAAGTTGCGGATCTCGTCACGCCCTCGCCAGACGGTGATGGGGTTGTTGAAGCACTGGAGTTTTTGGGTTTAGTTGAGCTGTGAGCAGCCTGAAGTTATCTCTGCCAGTGAAGATCATTACAGCTTCCTTGACAAGCTCATACACTCTTTTAGCCGGCTTCATGTCGGATTTGATTTTGAGGTTCGGGCAGAAGGTGTCGGCATAAACGTAGTACTCCTCTCCGTCGAACTCGAAGAGAGCAGCATCATCGCCTTTGGTGTAAACTCTGAAGGGAAATATCCTGCAGGAGAGCGGCTTCATTGTGTGCTGCAAGGTGCATAGATTTCCACGCTGGAAGGGGCATTGCCCGTTAATCTTGCGAATGTAAAACTTTCCTGCCTTTTCCTCCACAAAACCCGTGTTTTTGAGCTTCAGGTACTCGTAGGCTGTCAGCTTTGGTTTGTAAATTCTGCAGCACACCCCACATGCGTTGCAGTGCCAGGAAGCAACACGCCTCCATGGCACCAGCATGTCAGTAATTCTGTCTGTCGGTTGATGTTGGTTTCGGGCGAGAAAGCGAAATATGTCGTGCAGTAAACTCCCATCATGGAACCTCTTGAACTCCTGAAAAAGTACGTTAAGGATGAAAAACTGATAAAGCACTGCATAGCAACCGCTGCTGTGATGAGGGAGCTTGCAAGGGAGCTTGGGGAGGATGAGGAGCTGTGGTGGACAATCGGCATTCTGCACGACATAGACTACGAGCAAACTCAAGGAGATATGGAAAGGCACGGGATTGTTGGGGCGGAAATACTGTTGAAGGAGGGAGTCAGCGAGGAAATTGCCGAAGTTGTGAAGAGACATAACCACATGCTTTTCGGCGATTATGAGAAACCGGTGGAAATAGCATTGCAGGCTGCCGACAGCGTTTCCGGGCTTGTGATTGCATGCGCCCTCGTTAAGGGTGGGAAAATAACAGAGGTTACACCAAAAACTGTCAAAAAGAAGTTCAAGGAGAAGAGCTTTGCTGCTGGCTGTGACAGAAACAGAATAAGGATGATAGAGAAACTAAGCATGCCGCTGGAAAAGCTCTACGAGGTGGCCATAAGGGGGCTTGTGGGCGTTAAGGAGGAGCTTGGTTTAGCTTGAAAAAATTAAAAGTTAGCGCACTTTAAAGTAAACAGCTGGAACGCTTCCAACAGCTTCACTTTCGGCCATGTAAACCCTGTGCGTCGTTCCAGGATAGGAGTAAAGAACCACACTGAAGTAGAAAGCTTTGAAATTGTCGTACTCAAAGTCCACTCCTACAAAAAGTCCTATAACCCCGGCGGCATTCGCAGCCCTACCGCTAATCTTTCCTGTTAGCACGAGAATGTCTATGAACTTCATACAGTCGATGGCGAACTTGTCCGTTGACATTGAGTAAGTTGTGAAAACATAGTAGGGGTACGTAGAGGTGTCGGCAACGTACCTTCCCTTAAACGTCCAGCTGTCAACAGAAACAAACCCTGCAGTTGCAGGCCTTGCAGTTCTGGCTGTCAGGCTTTCAGGATAGAAGTCATTTACAAAAACAAGCTCCATTGTCAGAATGGGATCCTCATCGAGGTAGTAAACCCACTTCTCGTATCTGTACCTCACATCCATCCAGACGTATCCATCTTCACCAACATCAAGGGGTAGTGTAACACCCTTATTATTTCGCTTCTGTACTATATTGTATCCTGCAACACTCCACGAGCTTATGAAGGCGTTAACGGCAAAACCAACCTTATGGTTTTTGGCGTAGTAATAATGCATGCTGCCCCAGCTATCCCCCTCATTCTCCACATAGCTCAAAACAACCGGCAGTGTGTACTCATAGCTGTCCTCAATAACCCAGTAGAGATCATCAAGCGGACTCTCTGAAATCTTTTTCAGCTCTCCATTCTCCCTAAAATCCAGCTCAACCTTCTCAGCCCTCAGATCATCCCAGTCCAGATTAATACCCTTCACATCCACTCCCTTCTCGGACACGGCAACGATCAGTATCAGCGGCTGAGATAGCCTCCCATTTTTGCAGTACTCTTCCATCCACTCTGCCCTCGCACTGCCAAGATACAGACCCAAACTCCTTTCTCCATCAACCTCGTACTTCCCAACCTGCCTGAACCCATCTGGATAAAGAACGAAGGCATAAACCTCTGCCCTGTATGGGCTCTCCACCGTTACTATTGCCGTATTCTCTATCACAGCCCTTGCGTAAACTGCCGTACCAACCAATGCCAGCGCGATGAGAACTGCCAGCACCTTACCCAACACTCTCACCTAAATTCATATTGTGTATTGACAGCATGCTTATATATTTTTGCTGACTTGGGGAGTTAATGGTTAACAACTAACGCTAAATTTTGTTTTTACGGACAAGTAAAAAAACGGACAAGTAGAAATCACCATAACCTAAAACACCTCTTCCTTTCATTCCATTTTAGGGTTTTAATCCAATTCATTACTTTATCCGACACAACGAAAAACCTCTGCTCCCTGCAAACTTCGTAGAAATCCTGCTCCCTTATGTTCAGCCACTCTCTGAAGTACTCAAACTCCCCCCTCGCCACGACCCTGTAGGTCTTTCCACCCACACAAACTCTGACAGTTCTTGTGTGCAAATCTTTCCTCAGCCTCCACTTTGCCACAAGTGGAGGTTGCACCTCCCTTATGGCCTGCTCCACGTCCTTGCCATCCAGCACGACTTTAAGCAGAATCTCGGTTATGTGGTTGATTCTGTCAGGCACACCAACAACATCCCCACGAAGCTCAATCTTCCTGTAGTCAACATCGATACCCTCCTTTTCCAGTTCTCTGCCAATTCTTGTGGTATAGCCTTTTTTCGTCCCGGATTTGTCCACGATCCCGCCTATGACAAAGCACTCAGCCCTGCAATGACCAAAAAGCTCTTCTGCGTTTGGATCCAGCAGGATAACCCTCTTGATACCTTTCTCTCTCAAGAACTCCTCCGCTGATGGGTAGTAATTCCCATGCCCGAAGTCGTGGGTCACTATTAGCTTCTCATCCCACATGTATTCTCTGACGACACCCAAAGTCTTCTTAATCTGAATTTCCAGTTTCTGCCTCTCCTTGTCCGAATGCTCCCCGTAAAACCTGCAATCCACAATAATGTAGGGAAAGGGATGTCTGATCAGATCCTCTCTGCTTAACAGAATTTCAGTGCTGCATTTTCCAACGTACGCTTGGGGTGGTAAGGCTGTGAAGTGGCCATCAAGGGTAAAGGAATGCTGTAGTCCACCATCACTTCTGCAAACCTCCGCCTTGCCGTTTGCAACGTAAAGGGCCATCCTTGCAATTGGATCCTTGGATGACATCACCTTTTTAAGTCTGGTTCCGATTCTCTCCACACCTTTTTTCCTGAGTTCTGAGACAAAAACATCCCTGAGACGCATTCAGGTGTTTGTAAAAAGAAAAGTGTAAAAAAGTTAGCGCCCCTTGAACTGGGGCTTCTCCTTCCGCAGGAAAGCTGAGATCCCCTCTCGAAGATCCTCAGTTGAGAAGAGCAAACCAGCGGCCGTGCACTCCCACTCCAAACCAACGTCCATCGGTACCTCTCCACCCTTGTTGATCAGCCTTTTGATCAGAGCCATTGAAATTGGAGCGCAGCGCTCGGCAATATCTTTTGCATACTTCATAACTTCCTCCTCAAACTTGTCGTCGTCGAAAACCTTGTTGATTAGCCCCCATTTTTCAGCCTCCTCTGCTGTGATTCTCTCTCCAGTCAAAGCGAGTTGCATCGCCCTGCTGATTCCGATAAGTTTTACCATCCTCTGTGTCCCTCCCCACCCCGGCAGCAGTCCGAGTCCAACCTCGGGAAGTCCGATTACTGCAGACCTCTTCGCCAGCCTTATGTCGCAGGCCATGGCCATTTCCAGTCCACCACCAAGGGCGTAGCCGTTAATGGCAGCAATCACAGGCTTCGGGATCTCGCTAATTCTCCTGAAAATCCTCTCACCTTTCCTGTTGTGCTCCAGGAAGTCAAAGGAGTGGGTTATCAGTGTGGTTAAATCGGCTCCTGCAGAAAAAGCCCTGTCACCTGCACCTGTAATGATGATCACCCTCGTATCCTTGTCGTTCCAGAGCAGGGTGATGGCTTTATCCAGCTCGTCCATCAGTTCTGGGGATATGGTGTTCAGTCTGTCCGGCCTGTTAAGAATGAGCTTTGTAATTCCACCCTCAAGTTTCTCGATTTTTATGGTCTTGAACTCCTCTTTTTCCTCCTTTTTCTCTTCTTTGCCCTTCTTCAGCAGTTCCTCAAGCTTCCCCTCCTTCAAGGTCTTGGCGGGTTCGAATATCTTTTTGCCAAACTGCTTTGCCAGCTCTTCGAGTCTTGCGGCAATCTGCTTGTCTCCGAACTGCTTTGCCAGCTCGAAGGGTCCGAAGGGTCTGTTGAGTCCGAGTTTTATGGCAGTATCTATATCTTCAGGTGTCGCAACGCCCATCTCAACCAGTCTCACTGCCTCATTGATCTCGACGAAGGTGAAGTCCATCGGGTTTATCTTGTCAGTTGCCTTGCTGGAGTCAATTTTCGGCCTGCCAGCACTCCAGTCGTACCACCCCTGTCCGGTTTTCCTGCCAAGCTTGTTCTCCTTTACCATTTTTTCCAAAAACTCTGGAGGCTCGTAGTCAGGACTTATGGTCTTGGCGTAGTACTTCATGGCGTTGTAGAAGGTGTCAACCCCCGTGTAGTCCATGAGCTCGAAGGGCCCCATTGGCAGCCCCAATCTTCTGACCGTGGCATCAACTTCCTCAGGAGTGGCAATACCCTTCTCAATGATTCCCATCAGCAGCACTCCGGCAGGGGCCTGCACACGGTTGACGATGAATCCCGGCACGTCCTTCTCCACTCTAACGGGTGTTTTTCCGATGCTTTTGACGAATTCGACAAGGATCTGCATTGTTTCCTCGCTCGTTTTCTCTCCCCTTATCACCTCGACCAGCCTCATCAAAACGGGCGGGTTGAAGAAGTGCAGCCCTGCAAACTTGTCCTCCCTTGAGGTAACCTTGGCCAGGTCTGTTATCCTCATCGTGGATGTGTTGCTGGCAAATATGCATTCGGGCTTCGCAATTTTATCACATTCCCTGAAAACCTCCTCTTTGATCTCGAAAATTTCCGGTACCGCCTCGATTATCAGATCCGCATCTTTAACAGCCTCCTCAAGATCGAGTGTAGTTTTTATTTTTGACAGCACTTCCTCAGCACTCTTTATTTTGCCCTTCTGCTCCAGCTTTGCCAGACTTTCATTTATCATGTTCATTCCCCTGTCGATGAACTCCTGCTTGATATCCCTCATAGTAACCTCATATCCCGCTATCGCACATACCTCTGCAATACCGTGTCCCATCAGCCCGGCACCAAGAACAGCAACCTTCCTTATCCTCTCTCTAACATCCATATTAATCACCAGCAACTCTACGGAAAAAGGCTATTAAGTTTTTCCATTTTTATTCGTTAAATCTGAACCAAAAGCGTTTAGAGGTTCTAAATTTTGGAAAGAAAGTTCTTGACGTTTTCCTCAACCTTGGAGTAGTCGTAGGTGCAGGCAACAACGTTGCCAACAGGAGTCCCCCTCAACTTTAGAGGGTTGAAGGGATTTCTACCGCCGTAAATTACAAGTGCATCGCACTGATAGCTTTCTCCACCAATTTCAACGCCCTCGACCCTCTCCTTCCCAATCACGTTTATATCACCCTCAAGCTCGCTCAGCTCAACTTCGTAACCCAGCCTGTAGAACTGCGACTCAGCCAGCTCTACAATCTTGTCTTCCTTTGCCGCAATCAGCACCTTATTTCCGATTCTCGTGTTCTCCGATATCAATCTTAACGCCGTTTCGAGCGTGTATATACCTGCAACCCTCTTCCCAAGCACATTCAGCTTTGCCGGAGCAATGTCTGTTGCCCCTGTACAAAGGAGAACCCTTCGAGCCTCAAACCTTTTCAGACCATTCCCGGAGTTAACGATGACCGGCTTTGATTTTATTACTGTTCCAATATCAACGGGAATATCCTTCTTAAGCTCTTCAACCTCTTCAATGTATTTCTCATAGCTGGAGCTAAAATCACTGAGTTTTGAAAAAACGCTGATCTCCCCACCACTCTCCCTCATGTCGAATACCATCGTCTTGAATCCTTTGTCCATCAGAATTTCCGCACACTTCAGTCCAGCATACCCAGCTCCTATTACAACATAGTCCACTGCTACCATACCACTTCACTTCCAGCGCTGTCCTTCACAACCTTATTACAATGTCTCTGCATTAAAATTATTATGTCTGCATGACATTTGCAACAGTCCATTCCCGCCCTTGTTATGTGCCTTACAGCATCAAAGCTTGGAAACTCTTTTGCGACTTCCAGGATCTCCGCCCTACTTACGAGGTTGCACAGACAGACGACTTCGCCGTACTCAGGATTCTCCCTTATAAGCTCCTCAATCTTTTCAGGTCTCAACTCTCTAAGTTTTATGTTCCTTGGCCTTACGATATCTTTCTTTTTCCTGAGCTGCAGACCGCTTCCGATAAGCATCTTTACAACTCTCCTGGCTATGGCTGGGGCAGCTGTGAGTCCAGGACTTTGTATGCCTGCAACGTTGATAAAGTTCCTTATGGGCTGGTTGATTACGAAATCTCTGCCGGCTATGGATCTAACTCCAGCGTAGTATGCAATGACATCTTCCGGCATCCGCTTGAAGAGCCTGCCAAACTTCTGCTTCAACCCCTCAATTTCCTCCCTTTTGACGCTCGTATCCTCCTTGCTGTCCACATCAATGAGGTTTGGCCCCCATATTGCCTTACCGTCAATGCTCACAAGTGCCCCTCCTCCCTTAGTTCTTCTGTTGGGCTTGAAGGGTATCGCTGCAATGAGGTGGTTGGAAAACCCCCTCTCGTTGAAAACGATGTGAGAGCCCTTTCCAGGGGTTATGGTGAGGTTGTATCCAACCATTCTCGCAATCTCGTCTGCATAGAGTCCCGCACAGTTTATCACGTACTTAGCCTCGAACTCCCCGCAGCTTGTTACGATTATAAAGCTGTTTGGTTTTCGTTTGATGTTCTCAACCTTACAGTTGAACCGGAACTCAACACCGTTTGCCTTTGCGAACCTGTATGCACAGTATGTCATCTCAACGGGATTCACAACACCTGCAGAAGGGAAAAGGAGCCCACCTTTAATGCTCTCTTCCAAGTTGGGTTCCATCTCCAGTATTTCCTCCCTTGATACCTCCCTCACCTCAACGTATTTCGAAAAGTACCACTTAAGGAGGGGCAGAGCCATCCTCGTTAAAACGTTGGTCGCTACAAGCAGCAGACCAACTCTCCTGAAGGCAAATCCGAGCTCCTCACTCTCTTTGTCCATCATGGCATTGCCCTCAAGGCATAGCTTGCCCTTCAGAGATCCGAAGGGCAGCTGTAAGGCGTGTATCACTCCCGAGCATCCTTTTGTCTGGTCAAGACCCATCGCTGCTTTTCTCTCAAACACCACTGTTTTGACATTGTATTTCGATAGCTCCTTTGCAATAAAGCATCCCGTTACACCTGCACCAACAATTGCCACATCGTACACGTCACATTGTGGTAGCTCAGAAATAAAAGATTATGGGTATTCCTTTGACCTTTTTTTGAAGTACTCAAACAGATCAAATCCCCACCTTATCGCACTCCTGTCGTAGCTCAGAAGCCCGCTCTCGGTGTCGTACTTTCCATCTCTCAAAAAAAGACCCATACATAGGGCCTTCTCAGTTGTTATAACCGTAAACCAAACATCGTTGTTGACATACATCTTGCCGCCATTTGAGAGGTAGCTTTCAAGATCCTTTTTGTAGTCCTTTTCCAGAGTGTGAATGGCGTTTTCAGTCAGAATGACCTCAACATCAGATTTTTCTGAAATTTTCACAAACATCTGAGGGTGACTGGGAAAAAAAACTGCCGAAACCACTCTGACTATATCTGAATTTTGATAAATTTCAGAAAACACCCGGAAGTGCTTAAGCACCTCGTCACTTTCTGTCCTGAGGACCGTGTACTCTCCGATCTCGTCAATTCTTAGCTTGAATTCAGTCGGAATACGGCTTAAGTCGTGGATCTCCCAAAACTCAGGGTCTCTCTCTATTGTGGAAATAATATCGTTAAATTTCTTTATCGCGAGATAGACGATCTCCCCCTTCTCGGTTATTACATAACTCGTGCTGTCCTTCTCTACAAGACCTATCTCGAGGAGCTTTTTTAGCTGGCGAGATATGAGAGGTGATGACAAACCTGTTATTTCAACGATCTCCTTCAGTGTTTTTGGGCTCTCATGAAGCAGACCCAACAGCAACCGTCGTTGGCTCGAGGAGGCGATGGTATCGAATATGTTCATACTTTATTCACCAAGATGAACGAAATTAAAGCTTTCTAAATTTTATTAACCTCTGGGGTTAATCGTTTACCTCTCAGGTTAATAGTTAACACACAATGTTAAAAATTTACCTGAAATGTTAACTTTTTGTTTAACCAAATAAAAAAAATTTTTATATCGGTTAGCTTTACGAATGAACATGATGCGGGAGTGCAGGATGTGCTCCCTCGACGGGAACATCCAGTCTGAGATTGCCTTTGAGCCGTTGGACTTAGATACCCAGGATCTGGAAAACTTCTTTTCTGATGTTCCATCAAAGAAGATCCTGAAGGTGTTGACCGACAACTTCCCGAATAACAGGCTTAAAGCGAAGCTCATAGTCACAGACCTCGGTGTTGTTGTGTTAAGCCGGCTTGAGGACGTGGAAAAAGGCAGAATAGCGGTCTTCGTCAAGGTGTTGGGTGGGGTTACGATGGCTTACGAGGTGTTCGAAACGAACTTCAGGATTTACCTGCTTAATGGGGAAGACATTTTGAGTATGGAGCTGGATTTGAGTTCGTACGAATGTGGGAAGAGATTCGGTGTTTGTTGGGCTGCTCCCCTCTACGTTCTGCTGCCAAAGCTCTATCCCGAGGTTTGCGATAACTTTGCCTGCAGTGGTGGGTGGATGGCTTAGGCCAGACTTTAAAAAGCGCAGTTGAGTTTAGCTGTTATGCAGAGAAGAGTGACAGATGAGGACATCAGCAAAAGACTGGAAAAGATAGACTTCAGAATTGCAGTGATGAGCGGCAAGGGAGGAGTGGGGAAGTCAACAGCCACGGCTTTGCTTGCCGTGCACTATGCAAAGAATGGGAAGAGGGTGGGGATTTTGGATGCTGACTTTCTCGGCCCGAGCATACCCCACCTTTTTGGCATTGCAGAAAGTAAAATCTCAGTGAGCGATGAGGGGCTTGAGCCAGCTCTAACGCAGAAGTACGGTATCAAGGTTATGTCCATCCAGTTTCTCCTCCCAAAGAAGGAAACACCCGTGATATGGCGTGGTCCGCTCATAGCAGGTATGATCCGGGAGTTCCTTGGAAGGGTTGCGTGGGGTGAGCTCGATTACCTGCTCATAGATCTTCCTCCTGGCACCGGAGATGCGCCGCTGACAGTTATGCAGGATGCAAAGCCGAATGGGGCATTGATAGTTTCAACACCACAGGAGCTAACCGCTACAGTGGTTGAGAAGGCGATAAACATGGCTGAGGAAACGAAAACTGCAGTCCTTGGAATAGTGGAGAACATGAGCTATTTCGAGTGTCCCAATTGCGGGCAGAGGAGCTACATATTCGGGGAGGGAAAGGCGTCTGAGCTTGCGAGGAAGTACAAAGTAGAGTACGTGGCGGAGATACCGATTGACACCGATCTGCTACGCCTGTCCGATCTCGGGAGGATCGAGGATTACGAGGTGGACTGGTTCGAGTTCTTCCCCTACTGAACTGCACACATGTATCCAGTATTGTTTACTCAAACCTTTTCCGTTTTTGGATCTTCTTGAATACCATACAGCAGTATTTTGAATTTATGATTGTTTTAGAACGTTGATCGCCGAGACCTTGAGGATCGCTGAGAAGCTGTATCCTGCAAGGACTGTACCATCAAAAAACCCAAGCTCATCGTTTATCCCGCCACCGATCTCCATCTCACCCGATCCCCTTCTGATATGTCCGTACTCGACATCTGGGACTATTTCCACAAGCTCCCTGACACCCATCGGGGTTGAGATTCTGTACAGCAACCAGCTTCCGAAGGAGTCCAGCGGGTTGGAGTCCACATCCTCATCAGCCTCAACAGTTATTTTTACGAGATTGTAGCCAGCCCTCATTGCAGTTCCACCTCTCCTTCTCATTTCCAGCATCGGATGCTGCTTGGTTATGTCTATGACCGCCATCTTCTTTGGAAATCCCGCCACGTATCCACGCAAAAGGGAGACGTCGTTGTCAACGTACATGAAGGGGCAGTAAGCGTAGTTTTTCCCCTCAAATTCGACTTCTGTGAATATCGCAACCTCCTTGTACTGCACGAGTCCTGGGGCCTGATAGTTGAGCTCCGAGAACTTCGGACTTTGGGAGATTATGTCCGCAAAGTAGATGTACACCTCCCCAGTTGGCTCCAGTCCCTCTGGCACAGCATGCTCAAGTTCGCTCCTCTTGCACGTTGCATGCACCGCAATGGCATCCAAGGCATAGGTCCATGGTCCCTCAGCCACAAGTGCCGATTTTCCTGATTTTGTAAAAGGGCCCGTCCACATAGCACGAAGTTTTTCTGAAACTATTTTAACTTTGAGGAAAACTGGGGGCATGGAAGAGTGCCTCGAAATGATATACACAAGAAGGAGCATCAGGAGTTATTCTGACAGGAGAATCAGCGATGATGAAGTAGAAAAGATCCTGAGAGCCGCAATGCAGGCTCCATCGGCCGGAAATGAGCAACCGTGGCACTTCATTGTTGTGAGGGATAGGGAAACGCTCAAGAAAATGAGCGGAGCCTTCACCTTCGGCCAGATGCTTCCAAATGCCAGCGTAGCAATAGTGGTCTGTGCAGACCCAAAGCTGTCCAAGTACCCCTACGAGATGTGGGTGCAGGACTGCAGCGCCGCAACCCAGAACATCCTGATTGCGGCGAGGATGCTGGGTATAGGCTCTGTCTGGCTGGGAGTTTACCCGAGAAAGGAGAGGATGGAAGAGCTGAGAAAACTGCTTGGAATTCCTGACGATATAGTGGTCTTCAGTGTCGTGTCATTGGGCTACCCGAAGTCGGAGAAGGAGTTTTACGAGGCCAAGGACAGGTTCAGGGAGGAGAGGATCCACACCGAAAGGTGGTGAGGTGCTTCTCCACCATAATTTTTTCGAAATGTAGAAAAACTTCCCGTGGTTCTGGAATCCTTCTGTAGAATATTCCTCTTCCAACAGGATCCTTGCCCTGCGACAGAAGATTTCTGACCTCTCCATCTCTCTCAAAGATCTTGCTCTTGTACTCGTCAAGCTTCTTTAATATCTCCTCCGTTCCATAAACGCTCTCTCCATGCGACGGGATAGCCTCTTTTATTTCAAGATCCTCCACAACTTTCTTGACCTTGTCTATTGAGCTTACGAACTTACCAACGTCGCAATCCAAGCAGCCGTACCAGGGTCCAAAGGATGTGAGGTCTATATCGCCGAGGAAGATCACAGCGTCATCCACGATAAAGCAGCAGTGCCCGGCAGAGTGACCGGGAGTGTGGACAACTTCCACCTTTACACCATCGAACTCAAACTGCTCACCATCATCAAAGACCCTGTCAACTCTCCCGAACTCAAAGTTGATGAAGATCTTCACAGCATCACCAAGTCCATACCTCCTTTTGAACTCCTCGTAGCTCTCAATTGCTTCCGCATCGAGAGCATGGGCAGCAACTCTCCTTCCAATTTTGTTCAGCGCTATGTGATCCTCATGCCAGTGCGTGTTCAGAACCCATTCAACACTGATGTTCTTAATCGCCTCCCCCGCACCGCTGTCAATCAGGCAGGACCTTCCGATGAGAAGGCTGTTGCTGTAGGGGTACCTTCCGGATCTCGGCCCCTCGATGACCCTTACCTTCACAGGCTAGTGTTGGGGTACAATCTTATTAACCCTTCTGCCAACGCATTGCGATGATAGCAGTGGTGAACTACGGTGTTGGCAACCTGAAGAGCATAGCAAAGGCAATAGAGTACGTTGGAGGGAGAGTGGAGGTTACAGACGATCCTAAAATTATAAAAGAGGCATCAGCAGTAATCTTTCCGGGAGTTGGTGCCTTTCGAACCGCTGTGGAGAGACTGAACGAATTCAGAGATGTGATAGATTCCCTCACTGTGCCAATTCTGGGTATCTGCCTTGGCATGCAGCTCTTTGCGACCGAGAGCACTGAAGGTGGAACCTTCAGCGGGCTGAACTACGTTCCGGGGAGGGTTGTAAGATTTCCACCAGATGTGGGCAAGGTTCCGCACATGGGCTGGAACACGATCAGAATAGAGAGGGAGAGTGAAATTCTGGAGGGTGTGGAGAATGGCAGCTATGTCTATTTCGTCCACAGCTACTACATGGAAACGTCCAGTGACTACGTCCTGACCACAACAGAGTATGGAATGGAGTTTGTCTCAGGAGTGGAGAGAGAAAACTACATAGGTTTCCAGTTCCACCCTGAGAAAAGCGGCAAGGTTGGTTTAAAAATTCTGAAAAACTTTCTGAAAATTTCAAAACGTTGAGAGACAACCAGAAGATTTATCTTTACCATCCACTACTCAGATATCAGATGGAGACAGAACTTGAAGTTGACTCCAACTCGAAAATCGCCGACGACATAATGAGAAGTCTGCTCAGCTCGTACACAATCGATGAAATAATGGATCTGGTAATGAAGAATAGAGACAAGCCAGTTTACGTTTGTGTGAAGCGTGGAAAGCCGGATTCGGCAAAGATTTTCGTAGATTCGAATGGTAAGCACTGCTACAGGTGTGATGAAACGCTTCTCGTGCCGATACCCAAGAAGTTCGTAATTCTCGAACCGGATAAGATGTACTTCGAAATGACTTTGAGGGCCAACCTCCTTCTTGCCTTAAAGGGCGCTGAGGAAAAAGAACTGCACCACTAACTTTTTTAAATTGCCCATCATCCTTCAACCATGCGATACAGTGTCGGAGTACTGGGTGCTACGGGAATGGTTGGACAGAAGTTCATTCAGTTGCTTGAAAACCATCCGTGGTTCAAGCTGACGAGTCTCGCTGCATCGGAGAGAAGGATAGGGAAGAAGTACGGTGAAGAGGTGGACTGGATAGTTTCCCAGGATGTACCGAAGATCGCCAGGGACATCGAGATGGTCCCAATGGACCCCAAGCACGTGGATGCAGACATCGTTTTCTCCGCCTTGCCGTCAGACATTGCAAGAGAGGTGGAGCCAAAGTTCGCTGAAGCTGGTTTTGTGGTTGCCAGCAACGCGTCAGCGTACAGGATGGCTGAAGACGTGCCACTGGTTATTCCTGAGGTGAATCCCGAGCATCTCGGGCTGATCGACGTTCAGAAGCGAAACAGAAAGTGGGATGGATTTATAGTCACAAATCCAAACTGCACGACGATAGTTCTGGTTCTGTCTCTCAAGCCGCTGATGGATCTTGGATTGCAGTCCGTTAGAATGGCGTCCATGCAGGCCTTGAGCGGTGCTGGTTATCCTGGAGTGCCATCTCTCGCAATCACGGACAACATCATCCCCTTCATAAAGGGGGAGGAGGACAAGGTGGAGACTGAGCCGCTGAAACTCCTCGGCAAGTTTGACGGGGAGAAGGTGCAGTTCGCAAACATCAGCGTCTCAGCGTCATGCCATAGAGTGCCAGTAATTGATGGTCATACTGAAGCGGTGTGGGTGGAGTTTGACCGCAATGTTACCGTGGATGAAGTCAAGTCGGCATTCAAGTCGCTGAAGCCCCTCGATCTACCAACATCTCCAGAAGAGGTCATAATTGTGAGAGAGGAGCAGAACAGACCCCAGCCCAGACTCGACAGGGATGCTGGCAATGGCATGAGTATAGTTGTTGGCAGAGTCAGGCAGGATGGAGAGAGGGGGATTAAGTACATCGTTATGGGTCACAACACCGTCAGAGGGGCTGCAGGAGCGAGCATCCTGAATGCTGAGCTGATGGCCAAGGAAAAGATTATCTGACACTTTATTTCTATTTTATATTTTCAAAAATTTTTCACCTATGTGTCAACAATAGGAAAGCTTTTATTTAATTTGTTTCAACGCACAACAATAATTAGTATTAGGAGGAGGTGTAACCAATGGACGATGAGTGTCAGAAACTGCTTGCCGAAAAGGATGTAATTATCAGGGAGCTGCAAGACAAGATCAAGGAGCTTGAATCGAAGATACGGTCATATGAAATCCGCTCAGTGTATCAGGGTATAATTCCGGATGAGGTTCTGGAGGAATTTATGAAGCTGCCACCGGATCAGATGGTCATTGAAATAGGAAAGTACCTCAGGGAGAAGGCCATAAATGCTGTGGAAAAGGATGAAAAAATAGCCAAGGCTAAGGAGAGCATATCTGAAGTTACAGAGAAGATAAAAGAGGCAGAAAACCTTACAGAAAGGGTTGTTGAGCAAATTGAGGGCACGGCAAGAGCGAAGGTTGGGGTGGATCTGACCTTTACGCAGAAGTACGATCACGAGGGGAGTGCTGTGGCTTTTCTTGGGGAGGACATAATGAGGGTGCTTGGAGCAGAGGAGGGTGACTATGTAACGGTGAGGAAAAATGGATCGGTAAACCTCAGGGTTGTGCCCTACTCAAAACCCGGCTTTATTGTCATTCCCTCCTGGGTGAGGGAGAAGCTGGGAGTTAAAATTAACGATTTTGTGGAGGTGAGTAAGAGATGAGGTTAACGCCCACGATTATCTTGATTGTTGTGGTGGCAAGCATAATTCCCCTTGTTGTGCTGGGGCAGATGGTTCTCTCAGGTGTGAACGCCTTCAGCAATGAGGTGTATGCTGAAATACAGCATTTCGGGCAACAGGCAAAAACGGGAGTTGTTAACGTCAGTCAGGAGTACCTGGTTCGTGCAGGACAGGAAGCCGTCAGGATGAAGGCGCAGGACCTTGCACTGCAGATCCAGACCTACGTTGAGGCCAAGCTTGCCCAGAATCCCGATTTGACCACGAGGGATTTGATGAACGATTCGCAGTTTCTGTCGATAGCCCTTCAGATGTGGGGCGCAAAGGAGTACACCTGGGTTGGTGCAGGGGCAGTCGTCGATGGGGAACCCAGAGCCGTACTGGTTGCCCACCCCGTTGTTCCAGAGCAGTACTGGGGTTTGGATGTGAAATACCATCTGCACTGGGATAAGGAGATGCCCGAACTCTACAGTCTTCTGGTAAAGGTTATGGAGAATCCTCAGACTCCCCAGCCCTACTGTGGATACTACACCTGGGAGGAGCCGACAACGGGAGAGAAGGTCAAAAAGTACCTCTGCCACTATCCCACAAACGTTAAGGTCTATGACCCGGTGCTTGGGAAGAAGGTCTTCCTTGTTGCCGGAACCTCAGCATACATAGACGGGTACTTCCAGTATCTCACACAGAACCCTGCAAATCCGTCGGAGAACATAGCTGGGGAGATAGACAAGAATGTTGAACTTACAAGCCAGCAGGTTTATGCCAGCCTTGATGCTGCAAAGCAGCGCATATACCTGGGATTCGGCATAGCTCTCGCAATAGCGGCAGTTTTCATCGCTGTGCTGGCCTTCTTCACGATGACCAACATCGCCGGGCCTATAGTTGAGATAAGCAAAACCGCCGACAGGATCAGTGAGGGTGAGCTGGAGGCCGAGGTTCCCTTCCAGGACAGGGATGATGAAATTGGAATACTGGCGAAGAGCATTGAGAGACTGAGGAGGAGTCTCAAGGTTGCGATGGATAGCCTTGAGGAGGCACTGAAATGATAACCTACAAAAAACTTTTGGATGAGCTGAAAAAGGAAATCGGCCCTGTTGCCAAAATTTTTTTGAATAAGGCTATGGACACTCTCGGGATTGAGGATATCGATGACACAAACTACAAGGAGGTTCTGGAAGTTTTGAAGATGAACAGGGAACTCAGGGAGTACGTTGAGATAGTGGAGAAAAAACTGGAGGAGGAGACTTAGATTTCCCTGCCAATGATCTCCTCCATCTCGGATAGCATCTGATCTATTTTTTTCCGTGGAATGAATACTACGAGGGATCTCGCAGCCCTCTGAATTTCGGGGAACCTGTCAACCAGCTCCTCCATCGAAGAACACGATTTAATTACCTCCACAACCTTTCTTGAAAGCTTACCAAGATGCTGGTTTGCGACATCAATCAGCGCCTTTTGCACAGCCTCAAAATCACCCACACTTACGGCAGGGTGGGTATCTTCAAGAGCACTGATGATCAGCTGGTCTATCTCCTCCTCTGATGGCATTCTAATGCCGTACTTCCTCATTATTGCCTCCCTGTCTTCGGGGGTTGCAATGCTGTCCTCACTCAGCCCACCTTCCACTGCTTTCTCCTCTTCCGGCAGCGCATCCACCAACGCTGACTTGTTCCACTCTATCGCCTTTGCCACTCCCTCCTCATTTAGTGCGTAGATGTCAGCAACACAGTTGTCAAGTTCCATCAGCTCTTTTAGGGCATCATTGCCGGAAATTTCCTCTTTGCTTATTATTCTCTTTATCTCTGCGGCCACTATCTTTCCCCTGCTGAGTAGTACTTTGGCCTTGGACAGCTCGCCGAGTTTGTACGACACCTCCACGTAGCCTGAGAAGTCTGTCAGCTCCTTTATGAGATCCCTAAAAGATCCTCTTTTCCCGAGTTCTACGGTCTCGCCTTTGGGCGTGATCATACCGATCACATCATGGCGGATATTTTCTCTACAGCCTTCTTGATCTCAATTTTCAAAAGTCCGTAATTTGTCTTGTGATCGGCAACAATACCAAAAATTAGCTCTCCGGCCCTTGCTGCGATGATCCTGTCCTTTTTGCCGTCTATCATTACAAGTTCCACGCTGTCTGAGGACAAGTTTTGGAGCACCTCTGCAGCCTTGTTAAAAGCGTCAGATATCATGGCAGCGTAAACCTCATCTTCTCCGCCAAGCATGGATTCTGACTCGATGAGTGCACCCTCATTGTCGATGATGTAAACGCCTTTTACACCACTAACGCTGAGCATGTCAGCTATGACGTTCTCGAACATGATACCACCTACAGAGGAGAGTATAAAAAATTACTATTTAACTGTTGTGTTCAATCTGCACGTCTGAGAACAAAAATAAAAAGAGCCACGGGCGGGAACACCTAATTCCAGTTCTCATTCATCGTAATCATCGTACAGGAGACCCCCTTGCGTAAGTGAGAGGACATAATATGCAGATGAAGCGAAATTTCCTGTCTGTTAGGGGTAACCCATCAAAGAAACGTGGGAAGACTCAAAAATTACAATCACGGATGGGGGGAAAAGACGTTTATGGCGGCCTATTTAATACCAAGATAATTTAGGAGCAGAAAAATTCCGAAAAAAGCAATCCTACCTACTACGAAAAAGAGACTCCCTTGACAAATACTCCAGAAAAGATGAATAATAAAAGAAAAAGGAATAAGTCCCTGCCTACAGCTCCCATATATGTAAGCGGTAGTGGCAGTTGGAGTTGAAGTGAATTCTATCGTTATTTCGGGTAGTTGAAATTTTCTCTCGCAATAGGGATCTGCAGCTCTCATGAAGGAACCAGTTTGAGGATTAGAGCGACTTGAGGGATAAACGAAGAGGGAAGGGAAAATGGAAGCCCACCACGACAACTTTGACCGTTAGCTCACCTTAGTGGAGAAGTGTCAAAACGAATATATTTCGTTATCAGAAAAAGTAAAAGACATGAAGTTCAGCACGGACTTCAACATGAATCTCGACAGGGACTACATCGTGGACATAACGGACAAGGAGAAAGAACCAGACGGGCAAAACCTGAGAAAGCAGTCCCCACATCACCGTACTTTCGCAGGTTAAAGGTCATGAGGCTCTGGAGGTACACGAGGAGAGCTCTTGCTCTCTTCGTGGCCCTCGTAATCGCATGGGGCTTTTACACTCAACCAACCGGCAACGTGTGGACAGACGAGTACTGGTTCGGAGCCGTGGTGACAGTAGGAGTAGTGGGAGCGTTCTTTGCCATACTGGCGGCGAGGAAAAAAGAATCAGCGAAAATCTATCTGGCAGCTGCGGCAATACTTTACACCATATTCAATATCTATCCACCCCTGGCAGAAGTTGTGGAGGATATACTTTTGACGCTAAACCAGTATCTCCCGTGACCCAACCAGTCTCGCAAAAACCCACAAGGAGAATTACTCTTCTGTTGTTTGCTCCTGGATGTATGCGAGCAGTTCAGCTAATACTGACGACCTCTCCAACGTAAGTGGTGCGTTTTTCATCCTTTAACCTCTTTCCAATAATCGCCTTGGCAACCTTACCCCATTTCGTTCTCGTTAAGTGCAACGACCTTGGTGGTCTTTTTGACAACCATCGTCGTCCCTACTTGGATCAGGAACATTACTCCCGTTTATAAAAATACATAATCGTACCGAGAAGAACAAGCGGATATCCCTGAAAAACTCCTAAACAGGACCCTGACGATGTGGTTGGAAGTGGGGAGTAACGACTTGATTCGATGCGAGACTGTTTGATTTTCAGGAAGTTGACAATCCAGATCTGCTTTCGGAGAGAGTCTGGGGGAAACTGACCGTGAGGCACATCCTGTACATTTTCTTTGCTATCTTTGTGGATGGGGCGCACTCAATTCAAAGAGTGGGATAGCCACAGCCGTTCCTTGGATATTCCAGTACTCGCAATTGTGGGTGCTTTCTATCCGCAGAAGACCTTCGAGGCAAGACGTCACCGGGATTGTTTCGTCGAACAAACTGGTACTCCTCATCCCCTAATACTGATGAGGAAGGTACCCCCCACTATAGACAGAAAAAACCTTGGAAGTCAGAAGTGCTAAAGGGTGATGGATAATTATTGCAAACCAGAATCAATTCTAACAGATGGAGAGTATCCTTCACACCTACATTTATGTTCACAAAAATATAACGTTCTTGTTGCTGTATATCCTACTACAATCACGGGTACCATTTGCTGATGCAGGAGTACCTTACGTACGCTGCTCTCGCCGGCAACCACGCAAAAAGAAGTCCGAGAATCTTATAGCTGTGGATTGGATAGAACCAAGCCATGATCGCTGTTGCAGCAGCACCTAATGCCAGCGTGGCGGCGAGTCTGAGTTTTGCAAATATCTTCTTCTTTCTGACGACGTTCTCTGGTGGGTCAGGGATCAATACAGAGTTGAGGATGAACGCAGTAACGTAACAGGCCTTCTTCATTATGTCTCTCATCAGGTAGCTCATCTCCGTGTTGTCGATCACCCAGTCCACTTTGTTCCAGTCGTTGGAAGAGTCAACCAATCCATCGTAGATCTGCTGTTCAGCAATGGGTTCGAAGGTGAATTTGAGTTCCTTTTTGTAGTGTCTTCCCCCAAGATGCAGTATGAGGCCACCAAAACACCTGTCCTGCAGGTAGTGTATAGCCCTTCCAGCACTGTAACCAGCACTGTACAGTTCCCCCCTTCTATTGAATTCTCTCGCCTTGGCGACATAGTCTCTTATCGCATTCTTGGAGAAGTCATGGTGGTCGAGGGGGTCAAAAGAGGGCTCGTTGAACGGGTCAAGTAGGCCATCTTCCAGGCCCGCAAGAAACTCCTGCGGCAGCCTGGCACCGTATTCAACCATCTTCTGCACAACCGTAAACGTAATTCGGATGTGGTCGTCCGGCTGCACGTTCTTCTTTCCTACTCTTTCGCATATAAGTATTGTGGGGGGATCACAGCTCCATGGTGGCGGGAATTTCAAAATGGGGTGTAGACACTCCTTTTTTTTGGATCTGACATTCCACCCCTTTAGACCGGCGGAAATTATCATTTCCACCTCTATTAACGGGTGGAAATAACGTTACAAAATTTTGTAACGGAAATAACGGTCCCAGAATACGGGCGCTGGTGGTCACGTGGGTGACTGGAGAGACGTCCTTAGTACTTTTCACGAGGGGAGAAGTGACTTAAGAGGTCTAATCGTCAAAAACGCTTGAGGATGATATGTGTCTCCAGTCTGGTAGACGAGACGAGAACCAAAGGTTTAAGTATACTTCGTAATATGATGTAATCGTGAAGATGGTAACCACGTCAGTTAGGCTACCTAAGGAGGTAGTCGAGGAGATTAGGAAATTGAGCGAAGAGGAAGGGATAGACAAAGGAACGCTTATTCGCAAGCTTATAGCAGAATCACTCAGAGAATACAAGATTAAGAGGGTTTTGGAGCTATATCGTGAGGGTAAAGTCTCGTTATGGAAAGCTGCTAAAGTGGCAGGGATAACGTACAGGGAGGCTTTGGAAGAGCTAAGGAAGAGAAACATACCCTTTAGGTATGGTCTGGAGGACCTTGAAAGTGATATCGCCTGGGCAATGAAATGACGGCAACTAGCAATGCCGGCCCACTAATTCACCTGGCCAAGATTGGACGGCTGAATCTACTCAAAGAAATCTTCGACGAAATAATCGTGCCGAAAACGGTCAAAGTAGAGGTAGTCGACAGAGGTAAGGAAAAGGGAAAACCTGACGCCTTCTTAATAGGTGCTGTTGACTGGATCAGGGTCGTGGACGATCCAAGTAATGCCAACCAATTGGCAGAGAGGGTTGGGATACATCGTGGCGAAGCTTGTGCAATCTTACTTGCTAAGTCCTTGAACGTTCCAGTGCTACTGGACGATTCAGATGCGAGAAAATTCGCTTTGGGGTTAGGTCTGGAAGTCGTGGGCTCAATAGGTGTGACTATCAGGGCAATCAAGCTGGGTCTGATCTCGAGAGAAGAGGGACTGAGAGACTTAGAAAAGCTTGCGAAAGTTATGTGGTTGAGTATTGATGTGTATGAGAAAGCCAGAAAGGTTATAGAAGCTCTCAGGTAAACTACCCCGCTGACGGACAGGTTTACAGCGGGCAGAGGAAGTGAAAAATTAGTTGTGGCGGAAGTAGATCATGCGGAGGGCTGCAATCGGGCCCTTTCTCGTATACCTGTGACTCAGGTACATCTCTCTCATTATTGCTCTTACTCTTTTGTATAGACTGTTTTTTCTTTTGCTGACATCGTTTCTTATATTGTTGGATGGACCTTTGTAATTTTTCTCCTCGATAGATGTAGGTAAGCACCACTCATATTTAAGGATAGTGTTTCTTCAGCAATAAGCTGAATAGATTGGGCTCCTTGCAGAAACGGGGAGTGTTTCGAATCTCTTGTACAACACGCAGTGCGTTTTGGATCTCCACTTCCTCGGGTAATCTCTGTGGCCATGATTACACACATCGAGGAGCGAAATTTAAAGCAAGCAAAAAATATTGTAGTTTTATAGTGTATTGCCAGATTATCTTATGACATCACAATCGATCCATAACCCATCTCTAGTTTGTCTATTCTTAGAATTCGAACTTTACCACGTCTAATGGAGTAAATGATCCTGTAACGCCAACACGGATGCTGTAAGTCTTATCTCTATCTTTGATTTTCTTATACGGCAAAAGGGTTCTCGGCGAGGAGTTTTACTTTCTCCACGATTCTGTCTCTCGTTGTTGCGTCGAGCTTGTCATGGAACCTCTTTGCCTGTCGGCTGAGGAAAATCTCGAACGTCATTCGAGTGGGAACTTCTCTCCTTTTCCATCTCAGCCTGAGAGCTTTAGACTGTTTGGATAGAACCCCCCTCATGAAAACAGATCCAGTTTATGGATTTGAACAAAAATAAAAAGAGCCACGGGCGGGATTTGAACCCGCGACCTCGTGCTTACCAAGCACGCGCTCTTCCTGCTGAGCTACCGTGGCTTAATCTCTCTCCATCCGACCTGGAGAAGATGGGGGCAAAGTGAATTAAAAAGTTTCGCTGCTGTAGGAATCAGCCTCACTGTACGGAGTGGTCATAACTCGCCTTATCTTCCTTGCAGTCCTCTTTCCAACCTTTGGAACCTTTGCCAGCTCCTCCTCGTCTGCTGTGGCAATCTTCTCGATGGTCTGGAAGTAGTCAAGCAGGTTCCTTGCTATAACTTTCCCGACATTTGAAATGGCAGAGACTATGTACTCCTGCTCCTCCTTCAGAGTTCTCTTCGTTTTTGCTGCATGTTCGGTAACGCCCCTCCTCTTGTCCTCCTGCTCCCTTCTGGCAATTGCCATTATGAACTCAGCGGTCTCCTTGGGATTGTCAGTTCTTATTACAGGGATGCCGAAGTCAACCGCAATGGACGCTATCGCCCCCCTGATGGCGTTGGGGTGAAGCCCCCTGTACAGATTCTCGCCCTCAATTATCAAAACAGGACGCTGGTAGGTGGACTTAAGTCTTGAGAGCTGAGAAAAAAGCCTGTCTTTCTGCACTATGCTGTCCAAAAAATCATCCACAGTTTTTCTCTCAACAGCAACTCTGTCGCTTAGGATGTAATCCGCAACGTCCAGATTTTTGACGACAACCTCTGCCCCAGCCTCTCTGAGATACTTGACGACTTCGGACCTCATCTCTCTTGAATCAACAATTATCTTTACACCCCTCTCTTCTCTTGCGCGGGCAAATTCTACCAAGCTTCTCTGCCCACCTTCAATCCTCCTCTTTATCTCAAGCAACTTCTCGTACATCTGCCTCTCCTTTCTAAGGCTGGAGTAGTAGTAAGCCTCATCCCTCGTCCCCTTCGTGATCAAAACCACGATTCTTCCCTCTCTGCCTCTCCCTGTCCTTCCTTTCCGCTGAATGGCTCTAATCTCGGAGGGTACAGCCTCATAGAACACCACGAGGTCGGTGGATGGTATATCCAACCCCTCTTCACCAACAGACGTGGCCACAAGAACTTTGTACTCTCCCTCTCTGAACTTTTCAAGAGTCTCTATCTGCTCCCTCTGTCTCATCCCCCTGTCATCCTCTCTGCTCGCCTGTCCGACGAACTTAGCGACCGGGAAAAGCCCGGACAGCTCTTTCACAAGCATCTCAGCAGTGTCCCTGAAGTTCGTGAAAACTATGACACGGGAATCAGGCTTTCTTTTAAACTGCTCTGCAAGTATCTCCTTCAGCCTCTCAAGCTTCGGGTGTTCAACCCTGCACTTCGCTGCAGCCATCACAGCGTTTCTGAATAGAGTGTCGCTGACTATGCTCTTGGCTGCTTTACTTCCACCCCTCGACGATGCCTCCTTTATCAGCTTCTTCAGATACCTCTTCAGGGCTTTGATCCCCTGTGTCTCAACAAGTTCAACGGCATGCTGGAGCTTGAGAATCTCAGCAAGGACAGACAGGGCCTCAAACATATCCGGACTCTGGCTCTCAGCCGCCTCAACCTGCAAAGCCTCTTGGAGGGCGAGCAAGTCTTTTTTTGATGCACTCTCTGGTATTTCGATTCCAAGTTCCTTCAGCCTTTTAAAACGCACCTTTATGCACTCTTCGAGCTTGTTTTTCACCTCCCTCATTTCTTCGGGCATTTCCACCTTGACCCACTCGATCTTCTTTTTTCCAACGTAGGGCGAAACATCGTGGTCCCACTCTGTCCTGACCTCTATGGTCTCAATCCCGAGATTGCGGATTACCTCCATAACCTTTTCCTGGTCGCTTCCGGGTGAGGCCGTCATGCCAAGAACCAACGGCTTTTTTGCGGTTTTGAGGTACTCCCGTGCTATGAAAACGTAGGCGTAGTTACCCACAGCCCTGTGGGCCTCATCAAATACAACCAGCACAACGTCTTCAAGGCTCACTCTTCCAGCAATGATGTCGTTCTCCACCACCTGGGGTGTGGAGACTACAACCTTTGCCTTCTCCCACATCTCCTTCCTCTTTGCAGGCTGGATCTCTCCACTTAACGCAACAATGCTGTCTGGATCGATCTTCAAAACCCTTCTCAGAAACCTTGCGTGCTGCTCCACCAAGGGTTTGGTCGGTGCAAGAAACAGCACCTTTCCATCTTCGTTGAGCAGTCTTGAGGCTATGACGAGGGCAGCGATGGTCGTTTTGCCGAGGCCTGTTGGGATCACGACTAAGGTGTTCTTCATCAATGCTGTCGCTGCAATCGAAACCTGGTAGAGTCTTCTTTCGATGGTGTTCTCTTTGATCAGTGGGTGACTTATGTACTCCACGTATCCAGAACGTGCAGGAGGTAAATAAAAATACCCTTACATTCCAAAAATTTAGAAAAGAAATATATAGTATTAATGCACAGAAACTATCGGTGGGTGAAGATGGAAGCCAGAGACATTGTGCTGTCGGTGATTAGTGTATTTTCGGCCGCAGCACTTGTATATAAGTGGCTGTCACTTTACAACAAAGTGGACACCACAGTTATATTTCTGGCAGCGTTGCTTGTGGCGTCTCTCACCTTACTCCTGCTCAGTATCGAACTCAGAATGCAGAGGATTATGGATGAGTTTCAGAGTGTGAAGAGGACCATAGCTGTGAATTCTGACGATCTGGAGAGCAGGATAGAGGTAATGTTCAGGGACAAGATACGTGACCTTGAGGACAAGCTTGAGTCCATCGAGAGAAGGATGTACCGCTGAGAGCAAGTTTTAAATACAAAGGTAATCAACACTATCACATGCCAGGGTGGCAGAGGGGCTATGCGGCGGACTGCAGATCCGCTGACCCCG
Source organism: uncultured Archaeoglobaceae archaeon (assembly GCA_965541645.1). Taxonomy (GTDB): domain Archaea; phylum Halobacteriota; class Archaeoglobi; order Archaeoglobales; family Archaeoglobaceae; genus Archaeoglobus. Next base: position 4 of record CBEUCM010000003.1, on the reverse strand, counting down.
GTTC
>CBEUCM010000002.1:0-81294 GCA_965541645.1 uncultured Archaeoglobaceae archaeon | reverse complement strand
GCGGGTCGAATTGCACCGCTTATATTTTTCAGCAGAGTCGTTTTTCCGCTACCATTTGTTCCAATCAGAAACACAAGTGAGCCGTCTTCCACGACAAATTCGAACTTTCCGGCACACTGCACCCTCAACATTTTATCCCCACGAAACCTCACCGAGGTAGGCTTCAACAACCTGCGGATTCTTCAGAATCTCATCTGAAGGTCCTTCGGCGATCTTGTTGCCCCAGTTCAAAACAACAACCCTGTCAACATCCACAAGCCTGAACATCGCCCTGAGTACGTGCTCAATCCAGAACACAGAAATCTTCAGCCTCCCTCGAATCTCGTTTATAAGCTTCGCAATTGAGTTCTGGTCGCTCTCACCCAAACCTGCCATTATCTCATCGAACAGTACTAGCTTCGGTTTTGCGGCGAGGGCCCGGGCAATTTCAACAAGCCGCCTTTCGTAATCTGAGAGGTCACATGCCCTAACATCCAGTTCTCTAAGCCCTACAAAACTGCACACCTTCTCCACCACCTCAACCGCCTCATCAAACGAACTCGATCTCGGAAGGAGTGAAATCACGATGTTATCAAGGACGGTAATATCCTCCACCAGCCTGACACCCTGAAAGGTTCTTGAAATTCCGGCACGCGAGATCCTTTCCGGAGGGAGGCCGTCAATTCTGGAATTGTTGAAAATCACACTACCGCTGTCCGGCTTTAGAGCGCCACTGATCACATTGAAGAGTGTTGTTTTTCCGCTGCCGTTTGGGCCGATAAGACCGACTATCTCTGAATCGCCAATACTAACCGACACCTTGTTCAGAGCACGAATTCCACCGAAGTTCTTGGATACATCTTTCACAACAAGCACGTTAACCCCTCCCAAGCAACCCTGAAGGACGCGTTATCAGTATGAAGACCAGCAGAGAGTAGATTATGAAGAGGTTGAGCCCGGGACCAACTGTGTATCCTATCAGAACGTCCAGAAATCCGAGGACCAGCCCACCGACGAGGCTTCCAGCCGGATTTCCTATGCCCCCGATCACGGTTATCACGAAGGCCAGGATCATGTAGGTTGTCCCCGTGAAGGGGCTGATTTCCGATATCATGCTCACCAGCACCCCTGCCATGCCTGCAATTACGAAGGAGATAACAAAGGCCAGCAGGAAGACCCTGCGCACGTTCAACCCGAGAGTCTCTGCCAAGGATGGATCCTGTATCACACTTCTCATGGACACACCGAAGTCGGTTCTGAAAAGCAGGTAGTACAGAAGAGCTATGAGCACTGCAGAAATCGCAATAACAACAACTCTGTTCAGCGTTATTGTGACGCCTCCCACTGAAACTACCTCTTCAAGGTAGGTGTAGGCCCTTGACTGTGCCGACCATGCGAGCGTCATCAGGCCCTGCATCACAATCGAGAGACCGAAGGCTATGATGACGCCCCAGACTTCGATGTACTCAACGTTTTTGCTTTTAAGCACAGGTTCGAAGAGTAGATAGTAAAGTGGTACGCTGATGACAGCTGAGAGGGCGATGACGAGTGGCAAAGTCAGAGGTGGTGGAATCGAGTAGAGGGTATAGAGCCAGAGGGTGATGTAGCCCCCCAGCACTATAAACTCGCCGTAGGCCACGTTTATTATTCTCGTCGAACTGTAGAGCAGGTTGAACCCGAGGGAAATCAGTGCGTAGATAAGCCCAACCTGCAGCGCTGATATTACTATGTAGAAAAATATGGAGACGTTCATGTTACTGGCCACGATGGTTTTGGATAGAGCGTCTTTGCAACTGGGAGGTTCGTCTCCTCCAAATTCGGATACAGGCCCTTTGCGACGTACACAGGTTCAAGTTTTCCACTCTGCCACTGCTCTATGACAACCAGGGATTTTGAGTTCACCTGGTTTTCAAACTTGACCTCTCCAAAAGGTGTCGAGAACGTCTTGGTTGAGAGCACTTTTTGAACCTCTTCTGGATCCAGCGTTCCAGCCTCCTCGATGGCCTTCTGAAGTGTTATGCAGCTCAGCCATGCCAGTCCCACAGCATGCGACGGGGGATTGTGCCCGTACTTCTTTGTGTACAGCTGGTAAAGCTCCTGTGCTTCAGGATAGAAGTCCGGGTGCCAGTTGTTGATCGTCAAAATTCCCTCCCTCGTCTGGTTGTCGAACTTCTGCTCAAAAGCCAGAATCTGACCGCCAACACCGAGCATGAAGATCTTCGGATTTATGTCAAGCTCCTTCATCTGGGCCGTGATAAGTATCGCATCTGCTGGATAGGAGTGGACTATAATGGCATCCGGATTCGTCTCCTTCACTTTCAGCAACAACCCCTTCAAGTCCTTAGTCCCGAAGGGGTAGCTTTCGTAAACCACGACGTCACCTATACCCTTTTCCTCGATGAACTCCTTGTTCCACTTCGCATTTGCAACAGTAAAGTCCGACTGGACGTAGAGTATGGCAATCTTCTTTATGTCATCTTTATACTGCTCAAGAAACATCGTATAGGCCATGGCTGATGTTTTTGGCGTGGGCCATGTGAAGTACATGTACTTCGTACCAAGCTCGTTTATCTTCTCAAGATCCACACCAGCCGTGTTCCCGATTACAGGGATCTTGTACTTCTCAATAACCGGCACTATGCTCAGATGGATGTAGGTGCCCCACGGGGCAAGAAGAAGGTCAACCTTGTCCTCAAGTATCAGTTTTTCGTACAGACTTTTAGCTCTCGCCGGCTCGGAGGAGTCGTCGTAGTACACAAACTCGACGGGCAGCTTCTTTCCGTACTCCTTAACGTATATCCCGCCCTTGCTGTTTACCCAGTCCTTCCATACCTCATAGGCCCTGTACTGCTCCGTCCCTGCTCCAGCTCCTGGACCGGAGAGGGCGATTGTAAAGCCTATCTTTATACTGTCCTTTGCCGGTTTTTCAGGCTGCTGCTGAGCACAACCAGCAAGAATGGCTGCCACTGCGAGCAAAAACAGAATAACTGTGTTTTTTCTCAAACCCCTCACCCCTCTCCATTTTTAACTGTTGATTTCATCATCATAAATAAGTTTAATCAAGAAGTTGGCATCTATCCCCGCAAAGTTATGTACATTTACAGAAAACTTTAATGATAGATGTTGTGATAATGTAACTGGATGAAAAAACAGATGATGAGACTCGGAACCTACATCTCATCAGACTCGTACGAGCTGATGCAGGAGCTTGTTGGAGAGTATGGAACACAGACAAAGGTGCTTGAGGTCGCTCTAAAGCTTCTTTATGAAGTGCACAGACACAACCTCAATGTGAGAAAGATGCTGTTCAGGGAAGAACTCATAGAAAACTTTGATTGCGTCGTGATTGCTCGAACAAACCTTGAAAATTTCATCAGAGGCGAACCGGAAAAGTTCTTAGAGGAGGATTTCATCGATGCGATGGTAAAGTTCACTCTAAAAAAGCTGAAAACACGAGAGCCAAGGTTAAGAGATCTTATAAAAGTCCTCGATGAGATATACGTCACTGGGGCGAAGTGGTTCAGCAACATTGTTTTTGATGAGGAGGATCTCTACTATGAGGTAACCTTCACCCACACGTCTGATGTACAGTACAGTCAGTTTTTTGCCATGTACTTCAAGAATTTCTTTGAGAGGGCAGGGTATAGCGTTGAGGATATAGAGGTCTCCAGCAAGTTCTTTTCGATTAAGCTGGGGAGTGTGCTTTAACAATCGTGCAGTTTATATATTCAGAAACAAACCCCCAAAGGTGAAGGTAGAGAGACCGAGAGGGACCAGAGATTTTCTTCCTGACGAGATGGAGAAGAGAAGAGAAATCGAGAGAATAATGAGGGAGATGGCCGAAAGTTACGGCTACAGGGAGGTGGCAACTCCAACTTTCGAGCATCTGGAGCTTTTCACAATAAAATCGGGAGAAGGGATAGTGGAGGAGATGTACACCTTCAAGGACAAGTCTGGACGAGACCTCGCATTAAGGCCGGAGCTTACAGCCCCTGTGATGAGGATGTTTGTGAATGAGTGCAGCGTGATGCCAAGACCTCTCAGGTTCTACTACTTCGCCAACTGCTTCAGATACGAGAGGCCACAGAGAGGTAGATACAGGGAGTTCTGGCAGTTTGGAGTTGAATTAATAGGCTCCCAATCCTACCTGGCAGACGCTGAGGTCATAGCCTTGTCGTACAACATTCTCGATTCACTTGGAATTGACTTTGAACTCCAGATTGGCCACGTGGGTATTATGCGAGGCCTACTTGAGCCGCTGGGCGAAGAGAAGGCAGCCAAAATCATGAGGCTCATAGACAAGGATGATGTGAAGGGATTGGAAGAGTACATGGACGAGATTGAGGTGAATGCGGATCTGCGGGAGAAGGTCTTCAGCCTGATAGAGATGAAGGGAGATATGGAAGTGATAGAGCAAGCGAAAGAAGTAGTGTCCTTCGATTTCACCCATCTGGAGAAGCTTGCAGAAGTTCTACAGGCCTTGGACGTTGAGTTCAAGTTCAACCTCGGAATAGCGAGGGGGCTGGATTACTACACCGGTGTCGTCTTTGAGTGCTACGCAGAGGGGCTGGGTGCACAGAAACAGGTGTGTGGGGGTGGCAGCTACGAGCTTGCCTCGCTTTTCGGTGGGCAGAGAACACCATCAACAGGTTTTGCAATAGGGTTTGACAGGGTCTGCGAGATCTGCGAGGTAAAGAAAGAGGAAAAACCAATGGTTGCTGTGATCTCCTTTAAGGGAACTGAGAAGCACGCTTTCAGGTTTGCTGAAAAGCTCAGAAAGAGGGGGATCAGGGCAATTGTGGATGTCATGGGCAGAAACATTAAAAGACAGCTCAGCTTTGCAAACGAGGTTAATGCACGCTATGCAGCCATTCTCGGGCCAGACGAGGTTGAAAAAGGGCTGGTTGCACTAAAAGACCTGAGGACTGAGGAACAGGTCGTGCTGGATGAGGAGGAGGCGATAGACAGGATCCTGAATGGCTGATTTTCTGCTCTTTTACTTTCTACCACCTTCCTACTACCACCTTGCCACCTCTTACCTCTTTACCACCTCTCCTTCCAGAAGGAGGGGATGAAAATTGAGGCTACCGTGAATATCTCCAGTCTCCCCACCCACATGTTCAAACTTAAAAGGATCTTAACGTGATCCGGGAAAGGTGCATAGTTCTCGATCGCCCCTGCAAGACCCATTCCTGGCCCGACATTGCCCAAGGTGGCTGCGGTTGCCGAAATTGACGTGACGATGTCGTACCCGCAGATCGACAGTAAGAGGGAGGAGATGGCGAAAATGAAAACGTAGAGGATAAAGAACGCTGCGATGTCATCAAGGATCTCTTTCTTAACAACCTTACCCTCAAACTTCACAGCTCTAACCCTGCGAGGTTCTGCAGCTCTTAGAATCTGCTGGATGGCGTACTTGATTAAGAGGTAGATCCTCACGACCTTGATGCCACCACCCGTCGAGCCACTTGATCCACCAATGAACATCAGGAGGAGGAGAACCATCTTTGCAGAATCGCTCCACTCATCAAAATCGGCAGTTGTGAAGCCCGTGGTTGTCATTATGGATATGGCCTGAAAGGTTGAGTACCTGAGGGAGTCGAGCAGACCGTACCTTTCTAAATTCAAAAATGCGAGTATCAGGGAGGATATGACGATAAAGGCTGTGTAAGCTCTGAACTCGGTGTTCTTGAGGATCTCTGCCTTTCCCCTTGAAAGCATGTAGAGCAATGCAAAGTTCGATCCACCGAGGAAGGCAAAGAGGGCTATAACAGCCTCAACCTGTGGACTGGAAAAGTAGGCTATGCTTTCGGAATGCGTGGAATAACCACCAGTTGACAGGGTGGTGAAGGTGTGGGCGACGGAATCGAAGAGGGGCAGGCCAAGCACGTAAAGGAGAGCAATTTCCGCAACTGTTAAAGCAAGATACACCTTGTAGAGGGAGATGGCAGTATCCCTTATCCTCGGCTTAATCTTCGAAAGCGTAACCCCCGGGTACTCGGCCTGAAACAGGGTTGCACTCTTTCTCGCAACGTTCGGAAATATTGCGAGGAAAAGGACGATGATTCCCATACCCCCAATCCACTGCGTCATTCCCCTCCAGAGAAGGAGTGACTTGGGGTATTTTTCAGGTGTAAGCACAGACGCTCCAGTTGTCGTGAAGCCGGACATGGACTCGAAGAAGGCGTCAACGGCTGTAACCTCGTAGAATAGGTAGGGGATTGCACCAAACACGGACATCAGAAGCCATATTAAAGCCACAACAGCAAACCCTTCCCGCTGCCTTATCGACTCAAACTCACTCTTTGTTCTGGATGCGAAAATTAGCAAAATGCCTGATGCCAACGCCAGTCCTGCTGCAATGAGGAAGGGCTCATATGGCTCCTTGTAGATGAAAGAAACGGCTAAGGGTAGGCTGAAGGAAGCCGAGAACATCACGAGAAGCTTTCCGATGAGGTTGAGCACGAGTCTAACGTTCATTCGAAGATCTCCTCTATCTCCTCCACCTCATCCCACTTCGCAAAAACAAGCAGCCTGTCATCCAGCTCAAGCTTTGTATCCCCCCTGGGTATGAGACACTCGCCCTTCCTGACCACTGCACCTATAATAGCGTCCTTCGGAAGGTTCAGCTCCTTGAGAGATTTCCCAACCAGCTTCCTGTTCTTAACCACCACCTCTATAACAGCAGTCCCCTCAATCTCAGCGACTGTTTCAATGTTCATCCTCCTCAGCAGCTTTGTGACTTCATTGTACGTAACCTTCCTCGGATTGAGGGCCACATCTATCCCAACGGCCTCAAATAACCTGACGTACTCCTTCTTCTCCACCTTCGCAATTGCTGTTCTCGCACCAAGGTTCTTGGACAGCAGCGATATCAGAAGGTTCTTCTCATCACTCTCCGTTGCTGCCACTACTGCATCGGACTTCCCAACCTCCTCCTCGATCAGAAACTCAAGATCTGTCGCATCCCCACAGATGATCTTGACACCATCCATTTCCGCACTCAGCCCTTCGCACTTTTCCATCCTTGATTCTACAAGCTTCACGCTCATCCTACTCTTTTCAAGGATCTTCGCAATGTAGCTGCCAATCGTACCTGCCCCAAAAATCGTGACCCTCCTCGTTACGGGTGGGCCAAATATTCCCTTCAGCATCTCCAGATCTTCTGTTCTCCCTATGATTGCAACTCTATCCCCCTTTCTCAGAACTGTGTCTCCCCTCGGTATCTCCACCCTCCCCTCACGGTATACCGACGTGATCACAACATTCCGTGGGAGGTACAGCTCTCTTATGGTCCTCCCATCTGCTCTCGAGTTTTCCATCACCTGCAACTCCACCATCTCCACCCTGCCGTCACTGAAGGTTACAATCTCTATTGCCCCGGGAATGCCTATCAGCTTTGCAGCCTCCTGAGCAAGGGCAAGCTGGGGGCAGATTATGACGTCATAGCCGAGGGGATGATTCCGGACTACTGGTTTGCTGACGTACTCAGGATTCTCGACTCTCACGATGACCTTGCCAGCACCCATGTGCTTGGCAGCGATGCCTGCAAGCAAGTTGACCTCATCGTTGCCAGTGACTGAAAGAAAGACGTCTGAACTTTCAACGTTCGCCTCCCTCAAAACTCTGATGTTGGCGGCGTTGCCTGATATGGTAACAACGTCAAGATCCGCCAAGCGCTCCAGCTTCTGCGGATCCTTCTCTATTACATACACCTCGTGATTTGATGAGAGCGTCAGGGCAAGGTTGTATCCCACTTCACCCGCCCCTGCTATCGTTATCCGCATTACTCTCGCCCTCCCCTTCCCTTATTTATCCTTTTGCATTACAACAACGGCATCATCGATGACCCTGACCTCCGCATAACCAACGCAAACAGGATTTCCGTCGCAGCATACAACCTCTTCAGCCTGAAGCCTGACCGTTTCATCATCAAAACTCAAAGTCTGAGTTACTATCGGCTCCATAAGCCTTACTTCTTCCTTGGTGTAGTCTGAGACAACTATCCCCTCACTCACCATCGCTACCACTCCTCTGAATCCAAGGAAGGCTGAAAGAGACGAGCCCCCAGCTATGCCCCTGCCGAGAAACCTCCTGTCCGGGATGGATACAAAGATGTTTCCAAACACACCCTCCACAACCCTGTCCCCAACCTCAACCCTGGCCCTGAACTTTCTTGGCCTTGATACTACCTTTCTTCCCCTCATAAACTCCCTTGCATCCACCTGTATCCTTCTGTCTCCGATTGTGGTCAGTATTGTTGATCCAACAACCACATCGTTAAAGGCAACCCTAAGTTCATCGCACGCCCTAACTTCCATCCCCCGCATGCTTACGGGCTTCAGCTCTTCGACTGCAAAATCGGGATCGCAAAGAAGTGGGCTGACGTTGGTCGTTCCAATGCCTATGCAGAGGAGGGGTGTTTTTGGCCTTGCGGAGGCTGCATCACTCATCGTTCCATCCCCACCAAAAATAACAATGAGGTCAACTCTCCCATCAAGCCTTCTGACAAGCTCAACTGTATCCTTCCTTGTTCCGGTTTTTGGCACTTCAACTTCAACAACTCTACGGGCTGGAACAAAGGGGACGAGCTCCGACTCAGACGTGTACACAACCTCAGGCTTCAGTCTGCTAATGACATCCCTGACTAACTCGAGCTTCTCCTCGTTCAGCCCTCCACCGGCCTTGGGATTCACAACAACTCCAACCTTCATGGGTAGTAGAAGGGCACGGGTGTGAAGCACAGCAGAGCCAGCAGGAAGGCGAGAACCCCAATGACATATCTTTTTGCATCTATCGGCGTTTCGTCATCAACCGGCTTGGGATGCCTCTGCATTGAGAAGAAGAAGGTTATCAGCCCCCAGAATATCCATATCGTGTTGGGCTGGTCAAGAACCTTCGTTACATAAACACCATAACTGATGAGCACAGCAGGGAGTATCTTTGACACAATCTCGCTTTTATCGCCAATCATTGCCCTGAGGACATGCCCACCGTCAAGCTGGCCCGCAGGGAGCATATTGAGGAAGGTGACAAAGAATCCCACCCACCCTGCAAAGGCAACTGGATGTATCGCCTCCCCGCTGTACCTTGACAGGTATATCAGAGCATCGAATATTGGTGGTGTGCCTATGTAGAGTGTTGGCTCACCTTTAAGCTGGAAGGGTAGCTGTAGCCCAACCAAAACAACGATACAGGAGGCGACAATTCCCACAAGCGGACCGGAAACACCGACATCGAACAGAGCCTTTCTGCTCGGTATTGGGCCCTTATGCCTTATCACAGCTCCAAGCGTGCCGATAATCGTTGGAAAGGGTATGAAGTAGGGCAGAGAGGTGCGCATCTTCCATCTCTTAGCCGCAAAGTAGTGCCCCATCTCGTGGCTGCCCAGAACGAACATTATTGCTACGGAAAACATCAGACCTCCTGGTAAGTTGATCTCCTCGCCGTAAAAAGTGGAGCCAACCAGGGTTGTTGTGATGAAGGTTGCAATCAGCAGGATTACGTTGGTTGTGTACCTCTCCTTTACCTCAACCTTCCTGAGTTCAAGAACAAGTTCTCCATAGACGTACCTCAAAGAAACCGAGTACTTCTGAGAGATGGCTGCGATGAACCTCCTGATCTCGGCCTCACTGGCCGTTGGGACAACATAGTACCTCACGACATCCCCCACTCTCTCAGCATGGTAAACCTTGAAGTACCTCCCAATCTCCGGCTCAACGTCCCTCATTTTATCAGCTCGATGTATCCATCTATGGCGTTAACAACAACCCTATCCCCCGTTTCCACAAGTCTGAAGAACTCATCGTCAACCGAGTCAACCAGCGGAATCCTTGCAATTGCAGTACCTACAGCTATAATGCTCTCGGTTTTCCTGTTGATAATTGCCTTGGGGGCAACACCCCTCTTCTTCAGGTTTAGCAGCACGTACGTCCCTACGGTCGAGCCCTTCCCGCCGGGGAAGATCAAAATTCTGCCCGCAACGCATTCCCCCTTGATATCTGACTCCGCCTCGATAACTCCCGTATCTTTATTAACACCACCTAAGAAGGAGAGGTACTCCTTTGAAACCAACGCCTCCCCCTCAGCGTACCCCCTTGTTATTATCCTGCAGTTGAACTTCACAAAAATAGTTGATTGTGGAGTTATATTGCTTTTATGCTTATATCGCCTTTACCCTCTTCTTTATCGCCAACGGGCGGGGCTTGATCAGTATCTTACCCCCACAGTTCGTGCACTGGATGAGACTTCTGTCAAGATCTATATCCACTTCTGCCCCGCATATAAGGCAGATGTAGGACATGCTTCACCTCATGGCCTTTTCAACAATCTTGTTTGCCGGAGTTACAGGCTGATAACACCCGCCCGCAAACTTGTAACCGCAGTGCTTGCACTCCCATATTCCGGTGCCCACCCTCTTGACGGCCTTTTTACCGCACTTCCTGCAGATGTACTTCTGCCTCTGCACGGCCTCGATTTCCAACCACGTTCTTCGAACTCTGAGGCCGTACCTCGTTCCAAATCTGCCCGCTGCCTTCACTTTTTTCGTTCTGCCCATAGTGGAAGGGGCATAGCATTGCATTTAAATATTTCCTCAGAAGGAGCTGTAGAGTTTGGTGTGCCTTATGTACTCCCCCCTGTCAACGAGGTTATCTACAAAAACTCTATCGTCCGAAACTTTTTCCAGCATTTCTGCCGGAAACCTGCTCCTGCCCATGCCGATAACATCTCCCCTCCTGTTGTAAACAAAAACCAGCTCATTCTCACCAAAGCCCTTCGCCCCTACAATCGAGGAGGCAAAGAGGTCCCGGCCATAAAGAAACAGCATCTCCCCCCTCTCATTTACAACAACCATCTTTCTGCGTTTCTTAACCAGCCAGAACGCCCCCTCAAGGGAGAACCTCAACCTCCTTCCAACCTCACCAACCTTCACCCCAGCGCTAACGAGGGGTTTGTCAGCCAGGTATCCCAAAAGACCTAAAACTTCCCTGGATACGGCAAAGACCTCTTTCCTCTCATTAACCAGCAGTGCGAAATTCTCAAGAAAGTCTTCCGACCCGAAGTACCTGAGGGCTGCACGTATCCTTTTCAGTTCCTTCTGATTCGGCTCTCTAAGTGCCATAGCATCGCCCTCACAACTCTGCCGTAATCCCCATCCACCCTGAAGGACTCAACCGTGTTCACGATAACTTCCTTCCCCACCTCCACCTTCTCCCTCTCATCCATGCCTTCCGGCAGCACAACCTCTCCATTCATCGTCATCTCGTAGCAATCCATGTTCTCTTCGATCCCAACCACAACGAACCTTCTTTTGAAAAAGTAGGGCCTGCTGCTCTCGAAGGTTCTTAGAACTGCAACCGTCTCATTCGGGATTATGGACGTGTTCATTTCCAGGGCCTTCGCATTAATACCTATCTCGTTCCTCTCAAGCTCGTAGCTGTACCCCCCAACTCTGCTGAGGTAGGTGTCCGAAATAACCTCAACCGGATACCTGTACATCGTCCTCTTCTTTCAGCAAAACATGATTTATAACTTTCGGTCAATTTTACAATTAATCATCCACAATTTTGCGGAAAAGATTTAATTTCCGGAATCAGCCTGAGAGCATGATGTTCCAGAACGAGATTCTGTGGTTCATACTGCTCATGGTCAGCTTTTCCGGAATAACCTTAGCCTACCGTCTCTTTGGAAAGACTGGGCTGTATGCATGGACAGCGATGGCCATAATACTCGCAAACGTTCAGGTTCTCAAAACCATACAGTTTTTCGGCTTGGTAACTGCAATGGGCAACATAGTGTATGGCTCGACCTTTCTTGTTACGGACATACTCTGCGAGAACTACGGCAGGAGGGAGGCGAGAAGAGCTGTGGAGATCGGGTTCTACAGCCTGATAATGTTCACGATTCTGATGCAGATATGCCTTGCCTTCATACCCGACGAGAGTGATTTCATAAGCCCCCACCTGAATGAGGTTTTCAGCATAATGCCCAGAATAACGATTGCCAGCCTCACAGCCTACCTGATCTCACAGTACCATGACGTGTGGGCCTTTGATTTCTGGAAGAGAAAGACAGAAGGCAGGTTTCTGTGGTTGAGGAACAACGCATCGACGATGGTTTCACAGCTAATCGACAATGCTGTTTTTACATGGATAGCTTTTGTCGGATTTGGCGTGTTCTGGGAGCAGGTGTACCCCTGGGATCTGATCCTGCAGATCTTCGTGACGTCCTACATAATGAAGTTCATCGTTGCTGCCTTAGACACGCCCTTCGTGTACCTTGCAACCAGAATCAAGGCCGGGGTTGATAGCAGGGAGAGCAGGGAGATGGAGAGGTACGTGTAGTTTTATTAATACTTGTGCGCAAATGTTGGTAATGGACAGTCAACACAGAGTTCTGCTGTCGGAACTCGTAGAAGCCTTAAAAAGGAAGTACGGTGGGAGATTAGTTTCAGTAGTTGTATTTGGGTCTGTAGCAAGAGGGGAGTACGGAAAAAACAGTGACGTGGACGTTATCGTGGTTATAGAGTCCCTGCCAAAAAGCAAACTAAGAAGGCAGGAGGAGTTTATAAGCGTCGAAGAAATTATTGAAAAAAAGATGGGTGAAGACGTTTTAGTAAAGCTGTCCCCGATAATCAAAACTCCCGAGGAAGTGAGGAAAATACCACCGATTCTCCTTGATGTCGTGGAAGACGGGATAATCTTGTACGACAGGGATAACTTTTTCGGAGAGATTGTTGAAAAACTTAGGAGGGAGCTTAACAAGCTTGGTTCAAGGAGGGTTAGAGTAGGAAAGAGGTGGTACTGGGTCCTGAAGCCAGATTATAGGTTTGGGGAGGTGATAAATATTGAATAACATCTCTATGGCCAGATCGTACCTTATGCAGGCAGAAGAAAGATTAAAACACGCAAAAGAAGCTTTAGACAGTGGAAATTACCCCTATACCATAAGACAGTGTCAAGAAGCCGTAGAATTATCTCTAAAAGCAGCCTTGAGACTCGACTTACCACCTGAAGAACTATACACTATGGAAGACGCAAAAATGGCTGTAGAATATTGTGAATTTACCTTGGCCAATTGTCGTGAACTCCTAAAAACAATCCTTAGCTGAACCCCTCACACGTAACCCAACCACTCCTTCTTCAGCTCGTAAAAACTCCCATCCCTTATCGACTCTCTAATTTTGTCCATTAAGCTGAGGATGAAGTATATGTTGTGGTACGTCGCCAGACGGAAGTACAGCAGCTCGTTTGAAACGTACAGATGTCGCAAGTAGGCCCTCGAATAGTTCTGACAGACGAGGCAATCGCAGGTTCTGTCAACAGGCCTCGTATCCCTCCTGAACTGCGAGTTCCTGATGTGGATCCTGAACTTGTTCTCAGGATTCCCACCCTCCGCCGGACTGATGTACAGGTGTCCCCTCCTCGCCCATCTCGCTGGAGCTACGCAGTCGAACATGTCTATCCCCCTTTCAGTGCAGTTGAATAGGTCCTCAACAGCTCCAATTCCAAGGAGGTGTCTCGGCTTTTCTTCTGGCAAAATTGGAATGACCCATTCGAGGATGTTCAGCATGTCCTGCTTGCTTTTCCCCAGTGAACCGCCAATGCCGTAGCCCGCAAAATCCCTTTCAGCCATGAACCTTGCTGATTTCTCTCGCAAATCCCTGTATTCTCCCCCCTGCACAACACCAAAGAGGGCTTGCCTTCTGTCGTAGTACTCTAAACATTCCTCTGCCCACCTGTGAGTTCTTTCAAGTGCTCTCTCAGTGTAAGCTCTGTCGGAAAGGGGAGATGTGCACTCATCGAAGGCAAATATTATGTCCGATCCCAGGTTGGACTGTATCTCCATGGACTTTTTTGGAGTTAGCTCCACAATCTGCCCGGTTGCGGGATCCTTGAACCTCACACCCCTGTCGTTGACAACGGCAAGTTTCTTGCTGTAGGGGACTTTAACGTTATCTTTAAGCCCCTCAAGGAAGATGTTGTTTGCTATCTTGCCAACACCATGCTCCATGCCAAAGCCGAGCGAGAAGGCCTGAAAACCTCCCGAATCTGTGACTATCACGCCGTCAAAGTTCATAAACCTGTGCAGACCTCCCAGCTCTTTAATGAGTTCATCTCCCGGCCTTATGTGCAGGTGGTAGGTGTTTGCCAGTAAAACTTCAACACCCATGTCCTTCAGATCTCTGTTGTCCAAGCCGCGTATCGCAGCAAGAGTTGCGACTGGTATGAAAACTGGCGTTGTAAAGCTACCATGCCTTGTCTTCACCTTTCCAATTCTCATTCTGTCTAAGGTATCTTTGATCTTGAATTTCATTGGTTGTTGTAGATATGTGGGTTAAATCAAGTTTTTCTCGGAAAGATCTTTAACCACTCTCTCCATCCTACAGTGTGGCGGCAATCGTCGTACTTGGAAGGTGCACCGGATGTGGAAGATGTGCAGAAATTTGCCCGTTCTCAGTGTTTGAGATCATTGACGGATATGCCGACCCTGTTAGAAGTGATGACTGCATTGAATGCTGCGCCTGCGTTGCAGAATGTCCAGAAGCCGCAATACTGATCAGTACATGTCAGTAAAAAATCAAATACTCCTGAGAGCCTCAAGCATTCTGTGCTCCCGCCTTCTATGTTCCATGAAGTGCTCATTGACGTCTTTCGTCAAAACGTAGGCCCAGTACGCCATGAAAAGTCCGAGAGTTACCAGGCTGAGGAGCAGATACTTGAGCGTACTTCTGTCAGGCAGAGTGTAGCTGCGTGAGTAACTGAATGGAACCATTGAAGACACTGCAACGAGAAAGCGATCCTCTCTCCTTTCATGCTTGTAGAAATCCTTGTTGATAATGTGGAAGATGTAGTAGAGCAGAATCTCACCAACGTAGGGAAGGAAGGTAGCGAGAGCCCATAAAACCGCACTCCTCTCCACGTCTTCGACGTCCATCTCCATGCAGATACTCTCAAGCTCAGACGTGTCATACCCCCTGCTCTTCAAAAACTGTGTGACGGATTTGAAAAGGAGCCTTTGCCTCTTGAAGTGCTCATTTCTTCTCCACAGCCATTTGTAAAGCACATACACGACGGAAATTAGAATCAACGTTAGCAGAAAGAGGAGGACAGCAACAAAGGCGTTGAGCACAAAATCGCCATCAAATCTGCGGCCGATAGCAATCAGGGCCACGAGAGCTATGGCAAAACCAAATGTGGAAAGGAGAGGAGCAAGGGGGAGCCAGAGGGGCATTATGTAGTCGGTCTTACGTCCTTCAGCGACGTACTTCTCAACAACCTCAAGCATGATGCTTGTTATCTCCTGTGAATATCAGTCTTTCGGCTTCAAAAATCTGAGGATGAATACTGTACCACACGGGAAGTTGTCCTCAACCTCGATGCTCCCCCCATACCTCTCCACAAGCCTCTTCACAATGTACAGCCCCAGACCACTACCACCAGCCGTCGTAAATCCCTCCTCAAAGATCCTCTGCTTGATCTCGTCCGGTATGCCCCTGCCGTCATCCTTAACCTTTACCTCCACAACATCATTAGAAGAGACCTCAACAACAACGTTTTGTGCACATGCATGCTTTACAGCATTGCCAAGAAGGTTGTCGAAAATGCTGTATATCCCTCTGTTCGCCAAAACAACCGCATCTCCCACAACCGAGACGTTAACGTTGTAGCTCTCTGCAACCTCCAGAACAACATCTCTAAGGGCATAAATCTCTCTACCCTCATCAAACAGCAGTTCAGTGTCTCCAAGCGTCGTCACAAGCTCCACACTGTGCTTGACGTTCTGCATTATCTTATCTACCAGATCCTTGCTGTACTCTTCCTCAAGAAACTCGGCGTACGCCTGTATTCTCGTCAGAGCATTGAGCAGATCGTGTCTCAACATTTTGTTGATAAAGCGTATATGGTTGAGAAGATCCTCTATCTTTTTCTGCATCCTTATCCTCTCCGAAACGTCCGTGAAGACGCTGACAATGTATCTCTCACCACCAATCGTTATCTCCCTGAATCGGACCTCATTCCAGACGTACTCTCCTCTGCTGTACGTTCTGAGCAAAAGCGGATAGGATATTTTGCCAACTTCACCTCTCGTCGCCATCTCGATAGCCCCAATTGCCTTTTCGTGATCCTCAGGGTGAACAACGTTCAAAGGGTTTCTACCTACACTCTCCCTGTCCACCCCAGTTTTCTCAGCTATTCTCCTGTTGACATACACCACCTTTCCCCTGCTGTTCAGCAGCAAAACTCCTGCAGGAAGGTTCTCCACCACCTCCTCCCACACACCTATACCTTGTCCAAGCACATTGAAATACTTAACTACAGAAACGTGTTTTCAACACTTTGCAGCAACTTGGTTGTGAACTCCAAAACACTTCTCAGCATGGTGGCAAAATCCTCCGCCAGCGCCTCCCTCACAGAACTGTTCTCCAAAAGCACAGCCACCGCCCTTCTCTGGATGCCTGCAATACCCCTCGTACCGTCAAGATCGCCAAAGATTACGGTAGCGTTGCTACCGAGGTAGTTGACTGCCTGGGACAGATTCATAAGCGCTGGTGTGCTGTTCTTGGTCACCTGCATAAGTTCAGAAGCTGCCTGAGCAAGGTGGTAATTGGTCACAACCCCGCCATAAACAATTCCCCAGACGTTTGAGAAGCTGATTGTCTGAGAGTTTAGCAGCTCCATAATGTTCCCCAATGCCTGCATGGCCAGATCCATGTACGCCAAAAGGATGTGGGCAAACTCCTCCCCCATCACATCACCGTTGCAAAATAAAATAATAAATTTTTCCATATAAAAGTCAATGATGATGATTGTGGTGCTTTTCAGCTCAAATGTTATAAATCCTCCAGATTCCATCCCCTCGTGGATCCGGTGAAGATAACTGAAGATCTGATAAGAATAGACACCCGAAACCCTCCCGGTATTACGAGCGATGCGGTTGAGTACCTTCTCGACCTGTTTTCCTCCCACAACACCAGAGTCTATGCAAAGGAGGAGGGAAAGGAGAACCTTGTTGTTGAGATCTCAAAGGGGAAGCCAAGCCTGATGCTCACATCCCACCTCGACACCGTTCCAGCGGGAGACGAGCTTCTAAACCCAGTTATCGTAAATGGAAAACTCTACGGCAGGGGTAGCTGCGATGCGAAAGGCTGTGTTGCTGCCATTTGCACTGCAGCTCTGAGGGCAAAGCCTGAAATTGGGCTCAAGCTCGCCTTCACCAGTGATGAGGAAGTGGGCGGTGTTGCAGGGCTGGGCTACGTTTTTGAAAAGGAGAGGGCTGATGCTGTGCTCATCGGCGAGCCTACGGGCAGTGATACCATAGGGGTTCTTCAGGCGGCGGTGCTGGCTGTAGATATTGAATTCAGGGGCGAGTCAGGGCACACAGCCTCACAGGACTCCAAAGAGGGGGCGATATACAGAGCATCGAGGTACATTGTTGAGAAGGTCGAGTCCTTCAGAAGGCTGAGGGGGAGCTTTGAGAGCTACAGGAGTTTCTTTTCTCAGCTCGGACTTGAGTTCTGCATCAAGACTTGGCATGCAGTTTTCAACCCCTCAATGATAAGGGGCGGCGTTAAGAGGAACGTTGTGGCACCGAAGTGTGTTGTTAATGCCGACGTGAGGTTTGCCCCTTGGATAAATGTTGAGGATGTGAGAAGGGAGCTCTACGCAGACAACGTGGAGTTCAGGGTTGAGGGCTTCCTTCAGCCCTACGGGGTTATGTGTGATGGTGTTGATAGGGAAAGGGATGTGTCCTTCCTCAATGTTGTGACCGATGCCATCAGAATGCAGGGCTTAAATCCGAAGGCCGTGTTCTCATTGGGGGTTGGAGACACAAGGCACGTGAGGAAGCACGGAGTGCCAGCCTTCTACTTGGGGCCGGGTGGGGAAAATCTGCACGGTGAGGATGAGTTTGTTTACATACACGAGCTTGAGAGAACTGTTGATGTGTATAAAAAAGTAATAGAACTCTTCAGAAGGTTTTAACCTTCCCCTCTATCACCATGTCCGTGATTTTGCCAACCCTGCCGAGCATCTCCTCGGCAATGCTTCTCACGCTGCTTTCCATCTTCTGAGTGTCGTAACCCTTCTTCGGGATGAGCTGAACGCTTAGAGCTTTTGGATCATCAATCGGCTTGCCTATCTGGCTGAGTATCCTGACGTACACCTCTCTAACTCCCTCCACCTCCTCTGCAATTCTGTTCGCTATCAGGTTGGCCAGCAGGTTGTAGATCTTACCCACGTGGTTTATGGGGTTCTTTCCGCTGCTGGCCTCCATGCTCATCGGTCTTCCCGGAGTTATCAGCCCGTTACATCTGTTCCCCCTTCCAACGCTTCCATCATCACCGTTCTCTGCCGATGTGCCCGTGACTGTGAGGTAAACACATCCAGACTCGTAGTCGTCGGCAGTGTTCACGAAAACCTCAACCTCCCTTTCGGTGTACTCCGAGGATATCTCCTTCACAAAGCCCTCAAGCTCCTCCTTGATCGCATCGTACTCCCTTATGCTCCCAACGTATCTATCAACGAAGGCTGCAGCGATGGTGAGGGTTATCCTGTTTTTCTCCCTTAACCCCATAACCTTCACGTCTTCCCCAATTGCGGGGTTCTTCTTCCTGAACTCCTCATATATCCTTCTCTCCACATTGTAGACCAGTCTTTCGGTCTCAGATAGAGGGGCAAAACCTATGCCGAACGAGGTGTCGTTGGCCAGCGCAACCTGCCCCTTTCTTCGCCTGAACACATCCTGCAAGTCTGTGCTCCCCTCACCAAGCCTGACATCAAAAACGATGTCCAGATCCGCATCCAAGTTGCGCATACTCTGTCTGATGTAGTCTCTTGCAGCCTTCAGAGCTATCTTATCGGTTGGTATGTACTCTCCATTGAAGTACTTCGTGGCTCTGCCAACAAGCAGCACGTAGATCGGCTCGATCACCTCTCCCCCACCAAACTGGGGGTTGGATCTGCCAGCCACAATCTGCGTTTCATCAGTGTTGTGATGCAGCACTGCCCCAAAACGTCTGATGTACTCTTTACTGAGTTCTCTGCTCATCGCTTCTGCCATTCCGTCAGCAAGGCTATCTGGATGCCCAATTCCCTTCCGCTCGACGATTTCGATGACCTGCTCTTCAATCGGAGTGTGCACCAGCTCCTCTACAAAGATGTTCGGCATAGACTCACCGGACATGTGGAGATGGCAGGAAATATAAAAGTTGCAGTTTTAAAAAATTATTCAGAGCCATAGACCGATTCATAGACAAGCTCTATCACGTCCATTACCACCATCTTCTCGTCAGCACCCACTGCCTTCACCCCGTCTTCAAGCATTATCATGCAGAAGGGGCAGGCAACTGCCAGCACATCAGCTCCTGTTTCTGCAGCCTCCCTTGCCCTTATGTTGTTCGGCCTGTCCTCTCCCGGATACTCCCTGACGAGATTTCCTCCTCCGCCTCCGCAGCAGAAGCTCCTGTTTCTGTTCCTTGGCATTTCAACCAGCTCAATGCCGGGAATAGCCTTCAAAATTTCCCTCGGCAGCTCGTACATCCCGTTGTACCTGCCGAGGTAGCAGGGGTCGTGGTAGGTAACCTTCCTGTTCACGGGATGCTTCAGCTGGAGCTTCCCGCTCTTTATGGCATCGTATATTATCTCAAGCACAAACTTCACGTCGTAGCCCTCATACTCGTTCTTGAAGGTGTTGTAGCAGTGAGGAGATGTTGCGATTATCCTCTCAACCCCGTACTTCTCAAAGGTGTTGATGTTCTCCTCCTTAAGAACCTGGAACAGCCCTTCTTCTCCAACTCTCCTCACGTCGTTACCGCAGCAACCCTCCTCTCTTCCAAGAACTGCATAATTTACCCCAATATCGTTGAGAATTATCGCCAGCTTCTTTGAAACCTGGATGTTCCTGCTGTCAAAGCTGTGCCCACAGCCGACAAACCACAGCCACTCGAACTCCGGGTTCTCCTTAACGAGTGGTACCTCAACATCGCTCTTCTTTATCCACTGATCTCTCTTGAACTTTGCCTCACCCCACGGGTTCTTCTGCTTCTGCACGTTCGTGAGGAAGTCCCTGATGTCTGGTGGTGCCTCACCACTCTCTATGATGCCTCTCCTCATCTCTCCGATGATCTCCATCTGCTCGATGTAAACCGGGCACATCTCCATGCAGGCCCTGCATGTTGTGCATGCCCAGACAGCATCCATGTCCAGAACGGTGTCCATCAGGAGAACATCCTCTGCTTTCTCCTTGGCCCTTCCAAAGAAATCGTGGGTGTCGTTGAGGGTTTTCCTCAAATTCTGCATCAGGAACATGGGCGATAAGGTTGTGCCGGAGTTGAAGGCTGGACAGTTATCCTGACATCTCCCGCACCTCATGCAGGCAAGGCTGGAGAGCAGATCTCTCCACTGCAGATCCTGGGGAGTTATGGCACCCATGTACTCCTCGTCTGCAATCTCTCTGGCCGACACTCTCTTCGACCTTGTGAGTATGTTGAGTGGAGCTGCTATTGCGTGCAGCAGTTTTGTGTAGGGCACGAGAGCGACGAGCAGCATGGCTACAAGGGAGTGGAGACCCCAGAGAGCTCTGTAAGCTGTCAGATCGTAGGGCAGAAAGCGGGCGATGTACTCTCCAATCACGGCAGTGTATGCGGGATAGCCGGAAGCGAGCCTGAGAGCCTCAACCGCAAATCCAAGCACTGCAATTGCAAAAAGGCCGGCAAGGATTGCCCCATCATCTCTCGCATACTTCCACTTTTTTTGAAACCTCGTTGGTTTCAGGATGTACCTGTTAGCTGCAGCTATCAGTATTCCGAGAATGAAGAAGAGTCCTGCAATGTCCATCAGTGCCTCGTGGACAAGGTAAAACGTCCCTCTGAAGAACGAAGCCCCAAAGTGGTCAGCTATAGTGAGCACAGCAGTGCCTATCATCAAAATTATGAGTCCCCACAGCAGAAAGACGTGCATCACCCCCATCTTGGCTTCCCTTGCAAACAGCCTGATGAGCAGAATTCCGTCCTTCACTGCCACCAGCAATCTGCCGCCCAGACCATCCAATCTGCTCTCGTCCTTCCTGCCTGTTACTATTATTTTGTACCACCTATACAAACCCAACAAAAATATAATACCTGCAATAATGAATATTAAATAGTGCAGAGTCACGGTGCCTTCGTCAACACCCCAGAGGAGCTCTCTTGTTGGTTCGTACATTTTTCACCCCCGTTTCAGTTTTTTGTAAGCCAAAGGCCTCTGGTTATTTGAAATTTATGCAATTAAACAATAAAGATTTTGGAAATTTCGAAACATTACAAATTTTTTTGAATCACTTTTGGGGAAAAGTGTGGAATTCAGATTCGCTCATCTGTCTGAGCAAGATTTGAAAAAATTTCGAAAACGTTATTACTTCCACAATTCCATCAGAGGTATGGAGCACGAGGTGTATGTTGTTGGGCATAAAAACCCCGACACAGACAGCGTCTGTTCTGCAATAGCTTTTGCCTACCTGTGGAATAAGTGGAAGGAGACCGGAAACTTTGACAAGGTGATGAAGATAGATAGTGAAGCTGTTCCGGTGATACAGGGTGATGTGAACCCGGAAACGAAGTACGTGCTTGAGAAGTTCGGCTTCGAGATTCCCAAGATCATGACGAGCGGTGATGGCAAGAAAGTAGCACTGGTTGATCACAGCGAGAAGGCCCAGACGGTTGACGACATCGATAATGCCGAGATTGTTGCTATAGTAGATCACCACAAAATTGGAGATATCTCCACGCCTCAGCCGATACTGTTTGTCAACCTGCCAGTCGGATGCACTGCAACAGTGCTCAAGATTCTGTTTGACAAAACGGGTGTGGAAATACCCAAGAACATCGCAGGAATACTGCTATCGTCAATACTCAGCGACACGGTCATATTCAAATCTGCAACAACAACCGAGCTTGACAAAGCTGTAGCTGAGGAGCTTGCCAAGATTGCTGGTGTTGACGACATGACCAAGTTCGGTGTTGAGATCAAGGCGAAGCTCTCGGCAGTTGATGACCTGACTGCGAGGGAGATAATCACAAGGGACTACAAGGACTTCGACATGAGCGGAAAGAAGGTCGGTGTTGGGCAAATTGAGCTTGTGGATCTCTCGCTGATTGAGAGCAGGGTGGATGAGATCTACGAGGAAATGAAAAAGATGAAAGAAGAAGGAGGATATGCGGGGATATTTCTGATGCTGACAGACATAATGAAGGAGGGTACGGAGCTTCTGGCTGTCACCGACTATCCAGAAGTTGTCGAGAAGGCCTTTGGCAAAAAGCTTGAGGGCAAAAGCGTTTGGCTCGATGGCGTTATGAGCAGAAAGAAACAGGTGGTTCCTCCCTTGGAGAATGCCTTCTCGCAACTATAATTTTTTTGGACAGATTCGGGTTGACTCATTTTATCAAGCAAAAAATTAAAAAATGTTGGATTCCATTAAATATGTCTGTGAAAGCTGAAACAGTGATGCAGGTAGAGGAGCTGTTAAACGAGCTTGTTGAGAGGGTTGCAGGGGAAGTTGGGTTGATTCTCTTTTCCTTGGGCATTGAGGGTGAGTTTACCGATGATCAGCTCGCCTTAGAGCTTGGAATTGAGATCAACGAGATCAGAAGGGCCCTGTTTGCAATGTACGAAATTGGTCTTGCAGAGTACACGAGGAGAAGGGATGATGAGACGGGATGGATGGAGTACTACTGGAGAATAAACTACGATAAGGCGATTGACGTGCTGAAAAGGGAACTGGAGAAGACAGTGAGGAAGCTGAGGGAGAAGATCGAGGAGGAGACAAACACGATCTTCTATATTTGCCCAAACATGTGCGTTAAGGTGTCGTATGATGAGGCCATGGAGCTGAACTTCACCTGCCCGAGATGCGGGGAGATGCTGGAGTATCTGGACTGCAGCAAGGCGATTGAGAAGATTGAGGAGGAGATTGGGAGGATTGAGGAGATTTTGAGCAACCTGTAATATATCAAGTTACCATGCCCAGGTTTTCAAAAGATTTAAATCTTACTTAGGTCAATAGTTTTTGATGAATGATTGTAAGAATGATGGGAAGCTCAGCCTTGACATGCTCATAGGTCTTTCCATATTTTTATTTACATTCATATTTATTGCACAATTTCTACCAACGGTGTTCGCCGATGTTCGCAGTGAGATATCACTGGCTAACCAAGCTTACAGGGTCGCCACACTGCTTGTGGAAGATCCTGGAGTATGGTACAATGTGACAGGAGGTGGAGAAGACTGGGAGAAGTATAGTGTGTATGACCTTTGCAACAAAATTGAATTCAGACCGGGTCTTGCAAAATTCAACTCCACAACTGCTTACAATAATCTCGATAAGGGTAAGATGGAAAAACTAATTGATGTTTTGGAGCAGTGCAGAGGGAAAGTGGGAGAGTCTCTTGGTCTGAATTTCTCTTCAATCGGTGTTAACACAACGTTTTACTTTAACATATCCCTCAGAGATTTTAACAGTTCTGTTTGCGAAATAAATGGGTCCTCCATGGCAGGGGGTTACATTTTGCCACAGTACGCACAGAAGGTCAAGTTTGAGAGAATCGTGTACATGAACAAAGCCGAGTGTTCCGCTTTGAGCAACTGCAACCCAACATGGCTGGCTGACCGATGCATACTCAGGCTGGAGGTGGTTGTATGGCAATAAAAGCCTCAGATAGGGGACAAACATTCACATTAGAGGGAATTGCAGCATCGCTCTTACTCATACTTGCCACATACACCGTATTTCAAAGTTCAGTAGTTGTATCACCTTCCTGGAGTGAGTTCACCAATGTTCAACTCAAACAGACTGCTTATGACTTGTTGAGAGCCGCCGACAATAGAAGTTCCAATACATCCTGGCAATTTCTCCTGAAAAACCTCAACACCAGTTACTGCGATCCTTATGGCTGCAACATCTCTCTTGCTAATCCAGCGTTATCTCAAAATCTGAGCCTTATTCTGAACAGTATTGGTGCCGATGCAAGATTAGAAGCTGTGTGGCTGGTGGATAATAACACAATAAATACAACTGTTCTGAAACCCTTTGATGATGATCCAACTCCTAACGCCGTCAGAGCCAGTAGGTTGATTTTTTTGGATACTGTGGACCCAGACTCAATATTCAACCATAGCGATTACAAAGACTATATGGTTGTAGAGGTGAGGTTGACATTATGGCGCATATGATGGACGAGAAAGGGCAGATGATAATACTGTTTGCAGCTGTTGTAGTTGTTATAATTGTTTCAGTTGCCTACCTCAATGCTCAGAATATCATAGCTGGTATGGAAAGTTCAAGGACCATGTTGGCTTATCCTAAAGAAGAGATCAGGAATTTAAGGGAAATAAGGGAAGAGGTGACAGGCACCCTAGGAAACGTCCCAACTGATGTAAACAGACAGATAGAAATATTATGTGCAAAAAATGGATGGTTGTGTAATATCAAAAACAATATAGTTGTGTTTAAGAACGTGGAGGTGTGTTACTGTGAGGAGTTTGGGGGATCGTGCCAAAACCAATGCTGAGTCGGGAGTTTCGATTCTTCTGGAGTACGTCATCCTTGCGGGGATACTGTCATTGTTCGTTGTTGTACTCAGCTTACAGCTAAACGATGCCCTTGAGAAAGTACAGGTCGAAAGAACTATCCAGAACCAGTTCTCTGACGTGGCGTCGCAAGTTTCTGCTCTTTACACTGACTATGTTTTGATGCGTCCAGAACAAGGAAAAATCTCAACAGTCTTCTCAATGTTACCAAAAATTGGAGAGTACACATACTCCGTACAGCTGAATAAAAAAGGTGATTTGGCATATTTAATGGTAAAGACACCTGATGGGAAATATACTGCAACGAGTAGCTTAGGCTTTTCAAAATTTATTTTCAGAGGTGGAGAATTGAGAGATGTGGAAATCAGCCAGTCCAATAAAACAGAAAGTATGGAAATGGAATCAGAAACTGGCGAAAAGCCAGAACTAACATATGAAAGTGAGAAAAACTGTTCGTTTATACCTCAGCCACGTATAAGCATCAGCCCATCGAGTGTGGCCTTAACAGGTAGCGAAACAAAAACGGTTACAGTCGAAGTTTTCTTCTTAAATGAGGGTGAAATTACCAGTGATGTCGTATGGCTTCTTGAATACTGGTCCACCCCATCCGTAGTAGGACATAATTTCCCACAGTATGTAAATCTCCAGATAAACTGGAGTACTGTAACAAGTTCGAGTAACTGTTTTGTCAATGGCAACAATGCGACTTGCTGGATAACAATAAAGGCTTGGAAAGCTGATGACGTAGAATGTAATTCCACGTACCGTACCTCAGTATTGGTTTCAAGGAATCCAGAACAGACACCACCCCAGCTGATTTACGAAAAATGGGTCGAGCCATCTTCTGTGGACATAAACGAACCATTTGATATCCACCTCAGGCTGGAAGGTAGAGGGTTTGTGTTGGAAGGTGCACAGAACCTCACAACAGTTCACGTTGTGGACATATCAGGCAGCATGACGCATACTACCCTTTTTGAAGACTTAACCACTGCAGTTGTGCCGAAGATTGTGGAGATGAATGTGAATGTTACGGGCAGTGGTACATTCTTGGTCAGGGCATACACCAACGATACACTCCCGGGTTGGTACCCCGATGAACTTTGCAAGGCCTGTCCAGGGTATGAGAACAGTTGTCTGTGGTATGGAGAAGGGTATTCGGACGATTTCTTACTATTAGAAGTCAATGGTGATTCCGCATCACCAACTGACATTCCAAACTCAAATATTTACGGAAAGTACTACACCGAAAGTGTATCATCAGGTAAAAACTTCACGATTCGGATCGTTGCAAGAGCGCCAGATCCGATCGACCTACATATCGAGGCTTACCTTGACGGAACTTTATTAAACAACTGCACTCTAACAAATCCCAACCAATTCAGCGTTTCTCAGACTGGATGTAACATTGTAATACACAACTATACGAACTATCAGCTTGTAAAATTCGATCTACCAAATTTAGCCGGTTACACTTACCTGATGATTGATGATGTCGATGACATTCCATACTGGGGCTGGAGATACTGGAGTGACTGGCAAACAATTGAATATTACTGGGGAGATTGCCAATACCTCTGGTGGGATTACAGGTATGTCGAATGTGGATCGAGTTCGTTTTATGACAACCCACTTCATGTATGGGTGATAGATCCTGCAAATCAGAGAGATTTCCTATATAAATATGGTAGTGGTTACTCATGGTATCAAGCTGAGACTTACTATGGTGGCAGGTATTATCTCGATCTTTTCAGACCCTATCCATCCGCTGGCACCTACTACTTGAAGCTCGTAAACTTAGATTTTTCAACCAAAACCTTCAAGGGTAAAGTGTACATAAAAAGGATGGATGCCGCAAAGGTTGCAGCTAAAACGTTCAACAACATGCTGGGCGATAAAGATTTTGTAGGATTGGTGAAATTCTCCACAGATGCCAGTAGGATCTCTGTTAACATATCTCCATTAGAGTATCTCACAACGAACAAAGGCAGAGTCAACAATGAGATCGATAATTTCAGGCCAACATGTGCAACAGACCCTGCTGAAGGGTTGTACAGGGCCTTAAAGACCTTCCCAATTTGGGGAGAGTCAGACAATAACTGTACAGAGTGTATCAATAAAACAAGACCTTTGGTTATTTTACTCACGGATGGGCGACCAACATCGTGCAATGACAATTATCCTGACGTTAATTGCCCGTGCAACAGAGACCCAAAGCAGCAGGCAGTATGTATGGCCAATGTTCTAAAAAGCACACAGGTAAATGGGTTCAATATATCGCTGTGTACAATCGGTTTCGGACCTGATATTGACGAAGATGCTCAGGATTTCCTCAGAAGTATAGCCTCCATAAGACCCGACAACGATCAGCCATGCTACTTCTTTGCACAAACGTCAGAGGACCTCGTAAACGCGTTCAGAGAGATATTCAACATCTATAGAATCGCTGCAAAAAATATAATTGTAAGTGATACTGTCAACACATCCTTCATCACATCTTTTCAAGTGCTGGGTGTGAGAGCCTATGAGTGTCCATACAATTACACATCTTATTCCCAGTGCGACGACATATCCTCAGAAGTCGTCCAACAACCCTCCCCCAACGGTACTGTTATAAGGCTCCAGCTACCATCCATACAGATCGACCAAGTGGTGGAGATCATAATCACAGCAAAAATCCAGGAAGAAGGTGAATTTAAGATAAACCACGAGGACTCCTGGATAGAATACGACGCAGTAGATGTAAGGGGTGAAGTGAGTCAACATGAAGTTGTGAGAATAATCTCCGACAGAGACGTTGTTAAGGTAGGCAGCACTGGAGGTGCAGAAGTGGGATTTGGTTGATATGTTGGGGAATAAAGGAGTATCGGAAATAACCGGAGCTTTGTTGGTCATAGTAGTGATGCTAACGGCATCTGGTATTATCTATGTGATCTCCTACCCAACAATAACTAACGGAATCGAGAACTTAGAGTATAGAAACACCGTCAAAAATTTATTAGAACTTCGAGAAATCGTTGAAAGAGTGAGAATGGGTGTAGAACCCTCTGCAGAAAAAGAAATACCACTGGGCGGCGGTTCATTGTACGTCAACAAAACTGCCTTGCTGGTGTCAGTTAACGGAAGACCACCTATAGTAGTCGGAAATATAGAAGCAAAAATTGGGTCAAAAATTGTGGCATTTGAAACTGGAATATACGAGAGATCAAATCCAATACCTATCTCTGAACCCGTAATTTTGAAAACGCCTAAAAGAATATACGTGGCCCTATACAACTTTACAGGTAATTTCTCTGCAGGGGGGGAAAAGACAAGAATACATATAAGGTACGCAGGATTTTCAAGAGAAGATGGAGTCTTTAAGTTAGTCCTCTATTCTGCATACTGTGAGAACTGGAAGAGAGCCTTTGAAAGTGCAGGTGTTAGTGTATTAGATTACTGCCCTAATAACGTAACGATAAGTTCACCATCCAACAACATATCCATTGGAATATACAACATGGTGGTATCATGAGTGAAAGGGGAGTTTCAGAAGTCCTCGGATATATTTACATTTTTGGGATAGTCATGGCAGTACTGGCGTTAGTTTTTGTACAAGTTAACTCCCTTGTTGAGGATACAAAAAAGACAATATTATCACAATCTCTGGAACAGAGTTTCAAGAAAATACAGTACACAGTGTACTCCGTAGCATTTGGCGAAACTCCTTCACAAATCTTAGACATTGAACTACAAGGTGGGACACTTAACCTAAAAAAACCCTACCCGCAACTGATTATAGCATTAGTCAATTCAACAAAAAATGCAACTGCAATCCCATGCCCAAGCAATTTTAGAGCGGGATGTTTAAATCTGACATACGGATACATCAATTACACACCGACAACCTGTCCAGGAATCTTTGATTACGCATCCTGCATATATAGTGTTAATGCGAGTTCAATGGAGTACGGATACGGAACTTGGAGAATTGGACTGGAAGCAGGAGGAGTTTTCTCAAGATATACCGACCAGGGATATTCAAAACTTCTGTCTGAGCCGAAAATAATTACTTTTGGTCTGGTTGGCGGTACAAAAACAATCGTTTTTACGATCCCCAAAGTTACAGGGGAGGTGTCTGCATCTGGTAGCGGACGATTTAGATTTCTAATCCAGGAAAATAGTACAGACTTTACGATAGTCAACATTCCAAGCAGTGAGTTCAATAACACTTTCAATAACCCAGAAGGTGGACTCCATATTTTCATAGGTCATACAGACTATGTAAGAGGTTGGTGCAAGGTATTTGAGAAAATTGATGACTTCAATACCACTCTAAGCGGTGACAGCTGTAACTCGACATTACGATGCGAGTGTGGAGATTATGCTACGCATGCAGTATTCGAACCGAGTAAACCTGGTGCTGGTGGTACAACTTTGACTCTCAACATGATTATTGTCGTAAAAGAAGTGGAAGAACATACATTAAGTTGAGTCTCAGATGTCTTTCAGCTTTACCCTAACCTTCTGCGCACACCTTATACTGGTCTCAAGCACATCCTCAAATAGCTTCTCACTCAGCAGGTAGCCACCACTCTTCTGCATCGCCACAACGTTGTCGTCCTGATCCGTTGTAATGGTTATAGTGTTGTCCCCGATGCTCATCTCCTCCTTGCACGGATCAACCAAGTAGCGATTGTTGACGATCAGAGATGTGACGGAGACGGGCAGATCCCTTACGGGCAGGGGGTAATTCTCGCCCAGCTCAAACCTCTCTGCAGGGACGGTGGTGTTCAGCAGAGCAGCGATTGCAGCCAAGGATGAGGCATCCTGCAAATTACCATCATCGTCCAGAGCATGTATGTCAACGAAGGTTATCCAGACCTTCTCCCCCTCCTCGATGACGAGCTTTGACAGATCAACCGCCTCGCTCTCCCTGATGCCTCTGTCAACAACTCTGGCAAGCTCAATTGAGTTCTCATCCGGTGGACCCGGCTCGAAGGTGGGAGAGGCTAAGGGCACAAGCTCTGCATTCACTATTATAACTCCCCTGTCCGGAGTGTCCGGATAGGGCTCTCCGGGCTGCATCTTTATTCCGACAACAACCTGCGTGTTTCCAATTTTAACCAACGCAGAGCCCTCAGCCTTCTCGATGACGTTCGGAGTTATCTCTATTTTGCGGAACTCGTCAAAGGGTCTGCCATCTATTCTCTCCCCATCCCTCAGCTTGGAAAGAACGTAATCCCTCTTGATGTCCACGAGTATGTCTTCAGGCATTTTCTCCCTCCTCTCCTCTCTCTATTTCCTCTCTCTCCTCCCCTTGCCTTCTTTCCACTCTCTCTGCTCCCTCTGATCCCTCCGTTATCTCATCCACCTCTTCCCCAGCCTCAAGGTACCTCCTCATTATTGCCTCCCTCTGCAACTCGTAGATCTTCATTGCACCCTTCTTGGCAAGCTCTATCGCCTGCTTTATCTCATCCTTCGTCATGCATCCGTCCATCTGCAGTAAAGCTATCGACTCTATCTTGCCACCCCTTATGAGAAAGGCAAGGGGCAGATCTGCCTCACCGAAGTTATCTTCCTCCTTCATCGGATCGAGCACGAGCTGCCCGTCAGCTTTGCCAACAGCTACTGAAGTTATCATGCCCCTCATGGGAACTCCGGCATCAACCAGAGCCACGCTGGCAGCATTCAGACAGGCAGTTCTGCTTCCGGCATCGGCCTGTAAAACTTCAACAAAGATGTCTATTGCGCTCCTCGGAAACAGCTCCTTCATGATTACCGCCTCAAAGGCCTCCTTGCTCACTTTTGATATCTCAATGCTCCTCCTGTCTGCTCCAGGCCTCTTCCTCTCCTCCACGCTGAAGGGGGCCATGTTGTACCTGTACCTCACTATCGCCTTGCTGGGATTCTGAAGGTGCCTGGGATGAACTTCCCTCGGCCCATAAACGGCGGCTATCACCTTGTTCTTCCCCATTTCAAGATAGCACGATCCGTCAGCTCTCTTCAAAACACTCGCCTCTATCTTTATCGGCCTGAGTTCGTCAAACTTCCTACCGTCAAGGCGGAGACCATCAACAATCAGTTTTTCAGGTTTTAATTCCGACATCCAACTTCCTCCTTCTAATAAATTCAGCAACCCTATCCGTTAAACCTTCGGTGTGGGCCTCGTTTTCTATCATGTATATTGCTTCCTCTGCAATTGAAACTTTTCTGCGATCCCCATTAACCCAGATCAATCCGTTCTGGCCCACAACGATCTGCACATCAAGCTCGCTTTTGAGCAGCTTGATCATACTCCCCTTCTTGCCGATAACTCTCGGGACTCTGGCGGGGTTTATGGCCACTATCCTGCCGAACCTTATGGCCCTGCAGATTCTGTCCTTCATCGTCAGGGTGACCTTCATCTTCGGGTCGATGTTCATGACTTTCGCTATAATCGCATCACCAATGTCGAGAACATCGTTGGGCTTTCTGTTTGGTTTCATCTCCGGATTCTCAGTCACAGGCAAAAAGGCCTGATAGGGGGAGTAGATGTCAACCACCCAGCCGTTTGCGGCAACTTCCCTAACAATCCCAACAACAATGTCCCCAACTGAGGGGGTGTATCTCCCTTTAAGAGGGATGACTCTGACGTGCGTTTCTGTCTCATCAAACAAACCTATGATCTTGGCGTAAACCTTTCCGTTTTCCACATACGTCCCGTATCCAGCAGCCCTCGGGTTGGTTGAGAGAAGGTCTCCCGGAAGCACGATCTTCCTCATTATCCTATCCTCCTCAATATTTTTGTTAAAGCCTCCCCTTTGGCAACTTTACCGAGCAGATCCATTAGCTCCCCGTACATTCCGGAGGGGATGCGCATCACACATATCCAGCTCCCATCCTTCTGCCATTCCTCCTTGTTCACACCTCCAAAGTTGTAGAGGGCGGATATTGCTCTGCCAGTATGTTCTGGAGGTATTTTGATGGCAATCTCCATCTCTTCAAACTTCAGGGGAAGAATTGGCTTCAGGGCCTTTACTATGTCCTTCACCTGCGCCTCAACTGGTTTGAAGATGTCGATGCTGACCTTTGCCTCCTCTAACGCTCTTTCAATTCTTGCAGGGGGATGGGGGGCGTTGGTTCTCGGATCAATCGTGTTTCTGCTGATGAACGTTACAATCTGCTTTCTCTTGCTCTCCAGCATCTCTTTTCTCTGCTCGGCAGTGATCTGCACATCCCCCTCCAAGATTATCCTTCTGGCTATCTCGTAGATGCTATCCGTGCCAAAAATTTTTCTCAGCTCCTCAGAAGAGGCTCTCTCACCCTTCTTTGCGTCCTTGAATACCTCCTCTGCGGCAAGCAGATCCTCGAAGTTTACCTCCTTCCCCTCCTTCAGGTCCCTTGCAAGATAGGGATCAACAAGTACCTCGAACTCCTCCCCTCCCTTCTTGAGCCTCGCAATTACAGCCTTATCAAGGGATACCATACTACTTCTTCAGCTCCTCTCTTATTTTTTCATTTGCTTTCTGAATGTATGGCTCCAGCTCTTCAGGAGTCATGTCCCTGTAGCTCCTGTCCTCAACCCTCACGTAGCCAACCTCAATGTTCTCTGGGGCAAGCTCGCTCTCTATGGCTTTGCCCATCGCTACAAGGCCAAGGATCATCGCTTCCTCAAAGCTTAAATCTGGGCTGTACTCTTTCTCGAAGTACTCCACCACCACGTTTCTGCCCATCCCTATTGCCGTGGCCTTGTACTCAAGCAGGGCACCGCTTGGATCTGTCTCGTACAGCTTTGGAACGTCATCAACACCGGCAATCAGCAGAGAAACGCCGAATGGTCTGACACCTCCATACTGGGTGTACTGCTGCTTGAAGTCGCAGATCCTCTTTGCCAGCTCCTTTACAGTTATGGGTTCATCGTAAGTCAGGCGGTTTATCTGGGCCTCGATCCTGGCCCTGTCTATGAGAATCCTGGCATCGGCCACCAACCCTGAGGTTGCGGCGCAGATGTGCTCGTCAATCTTGTAGATCTTCTCAATCGTGTCTGCCTCAAGCAACTTGCTTCCAACCCTCTTATCTGCGATCAGTATCACACCTTCCTTTGTCTTTATGCCGATTGCAGTTGCACCTCTCTTCACAGCCTCCCTTGCGTATTCAACCTGAAACAGCCTTCCATCCGGACTGAAGACTGTAATCGCCCTATCGTATCCCATCTGAGGTAGATGCATGGTTACACCTCCAAATACTTTCTTCTACACCTTCTTATTGTCCCGCTGACACCTATGGTCAGCGGAATCACCCTGACGTCCCCAACCCTGCTGAGTAGGGTGAGGGCTATTATTGTTTTTTCCAGCGCTTCCCTGTAACATCGAAGTATGCCTCTCTGTCCGTCAAAATGCTCCAGCCTCAAACCGCTTCCAGCTGCGAAGCACTCGCCGAACAGTGATACCATGCTGTCCATCACTGCTCTCGAAAGCATTTTCTCATCAACTTTACCATCCGCTATAATTCTAAAGGCAATATATCTTTTTCTGCTCTTCAGTGATGATGGTAACCCCCTCACTGCTTCAAGATTGTGGGCAGAGAAAAAAAGTTTGTGATCAGTAGAGTGCCCTGAGTGCTGAGCTTAGTGTTGTGGCAGCAACAGCCAGCAAAAGGCTGAGGTACGACAGAGGGACCATGGCAAGGAACTTCCCAGCCAAGCCGTTGGCAGCAAGCTGGACGAGGAATAGGCAATACACTGCAACGCCAAGCAAGAATCCGAGAGCGATGGCAGTTTTCAGGTTTTTGGAGGTTAGGGCGATTAATATGCCTCCAGCGATCAACCCAAGCCAGTGGAAGTAGGAAATGGCAAGTCCAATCAAGAATGCCAGTAATGCCCTCATCATTTTACCACCTCGAAAACGATCTTCTCTCCCTTAGCTTCAAAATCGAAAGGCTTGTACTTTCCATTGGCCCACATCTCAAGCTGATCGTCGTAATGCTTGGAGAAGTAGTTGCCGGAATTACCGCCAGGAATGACACAGTAATTTCTGTCAAAGTTGACGATCATTCTCCAGCTGCTTCCCGCCTGTGCCAGGCCAGTGCCCCAGTCCACAGCCCTCCTGAAGTTGAACACCGTGTAAGTTGAACCGTTCATCGGCATCGATTGATAGTCAAGGAACTTCACGACCTTGCTGAAGGGGTGCTTTATGTCAAGCTTGTTGTAGTCTCCGTAAACCCTGTAGCCCTTCTCCTCAATCTCCTTAACCGTTAGCTCCATCGCCCTCGCTGCGATATCGTCCCTCGTCTCCCTCTCTGGTGTGCTAACATCATCAAACCACTTACTGTCTGCAGACAGATTCTGGAGAACGTACAGATGGGGGTAGAAGTCCTTGCCCAATCCTGCAAAGTAGAACTCGTCCTTGAAGGTTTCATTCACGAACTTGTCAAGCCAGATTGCAAATATTAACGCTGCACTCGACTCTCTATCCATTCTGAAATCCCAGTTCCTCAGCTCTTCTACGTATTCCTTAGCTTTCTCGCTCATCTTGCTCTCAGCATGGAATATGAAGGGCGTGAAGAACTCGGCAGGCTTTGAATACACGTCCCTCTGCATCTCCATGAAGAACTCTGGAGTAATTTTACCGGATTTTACAGCATTGTCGAGCATCTCGTAAATTCTCATCCCCCTGTATGGGTCTGCAAAGTACATCGAATCCCCAAGATAGTGCTGGTAGTCAAACACCACCCTCTGGTTTGCGGTTGCAACGTAATCCGGGTTAATGAGATGTGGGATTTCCTCAAACGGGATGAACCCTTCCCAGCTTGACTTTCCGTAGGGCTTAAATCCTTTCCACTCCCCCTCTCCTGCCGAACCGTTGAAGATGATATTTCCGGCAACTTCCTTCCCGTTAATCAGTCGTATGGGATACTTTCCTGCCGGATAGTACATTATGTTGCCGTAGATGTCCGCATACACTACATTCTGTGCCGGTACATCGAAGTACTTCAGCCCCTCAATGAACTCCGTCAAGTTGTGAGCATGGTTGTACTTGTAGAGGGCCAGAGATTCTCTTGTTGCAGCAAGTCCTGTCCAGGCTACCGCAACCTTTGAACCGAACTTGTCGATTAAAGGCCCATGAACGGTTTTCTCCACCACGATCTCCCTCTCTCCGACACCCTTCACCCTGATCTCCTTCACTTCCCTTATAGGTTCAAGCCACTTGCCCTTGTAGTAGTACCTTCCATCTTTCCAGATGTAGTAGTAGAAGTCGATGACGTCAGCACCAACATTGGTGAACCCCCAGGCGAGGTGGTCGTTCATGCCTATGATCACAATCGGTATCCCTGGGAAGGTCACACCTCTAACATTCCAGCCCTCAACAATGAAATGCATCTCGTACCATACCGGTGGAACTGTAAGAAGCAGGTGCGGATCGTTGGCAAGCATTGGCTTTCCGTTCTCCGTGAATTTCCCTGATACAACCCAGTTGTTCGATCCCATTCCTTTTTTGGCCTCAAAGGGCTTCAACCAGTCCAGGAGAGACTTGTTGACGACATCAGTTCTCACTATCGGGTAGCTGTGGTTTAGATAGGAAGGATAAAGCTCAAGAGCGTCTTCTCCAAGCTTCTTGACGATTAAAGCTCTTTTAAGATCCCAGAAGTTGCCCGTCAATCCCCACTCTATCTCCTTGCCGATTATGAGGGAGTCTTCAGGCTTCCACTTCTCCGGCTTGTAGCCAGCAAGCTTGAACTCCACTGGAAGCTCTCCGTTCTCTATGTAGTAGTTCACACCATCACTGTAGGCCCTTAAAATGTCACCAAGCTCAGTGCCTTTCAAAACCATCCACGACGCATTTGCAGCTTTGGCGAAGTCCATCTTCACGTGAAACTCATCCGAATCGAGGAATTCAGCACCAAAAACCTCACTCAGCTGCCCCCTCATCAGCCTTCTATGAAGGTCCATCTGGAAGAGCCTGTCCTTAGCCTGAACGTATCCAACAGCGAAGGCCAAGGCCTTCTCGTTTTCAGCCACAACGTGTGGGACTCCATACTCATCGTAATAGACCTCCGCATGCCCGTAGGGATTCGGGATGGTCTTCTGATCGCTCTGCTTCCAGAGTGATCCGCTGAAGGGGGCGAGAAGGTTTAGGTAGTTGTTTGCAGCAATTACGAAAACAACAAGCAGTGCCAGTGGCAGAATTCCAAGCTTTCTCATGTGCCACTTTCGGCTTGAATGAATATAATCATTATGTTTTCCTTAATGTGCACATTACCCTTCCCCACACAACCACACCTGAAAACTTATTAGAAAAGAGTGCGATCATCTTCCATGAAACTGTACCTCGCCCAGCATGGAAAGGCGAAGCCAAAGGAGGAGGATCCGGAAAGGTCCCTTACAGATGAGGGTATCAGGGAGGTTGAAGTGGTTGGTATATTCCTGAAAAAGGCCGGAGTGAAGGTTGAAAAGATCTTCCACAGTGGAAAGAGGAGAGCACAGCAAACTGCCGAGATTTTCGGCAGGTTTTTAGATGTTCAGGTCGAAAAAACGGATGGTCTGGAACCGCTTGCAGATATTGCGGTGTGGGCTGAAAGAGTGCAGAAGCTTGAAGAGGACATAATGCTTGTCGGCCACCTCCCTCACCTATCAAAACTGGCGAACTACCTCATTTCCGGAAATCCAGATCTTGACGCATTAGCTTTCAGATTTGGAGGTGTAATCTGCCTGGAGAGAGATGAGGGCGGAAAGTGGAGGGTGTTATGGGTGGTAAGGCCTGAGATCGTGGCAGGCACATAACTTTTAAATATCCTTCGAGGAGTTCGTTTTCTTAGCGGTGATGTTATGACGTTCAAGCACATCGTGAGAATTGCCGATACTGACTTAGACGGAAACAAGAGCTTGATGTTCGCTCTGACGGGGATAAAGGGTATTGGGCTGAGGGCAGCGAGGGCCATAGTAAACGAGCTGGGGGTCGATGGCAGGGCAAAGCTCGGAGAGCTGGATGATGAAACCATCCAGAAAGTGAAGAGCTTCATTGAGGAGAGCATTGAAAGTCTGCCATCATGGATGCTCAACAGAAGGAAGGACCCCTACTCGGGCAAGGACATCCACCTTCTGTCGAAGGATGTTGACTTTGCGAGAATGCTGGACATTGAGAGATTGATAAAGATGAAGTGCTACCGCGGAGTTAGGCATGCAAAGGGCAAGAAGGTGAGAGGACAGAGGACGAGATCAACCGGCAGATTTGGAAGGACTGTCGGTGTTATAAGGAGAAAGAAGTGATGAAGGGGTGATGTAATGGGCGATCCGAGGAGACACAGGAAGAAGTACATAACTCCCACTCATCCATGGGACAAGGCGAGACTGGAGAAGGAAGTACAGCTCGTCGTAAAGTATGGCCTGAGAAACAAGAGGGAGCTGTGGAGGTTCCAGAACCTGCTGAGAAAGTACAGGAGAGTTGCGAGGGATTTGCTGGCAAAGATAGACCTACCAGGCAAGGAGGGTGAAATTGCAAAGGCAAAGGCCCAGATGGTAATCAGAAAGCTATACAGGATGGGAATACTTCCTGAGAACGCAACCTTGGATGACATCCTCAACCTCACTGTTGAAGACTTCCTCGAAAGAAGGTTGCAGACGATGGTTTACAGGCAGGGGATTGCGAGAACAATAAAGCAGGCGAGGCAGTTCATAACCCACGGCCACATAGCCGTTGATGGTAGGAGAGTTACAGCTCCGAGCTTCATAGTAACGAGGGATCTTGAAAGCAAAATTTCCATTTACAAAAACTCCCCACTCGCTAAGGGAGAAGAGGTAGTTTAATGGGGTGGTTTGATGGCGGAAAAGAAGAAGGGCGGTAAGTGGGGTATAGCCCACATATTTTCCTCCTACAACAACACGATAATCACGATCACAGACATAACGGGCAGCGAGACAATAGCGAGAATCAGCGGTGGAATGATTGTTAAGGCGGACAGAGATGAGGGGAATCCGTACACTGCAATGCAGGCAGCTCTGAGGGCTGCTGCAATTGCAAAGGAGAAGGGAATTGAGGGTGTGCACATAAAGGTCAGAGCCCCTGGCGGGAACAAGCACACAACTCCTGGACCGGGAGCGCAGGCTGCAATCAGGGCACTGGCAAGAGCTGGACTGAAGATCGGCAGAATTGAGGATGTCACTCCCATACCGCACGACGGAACGAGACCACCAGGTGGGAAGAGGGGCAGGAGAGTCTGATGTTGATGAAGCCCGAAATTGAAATTCTGGAGGAGAGCGACCTTAAAATTAAATTTATTCTGAAAAATGCGTCGCCAGCACTTGCAAACTCCTTCAGGAGGGCAATGAAAGCTCTCGTTCCAACCCTGGCCGTTGACTACGTTGACTTCTACGTTAACTCAAGTTACCTTTACGATGAGATCATCGCCCATCGCATAGGAATGCTGCCAATAAAAACGGATCTGGAAAAGTTCAACATGCAGGATGAGTGCGTGTGCGGTGGTGAGGGCTGTCCAAACTGCCAGATAACCTTCAGACTCAACGTTGAGGGGCCTAAGGTTGTTTATTCTGGAGACTTCATAAGCGATGATCCAGAGATACACTTTGCCTTCGACAACATCCCGGTGCTGGAGCTTTTCGAGGGGCAGCAGCTGATGCTTGAGGCAGTTGCCAGACTTGGAACTGGTAGAGAGCATGCAAAGTTCCAGCCAGTCTCGGTTTGCGTTTACAAGATCATCCCTGAAATCACCGTTGCTGATAGCTGCAGCAAGTGCATGGACTGTGTCGAGGTCTGTCCAAGAGGCGTGCTGAAGGCTGAAGAAGGTAAAGTTGCTGTTGGAGATACCATGAACTGCTCGATGTGCATGGAGTGCGTTAAGGTCTGCGAGTTGAATGCAATAACTGTCAGAGAGACAGATAACTTCCTCTTCACAGTGGAAGCTACTGGAGCATTACCGCTTAGAACAGTAATGAAGAAGGCTCTTGAGATAATAGCTGGAAAGGCCGAGGAGATGAACAGGATACTGGAGGAGATCCAGTAAAAAAATTAGGGGATTTCAAGCTCTTTTAACTTTTCTTCGGTCGGCCTGCCGTTGACCCATCCTCTGAGCTGGTAGTACTCTTCTTTCATTTTGTCCAGCTCAACGACCTGTCCCTTTGCCGGTCCTTCTGGGAGAGGCTCTTCAAGCAACCTCTTGGGCAGTGTGTCGTCCTTCCCATCTATGCCGTACTTGTTTATTATGAGTCTCTCAAGGTTGTATATTCTTTCTCCGATCTTCATTATCTCTTCAGCACTCAGATCCCACCCTGTAACGTAGCTGAGCAGGGGTGCGTAGTCTTCAGCACCAAGTGCGAAGGTTGTAAAGAGGCAGTTCACTGCAGAGTTGACAACGCACGTGAAGTCCTGGAAGGCCTTGACCCATGCTGCCTTGCCCTCATAGCTCAGCGGGTCGATCTTCTCCGGCAGCCCCACGATTTCTGGCGAGACGGTGTAGCCAGTGACGTGGCATCCACCTCTGTTGGCTGTTGCGTAATTCAGACCGATGCCTTTAATCGCCCTCGGATCGTAGGCCGGCATCTCCAGCCCCTTAACACTCATTGAG
The DNA here is from genome assembly GCA_965541645.1 of uncultured Archaeoglobaceae archaeon. GTDB lineage: Archaea > Halobacteriota > Archaeoglobi > Archaeoglobales > Archaeoglobaceae > Archaeoglobus. Next base: position 42,214 of record CBEUCM010000002.1, on the reverse strand, counting down.
AGTTCTGGAGCACCAAAGATCTCGGCAAGCCTTTTGCTGCCAAGGGCCAAGAACTTCCCGAACCCTGACTTGTATGCTGTCCTCCACACGGCCTCCACCATCGCTGCGTCGTTGCCAAACGTCAAAACAAGGCCCTGCAAGTCCTCATCCTTCACATATCCCTTCTCGTAAAGCTCCATCGCACACGCTATTGTGGAGCCCATCGAGATTGTGTCGAGTCCAAGCTCATCGCAGAGGTGGTTGGCCTTGATTATCGCCTCCAAGTTGATAACTCCGGTGTCGTTACCCAAGGACCATATCGACTCGTACTCCGGTCCTTCGGTGTTTAGTATCATGAAGGGGCCGGTTTTAACTTCCGTAGCCCTTCCACACCCTATTGCACAACCCCAGCACGCAACACGCTTTCTGAGGTATTTATCCGCCATCGTTTCGCCGCTGATCTCGTCCGCCCTCTCGTGGTAGGCTTCCTGCCAGTTCTTGTAAGGCAAAGCTCCGGCATTGTTTATCACATTGACAAGCACCGCAGTTCCATACTTTGGCAGTCCCTCACCCGTGACGGGGTTCTGCTTGATCTTCTCCATGGCCTGCTTTGACGCCTCCTTGAACTCATCGGGCTTCGCAACCTTCGGCCTAAGCTCACCTTTCACGACGATTGCCTTCAGCATTTTAGACCCCATCACTGCCCCAACACCAGTTCTTCCTGCAGCTCTGTGCTCCTCATTGATGATGCAGGCAAAGTGAACCAGATTCTCACCCGCAGGGCCTATGCAGGCAACACTGCAGTCCCCACCCACTCTGTCGCTCAGAATTCTTGTTGTATCGAAGGTGTTCTTACCCCACAGATCCCATGCGCTCTTCAGCTCAGCAGACCCATCGACTATCTCAAGGTAAACGGGCTCCTCACTCCTGCCCTCTATGATCAGCATGTCGTATCCTGCGAACTTCAAATAGGGTCCAAACTTCCCACCACTGTTTGCCGAGCCTATGCCTCCAGTAAGTGGACTCCTTAAAGTCATCACGTGGTACCTTCCAGACTCGGGGAAGCCCGTCACTCCCGTAGCAGGGCCTGTTGCAAAAATCAGTACGTTCTCCTCTCCAAACGGGCTTATGTCTTCGGGCGCTACTCCAAGTTTCTCGTACTCAACAAGGTAGTCGTAGAGAATCCTCGTCGCATACCCCTTTCCACCCAAATACTTCCTGGCAAGGCCTTCATCAAGGGGCAGCTCCTTAATGCTGCCATCACTTAAATTCACTTTCAAAATTTTACCCATATATCCACTCATTCAAAACCACCATACTAACTTTATCTGTAAGGATAAATAGTTTATGATATGCTCAGCAATGCATATCGGCTAATGCACGGTCATCAGAAATATCGAGAGAATCATCAGGATTATCGCAAGAATTAAGGATATCGCTGCATACTTGCTGTTCCCGAAGACGATCGGTATTGGGCCGATTAGAATCACACCTCCTCCCTTTACGTCAACCTTTCTAACTTTTTCCCGCTCTTCCCACTCTCCTCGCTTCTCCCGCCTCCACTCCTGCTGCTCTTCCCTTTCCTCTTCCATCCACCTCTCTTCCTCCTCCCATCTCCCCACCTCCACTCCCTCATCCCACTCGTACCATCCATCCTGCCACTCCCCAGCCTCCCTGAGACCGGAGATGATCAGATAGAGGCCGAGAAGGATGATCAGCAGTGCGAGGATTGTGAGCATGGTGTCACCTCCAGAGCAGCACGGGCAAAAGAATCATGATCACAGCCAAGATAACGAGCACCGTAGCGATGTCAGGACTCGATGCCAGAACGATGGGGAAGGGGCCAACAATCACCACCATACCGTATTCTGCCGATGAAGCTGACGATAAAGCGAGCAGGGAAATCCCAAGCATGAGTATCACGAATCCCGAAAATACCTTGAAGGGGTTCATGTCCTTACTCTGACCCAGGGCAAATAAGTTTTGTAGAAAAATTTTAAAAAGATAGGTTTCCAGTAGTTGGAAGGTGGGTGGTATGAGAAAACTGATGTTGCTGTCCCTGTTTTTAATCCTCGCCATTTATCCATCCTTAGCCGAGATGCAGGGAGATGCAAATGGAGATGGAAACATCACCAGCGTTGATGCCCTGATGGCCCTCCAGATGTCCATAGGGAAGCTCAAACCTGAACCAATAGCGGACATGAACGGAGATGGGGCGGTAACGGCATACGATGCCTTTAAAATCCTGCAGCTCGCTGTTGGTGATAAAGACGAGCTGTTTTTAAGAATGTACGGCGTTGTGTCTCAGGTCAACTTCGGTAAGGCGCTGGGCGACGAGAAGATGAACTGGTACATCGAGAGGGAGGATGGATCAACCCTCAGGGTTGGAGTCGTCATTAAGAACGGTCAGCTTGTCGACTTCAGAAAGGGAGAGCTGGGGGACCCCACGATAAACGTTTACACCGATGAGAGGACTGTTAAAGGTCTTCTGGAATCAAAGGACCCGGAAATGCTGAAAAACTCGATAAAGAACGGTAAAATCAGGATTGAGGGTGTCGGGTGGATGAACAGTCTGAGGGTAGGTGTTATGTCCCTCCTTTCAAGGTTCACATAGCAAAATTATTTTTAGCATCCCACAAACTTTTGCTGGATGGGCGTCGAGACCCTTGACGACATAGCGAGGGAAATTCTGAACTGCAAAAAGTGCGACCTCTACAAGACCAAAACGAACTACGTGCCCGGCAGTGGAAATGAAAAGGCAGAGGTCGTTTTTGTAGGAGAGGCCCCAGGGAAGGAGGAGGACCTCAAGGGGGAGCCCTTTGTTGGTGCGGCAGGCAAGCTGCTCAACGAAATGCTGTCGAAAATCGGGCTGAGGAGGGAGGACGTCTTTATATGCAACGTCCTGAAGTGCAGACCTCCCAACAACAGAGATCCCACTCCTGAGGAGGTTGAGGCCTGTGGTGACTACTTGGTAAGGCAGCTGAACGTCATAAAGCCGAAAATTGTTGTGTGTCTCGGGAGATTTGCCGCCAGCTTCATCTTTGACCTCTTCGGCATCGAATTCACGTCGATTTCCAGAGTGAAGGGTAAGGTCTTTGAAGCCGAAATGTGGGGCAGGAAGGTTAAGGTGGTTCCAATCTACCATCCAGCAGCCATACTCTATCGCCCGCAGCTCAGGGAGGAGTACGAGCAGCAGTTCAAAAAGATTGGTGAGCTTCTTAACAAAAAGGGGCAGCCAACACTCTTCGATTACCTATGACTCCAACATCAGCACTGCTATCAGCACTGTTCTCCACCCTTAGCTTCCTCGTAAAAACTCTGCCGATCGTTGTGGTTGCCATCTACCTTGTTTCCTACTCCATAAAAAAGGGGTACATGGAGAGGTTGGCCGAGGCGATTGCCCCAGCACTCCAAAGATTTGGAGTTAGCGAGATGGCTGTTGTGAGTGTTGCAACATGCTTCATCAGTCCAACAGCAAGCTACTCCATGCTCTCCCAGGCATGGAGGGAGGGAAAGGTTGACGACAGAGAGGTCATAGCGATATCCTTTCTCAACTCCTTTCCCAGTGTTTTTAGCCATCTCTACGCCTTCTTCATACCCTTCGTCATTCCGGTTCTCGGATTTGCAGGTGTTGTTTACACCGCCATACGTTTTGCCATAGCGATAGTAAAGTCTCTGATCGGCCTAATCCTCGCAAGGAGATGGAATGCTGGCCAGTCAGAAATGAAAGAGAAGTTAAAGCCCGTTTCACCCAAGGAGAACGTGCTGAGGATAGCGATGATCATGGCAGTAACCTACTTCGCAGTTTCGCTGCTGTCAGAGTACGGAGCTTTTGAGAGGGTCGACCTGAGTTTCATCCCCCTAAACCCAAACTCACTGGCAATAGCTGCAGTGGAGTTCTTCAACGTCCGTGCAGCAGTGGTACTTGCTGCGGGTTTTATCGACGCTGGATTGAGCTGGAAGTGGGCGGTGGTTGGCCTAATTTTGGGCAACGTGATAAGCTTCTCTGCAAGAGTTGTTAAGCACTCCCTGCCCATGCACATCTCCTTCTTCGGGAAATTCGGTGTGAAGATCGTGCTGCTGAACTCAGCCGTAACTTTGATCCTGGACATTTTTTTCCTCCTGCTCCTGATGCTCGCCTGAATTTTATCGAGTCAACACCATCAGTCTTTCCTTCGGGCCAATCAGGTCCCTGCACAGCTTGAGCCACTGGAATATGGATCTGATGAAAACAAGGTACTCGCTCTTCACGCTCACGTTCTGAGAGCCGTATATGGTACTCTCTATAATGTTGTTCTCTGAGAACAGTGCCTCGGCAACACTCCTCGGATACCGCTTAATCTCAACCTCTCCCCTTCTGAGGATTTCGGAATTCACTATTTCTTGCACCGCTGACCAGTCCATCAGCAGTATGGAGTCGTACAACTCTCTGATGACTTTCCTCTCCCTTGCACCTGCCTTCCAGACGAGTCCAAAATCAACTAAGCCAATTTCGTCCCCCACTATCACGTTCGCCGGACTCGGATCCCCGTGAACTATACCAGCGTATACGCTGTCTTCAACGACCTCCAAAATCTTTGCAAAGATTCTCTTCCTCTCCTCCAGCCCAAAGCTCTTCAAGTTGACCAAGCTCACTCCGTCAAGCCTCTCCATCACTATTACATTCTCCGATGCCGCATAGATCTCAGGGATCTTCACGTTCAGGAACCTCATTTCATCGGCATTTCTTGCCTCATTCCTGAAATCTATCTCCTCCAAGAGGGACCTGTTCAGCATTCTGATCGTTTCCCTCAGCATTTTATCCGGGACGAAGCTTTCAAGCTTACGCAGCAGGCTTAAGTCTGCAAGAACCTCCTCTCTCAGGTTGGGCTTCATGACCTTAACGATCCTGCCAAACTCATCCACATGAACCTGGGACATGCTTGCCGTCGACATTCTCTCAAGCTTCAGCTCCTCTCCCGTTTCCTCCCTAACGATCTTCTCCGCAATTTTAGTGTCGAAGGGGGTAACCTGATACATCAGCTTTTGCAGCTCCTGCCTAACCTCTCCCGGAAAGGGATGGTAGGACAGGAGCTGACCGAGCTTTATGAAAACCGCTCCGAGGGATTCCAAGAGGATCCTAAGCTCCCTGCCCAGTACCTCAGTCGGGAGAGAGGACAAAGAAGAAGGCCGGAAGCTTTGCGAGAATCTCGAACATCCTAATGCTCACCCTCACATCATGCAAACTCTCAACCCCCATGGAAGTGTACTGTCAATTCTTAAGAGGTTTCCGCTCGTTTCTCAGAAAACGGAAGAATTTTATATAGATCACCAGCTTCAACCAATATGCAGTACCAGAAGGTCAAACCACCGGAAGAAGGGGAGAAAATAAAGTACGAGGACGGAAAGCTGATCGTTCCAGATAATCCGATCATCCCATACTTTGAGGGCGACGGGACAGGAAAGGACGTTGTGCCTGCTGCAATAAAGGTCCTCGATGCTGCTGCTGAGAAAACTGGCAGGGAAATTGTATGGTTCAAGGTTTACGCTGGAGAGGATGCGTACAAGCTCTACGGCACCCACTTGCCAGAGGACACGTTAAACGCCATAAGGGAGTTCAGAGTTGCTCTGAAGGGGCCGCTCACAACTCCCGTTGGAGGTGGATACAGAAGCCTCAACGTCACCATTAGACAGGTTCTGGATCTCTACGCCAATGTCAGACCAGTTTACTACCTGAAAGGTGTGCCAAGCCCCATCAAGCATCCGGAGAAGGTCAACTTTGTCATATTCAGAGAGAACACAGAAGACGTCTATGCGGGGATAGAGTGGCCCCGTGGCAGTGAGGAGGCTCTGAAGATAATAAACTTCCTCAAAAGTGAGTTTGGGATAGCTATTAGGGAGGACTCCGGGATCGGAATTAAGCCCATCAGCGAGTTTGCAACCAAAAGACTGGTGAGGATGGCGATAAGGTATGCGATTGAGAATAACAGAAAGAGCGTAACGCTTGTGCACAAGGGCAACATAATGAAGTACACAGAGGGGGCCTTCAGGGACTGGGGCTACGAGGTGGCAAAGGAGGAATTTGGAGAGTACTGCATAACCGAGAGCGAACTCTGGGATAAATATGGCGGGGAGCAGCCTGAGGGGAAGATTGTCGTTAAAGATCGCATTGCAGATAACATGTTCCAGCAAATCTTAACGAGGACTGACGAGTACGACGTCATAGCCCTGCCCAACCTGAATGGAGACTACCTTAGCGATGCTGCTGCTGCACTAATAGGGGGTCTTGGAATAGCTCCTGGAAGCAACATCGGTGATGGAATTGGAGTGTTTGAGCCTGTGCATGGTTCAGCCCCGAAGTATGCAGGGCAGAACAAGGTAAATCCTACGGCGGAGATTCTAACAGGTGCTCTGATGTTCGAGTACATCGGATGGAAGGATGCAAGCGAGATGATAAAGAAGGCTGTAGAGATGACTATAAGCAGCGGAATCGTAACCTACGACATTCACCGCCACATGGGTGGCAACTTGGTTGGGACGAGGGAGTTTGCGGATGCAGTTGTTGAAAACCTGCAGTCCCTATGATCCAGATTTACGGCGCTGGAATTGCAGGCACCTATTTGTATCACCTTTTACAGAACTCCGGATTTGATGTGGCAATCTACGACAGGAGGAAGGAACCTGACTGCAGGTGTGCGTGGGGGATAATCTACACTGAGGCAAAAAGGCTGTACTCCAGAATTGGTATTAATCTTGATGAATACGTGCTGCTGAAGCCAGAGTACATAGTTGCAAACGGCCTCTGGCTGAAAAACAGAGACGTGGTGATATTTGACAAAAAGCAACTTCTCTCCGACCTCTGGGACTTTGAAATGCAGGTCAGAGAGTCAGAGCTTATCGTTGACGCCACAGGCGTTTCAAGGGCCTTCCTCCCCCCGCTGCAGGATGACAGGGTTCTGCCCACCGTGCAGTTTGTGGAGAATCACATCGTGGAGGAGAACCTCTACATCCAGATGGACAGAACCGGCTACGCATGGGCCTTCCCCCTTGGAGATAACAGATGGCACATAGGTGCCGGAAACGTTCAGGCGGAGAAAATTGCAGAGTTTATAGATGAGCTCAGAAGAAGGTACGGGTTTCTGGAAACTGAAAGTCTCTGCAGATGCAACGCCAAAATCAGGCTCTTGCAGCCATCAAAATGTCGCCCCTTCCTTTCCGGGAACGTTGTTGGTGTGGGCGAGGCAATTGGATGTGTGAGCGGTGCAGGGGAGGGAAATGTCCCTGCCCTGGAGTCGGCCAGAATACTTTACGAGTGCATAGCCTCAAATGAGATGGCAGACTACGAAAGAAGGATTCTGGAGGAGCTTGATTGGATCGAGATTGAGCAGAAGTTCGTTGATGCAATGCTCAGAGGCAGCTATCTCTCAGCGCTGAAGCACTTACCACGGATAATTTCAATGGAAAGCAAGAGGGCCGTTCATCACAGCATGGCAGACATAAGAAGGCTGCTTGGGCTATGAAGCGTTACAGGTTCAGCTACAGGGAAACGATAGTCACGATTCTTTCAGAAAACGAGGAGTACTTCAAAGTTGCAGTTGAGGCAATACTTGAGGCCAGAAGCGAGATTGAAGAGTACATCATGCTCCACCCGGAATTTCTGACGAGCTACCAGCCCGTGAAGTGCGAAGGGGGAGAAATCGTAAGCAGAATGTGCCATGCTGCTGAAATTGCAGGTGTTGGCCCAATGGCGGCGGTTGCAGGAACAATTGCAGGCTATGCAGTTGAGAGAATGGTTGCCGAGGGAGCGAAGCTTGCAGTTGTTGATAATGGTGGCGATATCGCCATCCACTCCGACAGGGAAATTCACGTCGGAATCTATCCCTCTGAGTTCGCATTCAGGATAAAGCCCGTGGACTTTCTGGCAATATGCACCTCAAGCGGGAAGATCGGACACTCGGTAAGCTTTGGTCATGCCGATGCTGCCACGGTTATTGCTGAGGATGCGAGCATTGCCGACGCTCTTGCAACGGCCTTGGGGAACGAAATAGGAGACTTTGGCAGGGAGGAGCTTGAAAAAGCTGTTTTGGATTTTTACAGCAGATTTTCCGAGTATATTAAGGGTATTTTCGTCGTCAAAGGCGATCTAATTGCTGTAGCTGGAGAAACTCCCGAGATAGTCGTAGCAGAGAGTGATGCAGACATCATAACCAAGGGTTGATGTAATTTCACAATTGTTGGTAACTTTTAAATACTTTGAATTTCTACAGGATCTACTGGATGATTAGTATGAACATAATAATGAGAAGAAGTTAAGGTGATGAGGGGTGGCAGAGTCGGGCCTTGTTCCGGCCATTGGTGGATTTATCAAGACGAGTTCAGCTGCCAGAGCATCCGCTGACAATTTAATTGCCGTGGCCAACGTCGATCCGTCCAAGATCTCAGATGGTATAGTTTCAGTGCTTTTCTGGTCCGCCAAGGTGTTCGGAAAGGTTCTTGCAGAGATAAATGCCCACCCCGAACTGGCCAAGAAAATGCACGAGTCGCAGGTGGTTGTTGAGAGGATGGATTTTCTGCACGGTATGGAAGTCCTGTACAGTATATTAGACACAACAGGCCTTTTGGCAGCTTTAAGTAAAATTGGCATATCTCTTTTGAAGTTGATTTCATAAACGGCTAACTACCGATAGGCTGCTGATAGCAAAACAAAGTTATCAGGGCAAGCACCTGCTGTGTGGAGTTTCGATAAGTGCCACAAATCAAAAAACAGGACGTTTGGTGGGCAAACCAAAAGGTTTAAAACCGCATCCCAATGGTATAGAAGAGCCGATGAATGATGATGTAAAGAAGGAGGTGATGATATGTACGTGAGGTTTGAGGTTCCTGAGGACATGCAGAATGAAGCTCTAACGCTGCTGGAAAAGGCTAAGGAAACGGGGAAAGTAAAGAAAGGAACAAACGAAACAACGAAAGCTGTGGAAAGGGGGCTTGCAAAGCTGGTTTACATAGCAACCGACGTCGATCCACCCGAGATTGTGGCGCATCTACCGCTGCTCTGCGAGGAAAAGAACATTCCCTACATATACGTCAAAAGCAAGAGCGATCTTGGCAGGGCTGTTGGGATTGAAGTTAGCTGTGCATCCGCGGCGATAATTGATGAAGGAGACACGAGAAAGGAGCTTGCAGGTCTTGTTGAGAAGATTAAGGGCCTCAGGAAGTAAAGGGGTGATTTAGTATGGCTGATGAGGAGGACATTCAGCCCGCCGAGGTTATAGAGCTTGTGGGCAGAACCGGAATGCACGGTGAGGTTACTCAGGTTAAGGTTAGAGTTCTGGCGGGCGAGAACAAGGGCAGAGTCATAACGAGGAACATCTTTGGCCCTGTTAAGGTTGGAGACATCATAATGATCAAGGAGACTGCAAGAGAGGCGAGAAAGCTTGCAGTGAGGTGAAGAGATGGAGAAGAGGGTTTGCTCATTCTGCGGATATGAGATTGAGCCAGGGACGGGAAAGATGTACGTCAGAAGGGACGGCAGGGTCTTCTACTTCTGCTCCGGGAAGTGCGAGAAGAACATGCTCAAGCTGAAGAGAAAGTCGAGAAAGCTGAAGTGGACCAAGCACTACAGCAGGTGAGAGTGATGGAAAGGACCTTTGTGATGGTCAAGCCTGACGGAGTACACAGGGGTCTGGTTGGCGAAGTGATCAGCAGGCTGGAGAGGAAGGGGCTCAAGATCGTGGCGATGAAGATGCTTTGGATCGACAAGGCCCTTGCAGAGAACCACTACGCCGAGCACAGGGAGAAACCCTTCTTTTCCGCTTTGGTTGACTACATAACCAGCGGTCCTGTTGTTGCGATGGTCGTTGAGGGCAGAAATGCCATAAAGGTCGTCAGAAATCTGGTTGGTGCAACAAATCCTGCTGAAGCTTCCCCAGGAACGATCAGAGGAGACTTCGGAATGGATGTGGGAAGGAACGTTGTTCACGCTTCAGACTCACCGCAGTCCGCAGAGAGGGAGATCTCGCTTTTCTTTGCTGATGGAGAAATTATCAGCTACGAGAAATCCGGAGAAGAGTGGATATACGAGGAGAGATGAGCTCAGACAAAGGCAGCAAGGAACTCAGGACACCTATCGTTGCTGTTCTGGGCCACGTAGATCACGGTAAAACAACCTTGCTCGACAGGATCAGGAAGTCGAGAGTCGTGGCAAAGGAGGCTGGGGGGATAACCCAGCACATCGGTGCGACTGAAGTACCCTTAGATGTCATAAAGAGGATATGCAAGGACATCTGGAAGGTTGAGGTTAAAATCCCCGGCCTCCTTTTTATTGATACTCCCGGCCATAAAGCCTTCACCAACCTGAGGAGGAGAGGCGGGGCTTTGGCCGATCTTGCAGTGCTGATAGTGGATATAAACGAGGGTTTCAAGCCCCAGACTGAGGAGGCACTCACGATTCTCAGGACGTTCAAAACACCCTTCGTTGTTGCAGCAAACAAGATTGACAGGATCCCCGGGTGGCAGAGCCAGGAGGACACACCCTTCATGAAAAGCTACGCAATGCAGGAGGACTTCGCAAAACAGAACCTTGAGAACAGACTGTACAACCTCATCGCCGAGCTGTACAGCCATGGATTCTCGGCGGAGAGGTTTGACAGAATAACGGATTTCACGAGGACTGTGGCGGTGGTGCCAATCTCCGCTTTAAAGGGGGAGGGCATTCCAGAGCTGCTGCTCATACTTGTTGGTCTCGCCCAAAGATACCTGGAGAAGAACCTGAGACTTCATGCAGGTGGGAAGGCAAGGGGCACAATTCTTGAAGTAAAGGAGGAGAGGGGGCTGGGTGTTACCTGCGATGCCATCCTCTACGATGGCACTCTGAAGGTGGGAGACACAATTGCCGTTGCCGGGAAGGAGGAGGTTATAGTCACAAATGTGAAGGCCATTCTCAAGCCACCGCCCGTCAGAGAAATGAGGGTTGAGAGTAAGTTCAAAAGCGTTAAGAGCGTTACAGCAGCGGCAGGAATAAAAATTGTGGCCCCCAACTTGGAGAACGTACTTGCGGGAAGTGAGTTCGAAGCCGTTGAAAGTGAAGATGACGTGAAGGCCTTTGAAGAACGGATCAGGAAGGAGTACGAGGATATAGCGATTAGAACTGATGAAGAGGGGGTTGTTTTAAAAACAGATACGCTTGGATCACTTGAGGCCCTAATCGGAGAGCTAAAGCAGGAGAACATACCCATCAAGAAGGCCGAGGTTGGAGATGTTGACAAGAGGGATGTTGTAGATGCCTCAGCAAACAGGGACGAGCTGAACAAGGTGATTCTGGCCTTCAATGTAAAAATGCTGCCCGGTGTTGAGGAGGAGGCCAAAAAATACGGGGTTAGAATTTTCTCGGACCAGATAATATACTCCTTGATCGAGAACTTCGTTAAGTGGAGGGAGGAGGAGAGACTTGCGAGGGAAAGGCAGAAGGTTGAGGCTCTGATCAAGCCTGGAAAGATAAAGCTCCTTAAGGAGTTCATTTTCAGGAGGAGCAAGCCAGCAATTGTTGGTGTGAGGATACTTGCAGGAGAGCTGAGGAGAAACTCGACCCTGATAAAGCCCGATGGCACCAAGGTTGGTGCTGTTAGAACCATGCAGAAGGAGGGTAAGAACATAGCCATTGCAAAAGCAGGGGATGAGATTGCGATTGCCATTGAAGATGTCACGATCGGCAGGCAGCTTGAAGGAGATGAGGTGCTCTATGTAGATATCCCGGAAAGGCATGCCAAGGTCATAGAGCGTGATCTGCTCGACTCATTGGAGGATGAGGAAACAAAAAAGGCGTTTCTGGAGTTTTTGGAGATAAAGAGGAAGGACAACCCGTTCTGGGGCAAGTAAAATGAAGGCCCTTGTTTTTGTTAGTGAAAACTGTCCTTACTGCCGTTACTTTAAAAAGGTTGTTGAAAGGCTGGAGAGGGAGCTTGAAATTGAATTTGAGGTTGTTGATGTTGACAACAACCCTGAAATGTCGGAGAAGTACAGCGTGATGATCCTGCCAACCCTTGTGCTTGTTAATGGAAATGAAGTGGTTGGTGGCTTTATGGGCCTTGCAGACTTCAAAACTGCCTATGCTGCGATATGTGAGCAAATTTTAGCACCTTCTCAGGCTCACAACAAAGACTGACCCCTTTGGCTTGTTGTCCTCTGCCCACACCTCCCCACCGTATCTCTTCACGATCTTGCTGACAATGTACAGCCCAAGTCCAGTTTGAGCGGTCTCACCGTGCTTAAATCCCTCCTCAAATATCCTTTCCTTAATCTCGTCCGGTATGCCCTTTCCGTAGTCAGCTATTCGTACTTCACAGCGATCCTTGCTTTCCGCAATCGTTATGTCAACCCTGTCTGTCCCGCTGTGGAGAAAGGCATTCTGAACGATGTTCTCAATAACCGATGTCAACCCCTCATCGGCAAGGGCCCTGCCCTCCCCCCTCACATTCACGTTGTCGAAGGATTTCGCCACCTCCTCAGCAATCTCTCTGACATCAACACACTTGAGTTCACCCCTTTTTACCGCGCTTTCAAAGGCCCTCATGTTCTTAACGATGCTTGCAGCCCTGTTGATGCTGATGAGGGCCTTCTCTATCAGCTCCACTTCTCCCCCGGATGCGAACTCAAGGTACATCTGAGAGGAGGTCAGAGCATTGAGAACGTCATGGCGGAGGGTCCTGTTTATCAGCTCAAGCATGCCAGTAACCTCCTCCAGCCTTTCCCGCTCTTTTTCAAGGTCGGTGATGTCAACAATGAAGCCCAGAACAGCTTTTCTACCCCCGTACTTTATCGGCACGACGATTTCGTAAACCCACCGTATCTCTCCATCCTTTCTTATCAGCCTGTAAATGTAGGGGTGATTACTCCGCTCTTTCAGCATCCTTATTGCCCTCTCTCTAACGAGGGGTCTGTCCTCAGGATGGACGAGGTCAAGACTGTACTTCGACCTCAGCTCCTCAGCGCTGTAGCCCGTGATCGCCTCGAAGGAGGGGTTGACGAGTTTGAACTTCCCACCAACAAGGATGTACTGCCCGGCGGGTGATGACAGGAACAAATTGCGAAACAGCTCTTCACTCTCCTTCAATTTGGCCTCCAGCTCCTTGCGCTCTGTGATATCCAGACCGGTTACCAGTATCCCGGTTTTTCCCTCCCACTTCATTGCAGTGCCAGTTACAAGCGCCCATCTGGCTTCCCCATTCTTTGTCAAAATTTTCACTTCATATGTCGGTCTATCTCCCTCCAGCCTTTTTCTGAGCATTTCCTTAGCAAGCTCGTGGTAGTCGGGATGAATCAGCTTCCATACGCTTGCCCCAATCACCTCCTCCTGTGTGTAGCCAGTGATCCTGTAAACGGCATCGTTTGCAAAAACGATTTTACCACCAATATGAACCAGCACGGCAACGGGTGAAACTTCGGTGAGGGTTCTGAACTTCTCCTCCTTTTCCCTGAGTTCGTTCATGAGCCTGATTTTGTCCGTTATGTCTCTCCCAATTACAGCCTCCAGCTCACCAAGCTGGTAGTGCGTGATTGAAAAGTACTTCCCACCATGCTCACAGATGTCCTCGTAGCAATTTTTGTCCAGCTCTTTACCTGTCAGATCTCCAAACACCCTTTTTGCGGCGTCGTTCATCTCCACAACTCTTCCTTCTCTGTCCACTAAGAATATTACGTCCGGTGACTTTTTCAGGAGGTCCTCCCTCTCCTTGCTCAGTATTATGTACTCAAGAGTGTAGTCCATCTTCTCAAAGAGCGGCTCCAGAACTCTCTCGTACTCCGGTGGAATCCTGTCATCTCTGCAGAACTGCATTTTGAGAACCTTGCCTGAAAACCTCAGGGTGTGTCTGAACCCTCCCCTTTCGGGTATCCTGACCCTCAGGTTTAGGGCCGGCACCTCAGCACTGAAGCATGAGAAGTTGAACCTTTTCAGCACTGTTTTTCCAAATTCCACGAGCAATTTTTCCGGATCTTCCGGAGAGATCAGCATTGAAAGCTCATACAGTGTTAACGCAAGCTCCTTCACATTCATCTGCCATCACCAACAACTACAGACTTATTTTGCAGCTCCGGATACGTTTTCTTTGCTGCCACCTCCCCCACAGTGAGTGCCCCCGAAGCATCTTTGAGGATCTTAAGCTCCTTCCTGAAATTGTCACCCATGTACATCGCCCTTGAAACACAGTCAAAGAGGAGCTCCCCTCCCGCACACTCCCTTGCAGCCGTGAGCAGGGACTCTGTACTACCATACATCAGGCTGACAATGCAGTACTGTGGCACTCTTCCGGCACAAACCAACGCATCACCGTCAACGGACAGTGGATCGCGTATCACCATCTCCCTTTCCAGCCGTCTCAGGCCGAAGGGGTGATTTTTTGCCACCTCGAAGAAATTGTCGTGCGTTACTTCCACACCCATGCTCTCAAGAGTGTTCCTGTAGGTTTCAAAGGCAGGTCTCCAGTCAAGTTCAAGGATCCTTCTGCCATCCGTCCTTGTCGTTATAAGCTCGAACTGCGTTTGCTTCCATCCATGTCTCGTTTTGACGTCCAGCTCGAAGGGCAGGGAGATGAAGAGGCAGCTCTCTCTAAAAAATCCCTTTCCGTCGAAAAGGCAGTCGATGCTGTCATATATTGAACCGGCACCACCACCCAAATAGGTTATGCCACCGTACTTAGCAAAAGCCCTGTCGAGTATCTCCTCTGCCCTCTCAGATGTGCCGTCTATCAGAACGAGCAGGGTTTTACCATCAATATCCTTTAAACTGTCCCCTCTGAACACCTCCACCTCAAGATCATCGAAATTTGCGGCTATTACCCTATCATCATAAACCTTACCCCTGAATATCACAGCCGGGAAAACGGCTCCAAAGCAGGATTCGGGTATAGCATCTATTTCACCCAGACTCTTTTCCGGACAAAATATCATCCACCGTCCACGCAGGTCCACAACTTCGCACGGCTTCATCCTCTCGAATTCGATTTTCACCATCTGGGTACTTCTATTTTGCAGAGCATTAATAAAGGTTCTTCTTGCCTCATTATATTTTCTATTATCATTATAATAAAACATGTTTCTTGTCAGAGATGGTCAAGATAGCGTTATATACTTTTGGTATGGCCAATACTACATGAAGAAGCTGTTTGTCGTGTTTGCAATCCTGTCGGCAGTGCTAATTCTCGGTTGTGCTCAACAGGCAAAGCCCACCGAGAAGGAAGAAGTGAAGGTAATAACCATAGGCGTGACGGACAAGATCACAGACCTTGATCCAGCAAATGCCTACGATTTCTACACGTGGGAAGTCCTCAACAACGTCATGGGAGGGCTGATGAGGTACAAACCCGGTACAACTGAGCTTGAACCATATCTGGCTGAAAGCTATGAGGTAAAAGACAACGGGACTGTGTACATCTTCCACCTCAGAAAGGATCTCAAGTTCGCAGACGGAACTCCATGCAAAGCTCAGGATGTCGTCAGAAGCATCAAGAGAGTTATGGCCATCCAGGGAGACCCATCCTGGCTTGTAACGGACTTTGTTAAAGACGTTGAGGCTGTTGATGACTACACCGTCAAGTTCACACTGAAAAAGCCAGCATCCTACTTCCTTGCACTGCTCGCAACACCGCCCTACTTCCCGGTGCATCCCAACTACAAGGAGAACGAGATCGACACCGACCAGACTGCCGGAGGAGTTGGACCGTACAAGATCGTCGAGTGGAAGAGAGATCAGGAGCTGATCCTTGAGACAAACCCCTACTTCTTCAGTGACAAACCAAAGACCGAGAGAATCGTTGTAAGGTTCTACAAGGACGCAACGACTTTGAGACTGGCCATAGAAAAGGGTGAAATAGACATAGCGTGGAGGACGCTGACCCCAATCGACATCGAGTCTCTGAAGGCCAACCCCAACCTCAATGTCATTGAGGCTCCCGGTGGTTTCATAAGGTACCTCGTGCTTAACGGCAACGAGAGCACCGAGTACCCCACAAAGGACGTTAACGTCAGAAAGGCCATTGCCGCAGCTATAGACAGAAACGATATTGTGGAGAGAGTGTACAGAGGTACGGTTGAACCCCTTTATTCGTTGGTGCCCATTGGAATGTGGAGCCATGTTGACGTGTTCAAGGAGAAGTACGGTGATGCAAATCTGGATCTGGCTAAAGAACTGCTGCAGAAGGCGGGTTACAGCGAGGATAACAAACTGAAGCTGGAGCTCTGGTGGACTCCCACACACTACGGTGACACCGAGAAGGACCTTGCCCAGGTTCTAAAGGAGCAGCTCGAAAAGACCGGAATGATTGAGGTCGAGCTGAAGAGCGCTGAGTGGTCAACGTACGTCGAGTACGCAAGAAAGGGTGCAATGATGGCCTCCCTGTTCGGCTGGTATCCAGACTACCTTGATCCGGATGACTACACAACGCCCTTCCTGAAGAGTAGCGCCAACAACTGGCTGGGCTATCCGTACAGCGACCCTGAGATGGACGAGCTTCTGGAGAAGGCGTCAGTTGCAACTTCACAGCAGGAGAGAGAGCAGCTTTACAAGCAGGTTCAGGAGAAGCTCGGAGAGGATGCACCTATAATACCGCTGATTCAGGGCAAGCTAACGATAGTGGCGAAGAAGAACATCCAGGGAATAACCCTCGATCCGACGATGATCTTCAGGTACTACCTGATATATCAGGAGTAAATTTCCATTTTTTAATTTTTGAGTTCTCTGTTGGTTTGGACAATTATGTATGATTTACAGTTGAGAGACATTAAAACCCTGGCAAGCATAAAAGATATATGTCTGAAAAAATCCAAACAGACTCATGGAGGAGAACTTGTTTGTTGCTGCAGGCCTTTTCGCAGTCTTAGCCCTTGTCCTAATCCTGCCCTTCCGCGTTAAGAAGGTTGAGGAGAACCTTGAACCGTTTTTCCTTGTGATGGGGATACTCGCTGTGAGCATCAGTGGTTTGTGGAGTTACGAACTGGTTATCGAAGCTCTCGAAACACCTCTCAAGATCACGGAGTTTGCGGGCATACCAATAGGCATATTCCAGGTCGTGCTGATTGTTGGCCTGCTGATCCACTTCTTCAACAGACAGGTGTATTCAGCCCTTGTTGCAGTGCTGAAAAAGCTTGGTATGAAGGTTTTTGCCTTCCTCGTGATAACTGTTTTCGGCCTGGTTTCCAGCATCATCTCGGTCATAGTTTCTGCTGTGATCTTAGCTGAAATAGCCTTGGTGACACCCCTCGAAAGAAACAGGAAAATCGAGTTTGTTGTAATCGCATGTTTCGCCGTTGGATTCGGTGCTGCTTTAACCCCTGTGGGTGAGCCGCTCTCAACAATTGTCGTCAAAAAGCTCAATGAGGATTTCTTCTATTTAATTGAGCTCATAGGCATTTACGTCGTACCGACGGTCATTGCACTGGGCATCTATGGAGCATTTAGGGTTGGTGGAGCATCGTACGAAGAGATTGAAGTTCCGGAGTACACAGAAAGCATAAGAACTGTCGTCATCAGGGCCGTAAGAGTCTACGTTTTCATCGCAGCCCTCGTTCTCCTTGGTGAAGGATTCACACCCATCATAGACTGGTACATCTCCAAGATACCCCCGATGATCATATACTGGGTGAACATGGTTTCAGCCATCCTGGATAACGCAACCTTAGCGGCTGCAGAGATTGGTCCACAGCTAACTGAACTGCAGATCAAGGGTGCTCTGATGGGACTGATAATATCGGGAGGTATGCTCATACCGGGGAACATCCCCAACATTGTGGCCGCTGGCAGGCTAAGAATTACGATGGGTGAGTGGGCCAAGATCGGAGTGCCAATCGGTCTGATCCTGATGACGATATTCTTCGTCCTTATCTACTTCGTTTAACACAAAATTTAAATTCGAGGAAAAACCACTCCCTAAACATGGCAGTGAAGATAATCCGATGCCCCTCCTGCGGTGAGGAGATCGAAATAACAGACCTCTACGAGGGTGTAGAGATTCAGTGCAGTCTCTGCAATTCAATAATGGTGTACCAGGAGGGAAAGCTGCTACTGCTGGACACCAACGAGGAGTACGAACTCGATGAACTTGAGAGCTACGAAGATGAGGAGATGGCTGACGATTTCGATGAATTTGAGGACGAGGACTACTACTACGAGGATGAGTACTGATTGAACACTATCTGTCTCATGATATATTTTGCCGGGATCTCTTTTGCAAGGGCGATGAGGTCGTTTGCCTTGATGATCCTTATCCCCTCTTCCCTCGCCCTTTTAGCATCAACCTCAAGCACAATGGGTGTATCAGTCCTCAAGCTTGCCACCTCCTTACTCTTCTCAATTGTGGTTGAGAGGTGGACGAACTTTTGGTTTACGGGTTTTATTCCAATCTCCATCATTCTCTGAGCCTCCTCCTCGCTCGTACCATAGTACAAAACGTCCTCCGTAGCTTCAGGCATATCATCAAGCTCCACATCGACGCTATGGCCATACCTCGCCCTGATCATATCTCCCTTCAGCTCATACCTTTTCTTTTCATCGCTGTAAACGAGGGCCTTGATCACCCAGATGTTAGCCCACCTGTACTTTCTCCTCACGATCCTTGCAAGGGACTCAAGGTTTACCCAGCCGTTCTTGTCCATGTTGAGTCCAAATTTGTCCGGAAAGTGTCTCAGCACACCTGAAACGAACCTGCCAAGCTTCTCGACCTTCTCTTTTTCGAGTATCAGCTCTCCCTTCTTGCCACAGTTGCAGGTTTCTCCTCTGTAGAATCCGTGTTCCGGGCAAAATCTTATTTCCTCCATTTTTTCACCACCTTGATGGCCAAGAGCATTGCTATCGCCCCTATGGCCGTGCAGGTTTCAAGGCTCACCCCCTGCTGAGTTACATCGAGGTGGTACCTTGCGGATTTTAAGATGTTGGCCGGCAGCCCCCTTCTGCCAAGGCCGATTAAAAAAGTTGCCGACCCCAAGGTGGAAAGCTCATCAAATGTGAGAGCCTTACGCTGATCGGGTTTTGACGTGGTTGCCACACTCACTCCAAAATGGGCAGGTAGCCTGTCAATTAAATGAAGTCTGCCCTCTTCTGCAAGCTTTATCAAATATTTCCCGCCCTCACCGATTGTTGTGTATTCGGAAACCTCTTCAGCCACATCTCCCGGTTTCCTCCAGAAGGGAAAATCCATTAGGGCAAGATGCATGTTGAAAGCGTAGCAGAGCGGAGCGGCTCTGGCAATGCTCCTCAGATGGATCTCATGGAGTTTGAGCTTGTCGTAGGTGTTTACGAGACAGATCACTATCATTTTCTTAATCTGACGTTCTTTCCCGATATCCTGATAATTCCCGCCTTTTCAAGGGACTTCAGCATGGTTTCCAGTGCATCCTCCGCATCAACGTAGATCTCACCTTCCTCCGAGTCCAGAACACCCACAGCGTAGTCCTCAAGGTCCTCCACGTTTCCCCTCTCCTCCACGCCCAGCAGAAGGTTCAGCAGCACTCGCGATGCTGCATCGATGGCCAACCCCTCAACGCCATCAATTTCAATTTCGTTCCTTATTACACTCATGATATCCACGCTGACATCCCAGATGGGCGTGAACTCCAAATAATATACTTTCCTGCTGCCCTCCACCTCCTCATCAAGCTCAATAACGATCTCCGGATTTTCTGGCATTTCCCCATAGACCCTGTCCTCAACCTCAATCCCATTGAGCTTCAGGAAACTGTAAACGGACGACATAACGAAGGACAGCTTGAGTGCAGCCTCCACAGCATCTATAAATTCCTCATCAGAAACATCATTTCGAGCAAGCTTTTCGGTTAACTCGAACTCGTCAGGATAGGCCCTCCTGAGAAACTCCTTCTCAAAGCTCTCAATATCTATCCCCTTCCCTACAAGACCGCGGAGAATTTCCACATACCTCCTCCACTCACTCGCATCATCTTCCAGTTCATCAAGCCGCGTGTGCAGGATGTACTTCTCATCGATCTCCCAATCTACAAACTCCTTTATTTCCACTCTCGCCCCAGCATTCCTGAGCTTGGATGCAACCTCCATGGCAATTTCCCTTTCCGGATAACTTCCAACTTTAAGCCACACACCTCCCTTCGATGCAGGGGTATATACGTTATTCGGAAAAGCTGATATACTCCTTTTAGTAACCAACCGCATGTTTGAGCTGTCAGAGAGGATGACAAAGATACCACCCTACCTCTTTGCTGAAATCGATGCTATGAAAAGAAAAAAGCTCCAAGAAGGAATGGAGGTTATAGATTTTGGAGTCGGTGATCCCGATCTGCCTACCCCACGCCACGTGGTTGAGGCAATGCAGAAAGCTGTGGAAAAGGTGGAGAGGCAGAAGTACCCGAGCTACGAGGGGATGATCGAGTTCAGGGAGGGCGCCGCAAACTTCTACAGAAGGAGGAAGGGTGTCAAACTTGACCCTGAAAAGGAGATTGTGGCCCTCATCGGATCCAAGGAGGGTATAGCCCATTTGCCCCTTGCCTTTGTAAATGATGGCGACATCGTTCTTGTTCCAGAGCCCGGCTATCCTGTGTATCATTCATCAACCCTGCTGGCTGATGGCATACCCTATGAAATGCCCCTGAAGGAGGAGACGAGGTTCCTCCCCGACCTTGAGTCCATTCCAGATGACGTAGCGAGGAAGGCCAAGATAATGTTTCTCAACTACCCAAACAACCCGACAGCCGCAACAGCACCAAAAGAGTTCATCAAGGAGGCCATAGACTTCTGTAGGGACAACAAAATAATCCTCGCCCACGATGCTGCTTACAGCGAGATAACCTTTGACGGATACTACGCACCGAGCTTTCTGGAGTTAGATGAGGCCTTTGAAGTTACAATTGAGTTCAACTCCCTCTCAAAAACCTACAACATGACTGGATGGAGGATTGGTTTTGCATGCGGCAACTCGGAGATTCTCTCCGGCCTGCTTAAGGTGAAAACAAACGTTGATAGCGGTGTTTTTGAGGCCGTGCAAGAGGCGGCGATTGCAGCGATGAATGGCCCAGATGATGTAATAGATAAAAACTGCGAAATCTACCAGAAGAGGAGAGATCTACTCGTGGAGGGATTGGAGAGTGCTGGATTTGAAGTTGAGAAACCTCTTGCAACCTTCTACGTGTGGGTGAAGGTGAATGAGGAAAGCATTGAGTTCGTTAAGAGACTGCTTGATAAAGCAGGGATCGTAGCAACCCCAGGTGTGGGCTTTGGCAAATCTGGTGAGGGCTTTGTACGTTTCGCCCTGACCAGAGATGAGAGTGTTATCGCCCAGGCCGTCGAAAGGTTGAAAAATTTTTGATTTATTAGACCATTTTTCTCGTTTCACTTCTTTTCTTATGAAAAACTTTAAATTTCCCAAAATGAATAAATCTACAAATGCTGAAAAGAATTATTATACACACAGAGCCACGAATAATTCTTGATAGAGAGGGGACAATACAGAAAGTTGACGTGCGGTTTGCAGACAAGCTCGGTTACGATCCTTCATCCCTTGTAGGGGAGAAGATTCACAGCATTGTGCCGGAGAGCTTTAGACCCTTCACCTTTAAGGCCCTTGAGCGGGGAGGAGACATCACCGTTGTTTTAAGAGATGGAAACTTCTGCTCGCTGTCTCTTTTAGTAGATGGAACTAACATACTTGTTTTTGATCCCTCCGAAATACGGGAGGAGATTAGAAGGCACTATGCAGGTGTGTGGGATTTCTACTACGGTCTGCTTTTTGTTGATAAAGATAGAAAGATCATAGCTGCGAACAACACCTTCTACCGTGTTTCCGAACTTACACCCGAGATAGAGGGGAGGAATCTCAAAGACGTTTTTGGTGAGCTTGCAGAAAAATTCGAAGATGCCCTGAACAGCGGTGGTGAGCTTGACTTTACGGCTGAATGGAAGGGCAGAAGAGTGAGGATAAGGATAAAAATCCGTGAAATCCTGATCTGCGGAAAAAAGATCTACGAAGTGCTGCTTAGGACCACGGAAGAGGAGAGAATAAGGAACCTCAAAAAGACCTTTGATCGCTTTGACTACCCATTAGTTGTTTTCTCGGATGGTGACCTTCTGTACGTTAACCCCGTGGCAGAGAGAACGTTCAGGAAAACTGAAGAGTTGTGCAAGGCCGTCGAGGGCAAGAGCACTGGGAAGGTTGCATTGGACACGCACAGCGGTGAGAGGGAGTTCCTGTTCGTAAAGTTTCCCGGTGACGAGGAGATCTGCATTTTTATAGACCTTCATGAACAAAACGAGCTTTTGAGGAGGCTTGAAAAGGAACTTAAGAACTTCAGAACCACCTTTGAGAACTCCCTCGATGCGATCCTCGTTGTTGACACAAACGGGAGCATTCTCTTGGCAAATCCTGCAGTTGGACATTACGGCTACGTTCCGGAGGAGCTGATCGGAAAAAACGTTCGCGAGTTCATTCAGAATGATGATGTGTTCAAGGATGGAGAAATCCATAGGAGCGCTGAAATCCAGATCAGGGACAAGTACGGTGGTTACCGCTGGGTGCAGGCCGTGGCTTCTGCTGTTAAGGATGACAGAGGTGAGGTTACGGGAGCTGTTGTGATTCTGAGGGACATCTCCGACAAGAAGGCGATGGAGAAACAGATAAGGGAGAGTGAGGAGCTATACCGAACACTTGCAGAAAATTCCCAGGCAGGAATCTTCGTGATACAGGATGACAGAATAGTTTACGCCAACAGGGCGTCCTTAGAGCACATCGGGTACACCCTTGAGGAGATTACAAGTATAAGTCCGTGGGTTGTGTTCGATGAAACCATCCAAGAGAGGGCAAAGAGGATCACGGAGCAGGTTCTGCAGGGTGAACCTAAGACTGTGTTCACCAGGTACTACACCAAGTCCGGCGAAAAAAAGTACGCCAACCTCTCCCTCGTGCCGATCACCTACAAAGGTAAACCTGCTGTGCTTGGCAACTTTGTTGATGTCACCGACATCGTGGTGGCTGAAAGAAAGCTAAGAGAGCAGACAGAGCTATACAGAACCCTGACTGAGAGTTCTCACACTGGCATTTTCATAATCCAGAACAACAGGGTAGTGTATGTAAACAAGAAGCTCAGAGAGATGCTTGGCTACACACTGGATGAAATTAACGAAATGGAGCATCCTTACATGGTCGTTCATCCCGACTTCAGAGAGCTTGCCATTTCAAGGTACCTCGCAAGGGAAAGGGGAGAGGACGTTCCAGAAAGCTATGAGGTCAAGGTTGTGACCAAGAGTGGCGAGGAAAGGTGGATGAAGGTCCTGGCCAGAAGGATAACCTTCCGCGGTAAGCCAGCAGTTATGGTCAACATGGCCGATGTCACGGATATCAAGGAGAGTGAGGAGATGTTCAAGAGAATGACCGTACTGCTCAAGGTTGCGAGCGACCTTAGCAGGGCTATCTCGCAGGAGAAAACAGAGTTCAGAATTTTAAGCACGCTCAGATCCCACTTGGAAGAGATAGGGATCAAGGTTGCGGCCTACATATACGAGGGTGACTTCATCCCCGTCACAGTGTCTGAGGGTGTTGACGAGGAGTTCTGCAGGACTGCTCTTCAGGATCACTTTGGGGTGAGGGACGTTGTTAGAATTCCCGCTGACGGCGGAGAGGTGCTGATACTGCCCTTTGCCGACAGCAAGAAGGTCTTTGGTGCTGCAGTGCTTGTGGTTGATCGCATCCTCACGGATGAGGAGGTTCACGTTTTCTCATCTCTGGCGAGAGACGTTACGTTCTCCTTTAAGTCGATGAAGATCGAGAGGGAGAAGGAAGCTGCCTTGAGGGTCATAATGGACAATCTCGACCAGTTTGAATATCTTGCCGACAAGCTCAGAAATCCGCTTGCAATCATCAAGGGTCTGATAGAGGTCAGAGGGGAGATCAAGGAGGGAGATCTGATTGCAAAAATATCGGAACAGGCAGACAGAATTGAAAGAATACTCGATGAGCTGAGGGCAAGGGAGATTGCAACTTTTGAGATGAAGAAGTTTCTCGATCGTGGCTGAAAGTTTTTTAACCTGTGAATGAGGGAGAAACATGGAGCTGTACGACACCCTTTCTCGAAGTATGAAGCAGGTGGAAGATCTTGTGGAGGATAAAAAGATCAGAATGTATGTTTGTGGAATTACTGCCTACGATTACTCTCACATAGGTCATGCAAGAAGTGCCGTTGTTTTTGACACTCTCAGAAGGTTCCTTGAGTATCGCGGTTTTGAAGTCATCTACGTCCAGAACTTCACAGATGTTGACGACAAGATAATCCGAAGAGCAGTGAGCGAGGGCAAAACGCAGAAAGAGGTGGCTGAAAAGTTCATTGAAGAGTACTTCAAGGACATGGCGGAGTTAAACGTTAGAAAGGCGACACACCACCCTAAGGTGACCGAAAACATTCAGGATATAATTGAATTTGTAAAAAAGCTGCTGGAGAAGGGCTATGCTTACGTTCTGGATGGGGACGTTTACTTTCATGTTCCTGCCTTTGAACACTACGGTGAGCTGTCTAAGCAAACCTTGGAGGAGCTTAACCGGCACAGAATTGAGCCAGATGAGCGAAAGAGGGATGTGAAGGACTTCGCTCTCTGGAAATCTGCGAAGGAAGATGAACTGCGGGCCAAAGCTGTTTTTGACTCTCCGTGGGGCAAAGGCAGACCGGGATGGCACATAGAGTGCAGCGTGATGTCGGCCAAGTACCTTGGCGTGCCCTTCGAAATACACGGCGGGGGAAAGGATCTGATCTTCCCGCATCATGAAAACGAAAGGGCGCAGAGCTATGCTCTGTATGGTGTTGAACCTGTAAAGCTCTGGATGCACAACGACTTCGTCAGAATCAGAGGAGAGAAGATGAGCAAGAGCCTCGGCAACATCATCAGGATCAGGGATGTTCTGAAAAAGTACAGCGGAGAGGTGCTGAGATACTTCCTGCTTACCGCCCACTATCGAAGCCCCCTCGATTACAGCGAGGAGTCGATTGAGAGGGCAAGGAAGGCATACGAGTATCTAAGAACAGCCCTCACGAACGTAGATATGGAAATAGCCCATCTGAAAACGTTTGGGAATAGAGAGGGAAATGTAGATGCAGATGGCGTACAGATCTCGATCGACAAATTTGTCCAGGACTTTGAGGAGGCAATGGATCACGATCTGAACACACCTAAGGCCCTTGCTGCCCTGCATGAATTTGCAGGATACATGAACAAAACGGTCTTCGAGCTTTCACTCGAACAGCTTGAACTCATGTTCAGCACCTTCAAGAATTTGTGCTCAGTTCTCGGCCTCTTCGAGAGGTGGGTGAGAGTTCCAGTACTGTCACAGGAGGATGCCGAGAAGGTGCTGGAGAGGGAGAGGGCCAGGAAGAAAAGAAACTTTGAGCTTGCTGACTCCATAAGAGACGAGTTTTTGAGCAGGGGTTTGAGGCTCATTGACACTCCGAGAGGTACGAGGTGGAGGGCAGAATGAACCGTGCGGGGCATGTGGGTGCTGTACTTCTCGCATTATCTCCCTTCATCCACAAGCTCGGCATCCAGTTTGTGGTGTTTGCAGCGATCTTCACAGTTCTGCCCGACATTGACATCATACTGAGAGTGAAACACAGAGAGTACACGCACAACATCACCTTTGGGGCATTGCTAACCCTCGCAGCCTTCTTCGTTTTCAGGCAGGTCGGGATACCTGAGATTCTCTCCCTGTCCGTCTTCGTCGCTGTTGTGATACACATCATCGTTGATGCCTTTACAATGCAGAAGTTTCCTCCCTTCTACCCCTTCTCCAGAAGGAGGATTGCTTTTAAAGTCTTCAGAAGTGATAATCCTGCAATAAATGCAGGATCCTTCATTCTTGGATCCTTAGCTTTTGTGTACTTTGCAGGTGGTGGATATGCGGGATGAGGTTATTTTCACGCTTGATGTGGGATCTGGAACGCAGGACTTTATGCTGTTTGCTGAGGAAAACATCAGGAACTGCCCAAAGGCGATACTGCCATCACCGACAAGACTGATAGCCAGAAAAATTGAGATGGCGAGGGGAGATGTGTATCTCCACGGCTACACAATGGGCGGGGGAGCGATAAAGTTCGCTGTGAAAAGGCACGTTGAGCGATACAAGGTGTTTGCTGATGAGAGGGCTGCGCTAACTTTTTCCGACAACCTTGACAAAGTGAGAGAGATGGGCGTAATCATTGGAGAACCTTCTGACAGTGCAATTCCAATAAAAACTGGTGACGTTGACATGCCCTTTTTTGCGGACTTCCTCTCGAAGATAGGCTACGAACTTCCGACAAAGTACATAGTCGGCGTTCAGGATCATGGCTACTCACCGCACGAGAGCAACAGGGTGTTCAGGTTCAGGATGTTTGAGAAAATGCTGAGGAAAAACCCCAGCATAGATAGCTTCCTCTTCCACCACTCCGAGATTCCCCCTGAGTTCAACAGGATGGTGGACGCTGCTAAATGCATTCTGGACTATGTAGATGCCGATGTCTATGTTGTGGACACGGTTTTTGCAGCGATAGCTGGTTGTGCAATCTCCGCAAAAAAGTTCCCCGCACTGCTTGTCAACTTCGGAAACTCCCACGTAACCGCTGCTGTGGTGGATGAAGACTACGAGATCAAATCCCTGCTGGAGCACCATACATCCGTGCTCAGGAGGAAGGGGAGAGAGTACATCAGAACACTGCTTGAGGACTTCGTGCAGGGGAAGATAACGAACGAGTACGTTTTGAATGATGGTGGTCATGGCTGCTTTGTTGGAGAGGTTGTCGATGTCAGAGATTCCGTATGCACCGGGCCCAACGCCAGCCTTTCAAGTTTCAGGGAGGTTGAGGGGGACCCCATGATCGTCGGAAACTTTGGAATGATGCTCCTGTTTAATAAAAAGTACGGCTAAAGCTCTTCAAAACCTCCTTTTTAAGGGTTAAAAAGGTTGCATGGTCGTAGCCCTTTTTGTAGCTGGAGACGAGCTGCCTGTCCATTTCCACCCCCCTCTTCTCAAGGTATGCGCAGAACTGGGTGAGGTTTGACGGATTCTTCTTGAACCTGCCTCTCTCAAAGTCTATGAAGTACACCCTATCGGACACGATTACGTGCTTGTCGGGGTGGTTCATCTCCTCCTTCTGTATTCCCATTCTGTCCAGTAAATAGCACAGATCAAAGCATTTTGCAACAACGTCTGCGTTCAGGCAGTCAGCTATCCTGCAGCCCTCAACCCTCTGCATGACAATTTTAAGGTTCTCGGTATCAATGCTGTAAAGTCGGGGAACAAAACCAAAGGGCTGCAGCAAAAGGAGAAACTTGGCCTCCTTCAGGAAGTTGTACCTGAAACGGCTGCTGAAAACCTTTATCGCGTACTTGCCAATCAGATATACCTTAGAGTGCTTTCCTGACACTTCTAACGATCCTTCTGACCCTCTCAACATCAACCTCCCCACGTCTTTTGATGTAGCTCCCAACGATGATTCCATCACAGTACTTGGCAATCCTGCCAGCATTGCTGCTGTTAACACCACTCCCCGCAAGCACGGGCATCTTCACGTTCTTTCTCACGTACACCAACTCTTGAAGGCTGATCTCACCACCAGTAACCTTTCCTGTAACAATTACAGCATCAGCAAGACTTCTTTCCACATTAAGGCAGTAATCCTCAAGTTTTGCCAAGTGGACAGCATGCTTAACGCTAATGTCGGCAAACACCATTGCGGAGCAGTCTATGTGTCTTTTATACCGCATCAAATCTCCTGCAATTCCCTCCACGATACCCTCCGGCATGAAGGAGGGGAAAAACAGCTGATTGACCCTGACAAAGTCCGCCTTAACGGCCTTTGCAATGGCCATGGCTGCAAACCCGTCGTTTCTCAGAACGTTGATTCCCAAGCCAATAGAGGTCTGGTTCCTTATTTCCTTGGCCACCACAGCCATGCACGCCACAACCTCCTTTCCAGCCTCCTTCTGGAAGGGTCTGTCGCCATAATTTTCCACTATAACAGCATCACACCCGCCCTCTTCTATCGCCCTCGCATCTTTTACGGCCCTTTCAACAACGTCCTCAAAGCTCTCGTAGCAGGGAGAGCCGGGGAAAGGGAGTAGGTGAACAACCCCGATCACGACTTTTTCCATACAACATCCTCCCCATACCTTATCTCAACAATTCTGTGATGGGGAATTGCAGCGCCAGACTTAAGATACAGAAACATGTGCCCGATCTCCTCGATGTCCTCACCTGTTATTTCAGACAGCCCTTTCGGCCTGTCGATGTACACAACCCTAACCTTCGCCAGCTCAAAATCCGGATGCCACTTGAACTTGTTGAGTATGTCCCTGATGCTATAGCTCCTCGTCATTTGCCAGTTCGATGAGCTGGCCCTTTAAGTTCAGCTTCAGTGATCTTTTTGCAATAGCACGCAGGAAGAGGGGGTCGAGGTTCAGATCCTTGGTGATATACGTCACAGAGGTTCTCCCGGCCTTGATCTCCTCCACGATCTTCTCAACGTACTCTTCAAGCTCATCATCTGACATGAAGACCACTTCAAGCACCTTGTTCAAGTCCCTCAAAGATATGTAGAAGTTCGCACTCACGTGGGTGTAGCTCACGTGATACTCCTTCTCCGGCTTTCCGCCCGGATCAGATGGCATCCTCCACTTCGCCTCCAGCATTCCGGCATGCTTGAGGATCTTCAGAGCTTTTTCGTAGCCCTCTCCAAACATCTCCTGAAGCTCTGGGATCGTATACCAGCCTTCCAGCAGTGCCGAATAGACCTTCCTGTAAGTTTCAGTCGAAAGCAGGTGAAAGATTGGTATCAGCTCTACAACATCGTTGACAAGCTTGGCTCTTTTTACCATCTCTCCCCTCTTAACCCAGCGTCAATTATATTTTTCTGTTCATTTTTCTTGCCAGCGACACCACACCCCCAACCACCATCAGGGCAGGGCTTCTGAAGTTGGTGGGAAGAGAGGCAAGCCTGCCCAAGGTGGAAAAGGTAACGGTCTGATCATCAAAGCTCCCTCTCTCTATCACTGCCACATCCGTTTCCGGATTCAGCCCCGATCTGATGAGATTTGAGGCCACTTCCCTTGATGTGCTGCCTCCCATCAGGACGATGATGGTTCCAGATTTTGCTATCTCTTTAAGCCTGTCAGTGTCCCTGCCACTAACAACCAAGAACCCGAAGCCCAGTTCAGGATGGGTGAGGGGTATGCCCGCACATCCCGGAACACCGTTTACCGAACTAACTCCCGGTACTACCTCAAAGGGTATGCCGCTGGAGGCGAGAAAGAGCATTTCATCAGCCAGTCTCCCAAAAATGCCCGGATCCCCACCTTTAAGCCTTACAACAGTTTTACCCTCTTCAGCATGCTTCTTCATGAGTCTGTTTATCTCCTCCTGCCTTCTTTCCCCTCTGTCGCCTTTCTCCTTCCCAACATAGACTACTTCCTTATCCGGAAGCCCTTTAATGTACTCCTCTATCTCCTCTCCCACCAGACGATCGTAGAGGATAACGTCGGCCTCCTCAATAACCTTGAGGGCTTTAAGCGTTAACAGCTCAAATTTCCCTGGGCCAGCACCAACAATATAGACCTTCCCGGGCACGGAGGATAGTTGGTACTGGGTTAAAAAACTGTTCGATAGACTGAGAGCGATAATTAATTAATAATTGATTTTTAGGACATCCTCAAAGGCCTGGAAGCACGTTAAAATTCGAAATCCTTATATATTGCTTTCGAAGACTCCCAACAACCAATAGGAGGTGAAGTAATGTCAGAAACTCCTTTGCTTGATGAATTAGAAAAGGGACCTTGGCCAAGTTTTGTAAAGGAGATCAAGAAGACGGCTGAACTCATGGAGAAGGCTGCTGCAGAGGGTAAAGATGTAAAGATGCCCAAAGGTGCAAGAGGTCTGCTGAAGCAGCTTGAAATCTCATACAAGGACAAGAAAACCCACTGGAAGCATGGCGGTATTGTGTCGGTTGTGGGTTACGGTGGTGGAGTTATTGGTAGATACTCGGACCTTGGAGAGCAGATTCCTGAGGTTGAGCACTTCCACACGATGCGTATCAACATGCCAACTGGCTGGTTCTACTCAACAAAGGCTCTGAGGCCTTTGCTTGATGTATGGGAGAAGTGGGGAAGTGGACTGACGAACTTCCACGGATCGACGGGAGACATAATCTTCCTCGGAACGAGGAGTGAATACCTGCAGCCGTGCTTCGAGGATCTTGGAAACCTTGAGATACCCTTCGACATTGGAGGCAGCGGTTCTGACCTCAGAACTCCCTCTGCCTGCATGGGTCCAGCCCTCTGTGAGTTTGCATGCTACGACACCCTTGAACTCTGCTACGATCTCACCATGACCTACCAGGACGAGCTGCACAGACCGATGTGGCCGTACAAGTTCAAGATAAAGTGCTCTGGCTGCCCCAACGACTGTGTAGCTGCCAAAGCAAGATCGGACTTCGCAATTATCGGAACCTGGAAGGATGAGATCAAGATCGACCAGGAGGCTGTGAGAGAGTATGCAAAGTGGATGGACATCGAGAATGAAGTGGTGAAGCTCTGCCCCACTGGAGCGATAAAGTGGGACGGCAAGGAACTGACAATCGACAACAAGAACTGTGTCAGATGCATGCACTGTATAAACAAGATGCCCAAAGCTCTGAGACCTGGAGACGAGAGGGGAGCTACGATCCTCATCGGTGCTAAGGCACCCTTCGTTGAGGGTGCTACCATTGGATGGGTCGCAGTGCCATTCATCGAGATAAAGAAGCCGTACGACGAGATCAAGGAGATGCTTGAGGCGATCTGGGACTGGTGGGACGAGGAAGGAAAGTTCAGAGAGAGAGTTGGAGAGCTGATCTGGAGAAAGGGAATGAAGGAGTTCCTCAAGGTCATCGGCAGAGAGGCAGATGTCAGAATGGTGAGAACACCAAGAAACAACCCGTTCATGTTCTTCGAGAAGGAGGAGCTGAAGCCATCGCCGTATATTGAAGAGTTGAAGAAGAGGGGGTTGTTCTAAATGTTTGGCGATATTAAGACGGATTTCGGACCACCATATTTTAGAGACCTGCTTCATCCCGTGGTAGCGAAGAACTACGGAAAGTGGAAGTACCACGAAGTTGTGAAGCCAGGAGTCATCAAGAGAGTTGCTGAGAGTGGAGATGTCATCTATGTCGTGAGGTTCGGAACTCCAAGACTTGTTAGCATTTACACTGTGAGAGAACTCTGCGATATTGCAGACAAGTACTCCGATGGATACCTGAGATGGACGAGCAGAAACAACGTCGAGTTCTTCGTAACCGATGAGAGCAAGATCGACGAGCTGATAAACGAGGTGCGGGAGAGGGTTGGCTTCCCGTGCGGTGGTACATGGGATGCCAGCAAGGGTGAATACGGCCTTTCAAACATCGTCCACACTCAGGGATGGGTCCACTGCCACACCCCAGCTATCGACGCATCTGGTATAGTCAAGTCAATCATGGACGAGCTCTACGACTACTTCACAGACCACAAGCTACCTGCACTGTGCAGGATCAGCCTTGCATGCTGTGGTAACATGTGCGGAGCTGTGCACGCTTCAGACATCTCAATTGTCGGTATTCACAGAACCCCACCGCTCGTTGACGATGATGCCGTGAGAAGAACATGTGAGATCCCGTCAACAGTTGCAGCATGTCCCACTGGAGCTTTGAAGCCGGATATGAAGAACAAGACCATCAAGGTCGATGTTGAGAAGTGCATGTACTGCGGCAACTGCTACACAATGTGCCCCGGAATGCCGCTGTTCGATCCTGAAAACGATGGAGCAGCAATCCTTGTTGGAGGTAAAGTTTCAGATGCTCGCCGTGTGCCAGAGCTTTCAAAGGTCGTGGTTCCGTGGGTGCCGAACGAGCCGCCAAGGTGGCCAACACTCGTCAAGTACATCAAGACAATTCTTGAGACCTGGGCTGCCAATGCGAACAAGCACGAGAGACTGATCGAGTGGGTTGACAGGATCGGCTGGGAGAGGTTCTTCGAACTCACCGGACTTGAGTTCACCGCCCACCTGATCGACGACTACAGAATCACGCCGTACTTCTACAGCGAGTTCAGAGCAACAACCCAGTTCAGATGGTAGAGCTTATAAACACTCTTTCAAATTTTTTTAAGGTGACCTAAAATGGTGGAATATACTGAGGAGGACAAGCAGAAGGTTCTTAGCCAGCTTGGAAAGAAGACGTGGAAAATACCCGAACTGGCAAAGATACTGAAGATGGACAAGAAGGTTGTAAGAAAGATCGTGCAGGACCTTATTGAGGAGGGTGTAGCCGGATACTGGTCCTCTGGCTCCACAACCTACGTTTCGACAAAGGAGCATATCGAGGAGCTTGAAAAGAGGAGAGCTGAAGGTTAAACGTTTTTTTCTTTATTTTATGCTTGAAAATCCCGTTCTGTTTTTTGAGATTTCCAGAGTAAAGTGTGGTGTGGCTAAATGCGTGCTTCCCCAGCAGGTATTTACTTTTCAGTTTGTTTTACAAGAGCTGAGGGCAAATAACGTGGAAAGGGTCGAGAGCAAGATCCTTGAACATCTGAAAAACACAAGAGAGTATAGGATGGTTGTAAACAGCGGGCTGAAGGTTCACCCTTACATAGCTTTTATCAACAGGATTTTAAGCAAGCCCACAATCTCACCTGACATTCAGTTTTTTGTTCACAGAGACTGCGAGAGAGAGTTCGATGTGATGAGGGAAATTGAAATGAGAGCTTTGAATGGATCAGTGGACTTTGAAGAGGCAAGAGAACGGCTGGTAAGGATCGAGGGCAAAATGCTCGGATATCCGGAATGCTGCACTGAGAGCTACATTAGAAGCAAGAGAGATAAATCCTCCCTCCCCGCTGAGAGCAGGGTAATACTGGAGGGCATAGAGAGCGGACTGTTCGATGACGTTCTTGACGCCTTTGTAAAGTCAGAAGTTATTTCCCTGCCGCAATTCTTCACCTCTGGATTCTACCCCTGCAGTGTTGGGTGCAGAAAAGCTGCGGAAGTTGGAAGAAAGGTTGAGCACTGGCTTGGGGATGTGAGGGATCTGTTCAGAATCAGGTGCATGATCAACGCCCTTCATGCAATAGTTACAGGCTACAAAGCGTCGAAAGGGAAGGGTGAGTTTTCAGAAAGAATCAGACCATTTTATTCTGGTATCGAAAGCAAAAAACTGGAGCTAATTAAAACCGTCCAGCCTCACATTACGAATCTAACGGCATTCACCAATCTCTTCATTCGCAGAATGGCTGACAGTTTTTTCGAAAACAGGGAAAATCAAAAAAATTAAATACTTCCCTCCTACCAGAAAATTGACTCTTGGAGGTGATGCTAAATGGCTGAAATAACGGTGGATCAGGACAAATGCAGCGGATGTGGAGAGTGCATTTCCGTCTGCCCTGGAGGAGTTTTTGAGTTCAACGACGACGGAAAGAGCTATCCGGCAAACCCTGATGAATGTCAGGAGTGCTGCTCCTGTGTAGAGGTTTGCCCTGAGGGCGCCATAACTGTGGACGTCTGCGAGTAAATCTTTTTTAACATTTTTTCTATTTCCTCAAGCACGGCATCAATCCCCTCTCCAGTTATGGCTGAGTATGCCGGTTTGTCCCTTCTATCGTGCATGTCTGCCTTGCTGTAAACCTCCAGCACGGGCAGATGGAAGTAGGTCCTGATTTCTTCAAGCAGGGCAATCTGCCTCTCCACAGGATAGCCACACGTTTCTGTCGGATCTATCACGAAAATGACGGCATCGGCCAAGTGCTTTAAGCACAGAACTGCCCTCCTCTCTATGGCGTTTCGCTTGCTGAGGGGTCTGTCAAGCAGTCCGGGAGTGTCTATGATCTGAACCCTCTTCCCACCAATTTCCGCAAAGCCCAAATTTACCTTTTTGGTCGTGAAGGGGTAGCTGGCAACCTCGGGCTTAACTGTCGAAATTCTGGCCACGAGAGAGGACTTCCCGACATTGGGGTAACCAGCAACAACCAGTGTGGGCAAGTCGAGCAGAACGGGTATCTCCCTCATCCTGTTTTTTGCATCGTTGAGGAACCTCAGCTCTTCATCGATCTGCTCTATGACCGAGGCAACTCTTCCGTACGTAGATCTTAGAACACTTGCCGGGTTCTTACCACTCTTCACATCTCCTATGCTTTTGCTGACGATTTTCTGAATCATACCATCCGCCCATTTAAGAGCTGCAAGGGCCTTCTTGAGGTTTCGAATCCCAACAACGACATCCACCATCTCGCGGTAAAAGTCCGGCAGTGAATCGTAGCTCGGATGGGCCTCGACGATCTTCCTTAAGTAGTCCTTCGAGACGTTGGATATCGTGGAAAGCTTGTTTATAGCCCTCTCTTTCGGATTTCTACCCTCGACTTTCCCTGCACGTCTGAAGATTTTATCTATAAGCTCCTCAGCTGTCAAGACAGTTGGAAGCTTCTTGAAATCCTGCATCTGCCATACTGGGGAGGGGCTGTTATTTACTTTTTCCTTGCAACGATCATACTTGCCTCTCCAAAATCGAGAACCTTGAGGACTTCAAAGCCCCTTCTGAGAAGCTCTCTGATGTATCCATCAATATCCAGATCCTTCCTGAAGGTATACTTTTTCTCAGCCTTCTCAACTTCACCAAAGCACCAGAGGTTCCACTCAAGATCGCAGAGATCTACACCCCTGCTGTTGCTTTTGAAGTACTGCTTGTTGATGTAAATCCCGCCAGGATTTAGAGCCTTCCGTATCTTGTCGATCATCCACACGCTCTTACCGCTCGGGTTGTAGGACGAGAACACCACATCGTATCCAGCACCGATATCATCGACGAAGAAGTCTCCCGCAACAAATTCCACTCTGCTGGCAGAGTGCCTCTGCACGTACTCTCTCGCCTTTTCAACAACCTCCGGAAGGTCAAACACAACTGCTGTAAGCCTGGGATTTACCTTTGTAAAGGCAATCGAGTACAGGCCGTGCCCTCCCCCAAGATCCAGCAGACGCTCTGCCGTCTTAATGTACTCGTAAACAATTTCAACAGTTTTTTGGAGCTCACCCAAAAGTGCATGCTGGGCCATAGAGTGTATCACAGATTCTGAGAAGAATTTGCCCCTTTCAACCTTTATCGGGCCTTTTTTCAGTATGCTCTCGAGCTCCGTCCACATTTCCAGATCTGAGAAGAGCTTGTCCAAGCACCTGAGCTGAGAGTAGGGTGAGTCGGAGGTCAGGAAGATTTCAGAGATCTTGGACAGAGTGTACCTGCCATCTCTCTTCTCAACAAGGCCCAATGTTGCCAAGCATTCAAGTACAATCCGTGTGAGCTTCTCATCTCCAATTTCCAGCTCTTTGGGAGTCTTCGGTTCTTTCAGCCTGTCAAACAGCCCCAGGTTTATCGCCGCTCTCAAAAGCTGCATCTTTCTGAACCCATCACCCCAGCTTTTGATCATCTCCTCGAATTCCTCTGCCAGTTCCGGGATCTCCAGCATTTCATTCACCCGGCAGGATCACAGCCTTCCCATTAAACCGCACAACCTCCACATCTATGCCGTACACAGCCCTGATGTTCTCCTTGGTCAGGACCTCCAGACCACCTTCGGCAAATATTTCCCCATCTTTCAGCATCAGAATCCTGTCCGCATAAAGTGATGCAAGATTTAGGTCGTGCATTGTCGATACCACTGATATGCCGCTCTCCTTTGCAATTTTTCTGATCAGCCTCATTATCTCTATCTGGTTTCTCACATCCAGGTTGTTCGTTGGCTCGTCAAGCAGCAGTATCCTCGGCTTCTGTGCAAGGGCACGGGCTATCATGACCTTCTGCACTTCTCCCCCACTCAGCTTATCCACCCTTCTGAAGGCAAGTTCGTCAAGGTCCATCAGGGAGATAACCTCCCTCACGACTTCATAGTCCTCCTTGCTCGGTCCAAACCCCATGTGCGGCTTCCTTCCGAGAAGTATTATATCAAAAACTGTTAAGAATGCCACGTCACTTCTCTGAGGGACGTATGCAAGTCTTTTTGCCAGATCCCTGCCCGAAAGATTTGATCCCTCGACTAATACTGCCCCTCTTGGCTTCAGTATCCCTGCGATGCACTTTAAAAGAGTCGTCTTCCCGCTGCCATTTGGTCCAACAATAAACACAACTTCTCCAGCCCTGACATCGAAACTCAGATTTTTCAAGACGGGTTTCGAGTTGTAGGAAAAACTCAAACCTTTAACAGTGATTGACATGCGATCACCTCCAGCCTCTAAGGAGAAGATATATGAAGGTGGGTGCTCCAATAAAGGCCGTCACTATACCTACAGGGATGGCCACCGTCATCAAGATCGTCCTTCCGAAGGTATCCGCTATGAGCAGTAAAGCTGCCCCAAAAGCAGTGCTGAGAGGGATGAGGTATCTGTAATCCCCCGTAACAGCTATCCTTATCGAGTGCGGGGCAACAAGTCCGATAAACCCAACAATACCGGTAAAGGAGACACATATCGCCGTTAAGAAGGATGCAAGCAGAAGGCTCTCCATCCTCACTCTCTGTGGGTTGACCCCAAGGGATATGGCAGTTTCATCGGCCAGAGTTAATGCGTTGTAGTCCATCCTCCTCATAATAAAGTACAGGAGGCAGAATGAAAGCGCAAGGAAGATCAGAAAGATCTCCGTCCATGTCGTTCTGCCCATATCGCCGAAAGTCCAGAAAACGACAGATGCCACCTTTACATCATCTGTGAAGTACTGCATCAGCATCGTTGCGGCCTGGAAAAGGGAGGCCATGGCAACTCCCGCGAGAATCATGGCTTCAGGGCTTAAATTTCTGAGCTTGGACAGCATTAAAATAACGAACACACTTATGAGCGAGCCGAGAAAGGCAAAGAAGGGGACGAGGTAGGGGTTCAGGATTGTCAAGCTCTCCCCCGTCCTGTGCAGCACTCCCGCCCCCAAGTAGATTATTGCAAACGCCGCCCCAAAGGCGGCCCCCTGAGATATGCCGAGGGTGAAAGGAGAAGCCAAGGGATTCCTGAGGATGCACTGCATAACAGCCCCACTAACTGCAAGACTTGCTCCAACAAGCAGTGCTGTCACAATCCTCGGCAGACGGACGCTCCTTATTACGGGCGGAGTTCCCGTCACCATTGCATCGATGACCTCCTTAGGTGTGAGATCGTAGGGGCCGATGAAGAGGGCAAATAAGAAGGAAGAAACAAGTACTGCTATCAGCAAAATCTCCGCATTTCTCAGCCTTCTGCCGTACTCGATCATGTGAATGCATCTGCTATGTTCTTAAACCCGCCATACTTCGCTGCCATCTCGGCGTAGAGCTCCTTGCCGACAAACAACTTGAAGATCTCATCTGCCTTCTTTGCCGGATCGATGTCCGCAAACTTATCGGGATACAGAACCTTGCCTATGAAGTACGCATCGGCAATTGCCGTCTCTATGTTGGTGGTGTAGTAGTTGAATGGCAGTATCCCGTAGATCCCTCCGTTCTTGAAGGCCTTTAAAGATCTGTAAACCTCAGGGTTCTTCTCGTAATCCGTGAGAACCAAGTGGAGGTTGTTCTCGTCCAGGAAGATGATATCCGGGTCCCACTCCAGAAGCTGCTCCTTGTCTATGAAGAAGGGGCCACTCTTCTCGGCCTCACATGCGACATTTTTAGCCTTCACAGCCATGAAAGGTGGGAAGTTGCACTGTGTGGATTCAATGCCATGCCCGCCTTTGAAACCGAGCGCCCCAACAAAGACCGATGGTTTCTCACTGTCAGGGACATCTTCAACCCTGCTGGAGAGATCGGCATAGGCCGACTCGATGAAGTTTATTATCTCCTCAGCCCTCTCCTCTTTCCCCAAGATCTTCCCCGCCAGCCTGAGGGAGTCGTATATCTCCTCAGCCCTGAAGTTGCCCAGCTCCCCATAGCTCAAAACCACAACAGGCACACCAGTTTGCTCCTGCAGTGCATTCGCCCTGCTGCTGTCGAAATAACAGGCAAAAATCACATCCGGCTTTACCGCAGCTATGGCCTCAGGATTGGGAGTGGGACTTGGCCCACCTTTCCCAATCACCTTCATCCCGGCAAACTCTGGATGTGCCATTCTGTAGGGCCTACCCATCGCCGGCCAGGAGGTTTCAGCGTCTTCAACTCCAACAACCATGTCAGATGCATTGAGATAAACAATCAGCCTCAACGCTCCAGGACCTATGGCAACAACCCTCTCGACCTTTGCAGGCACCTCAACCTCCCTTCCTACTAAATCCACCACCTTCACAGTCTCGGTTTTTTCCTCCTGCTTCTGGGCGCATCCAGCTACAAGTGCTGCAACAAGAATGAGTGCAAAGATCATCACCAGTTTTCTCATTTCGCCACCTCCAAAATTTTGTCAATGATTCTGTCAGCACCATCTACCAGCGGAATTTCCTCTCCAAAAAGGCATGCTCGATAGATCTCCTGACTGTATGGAACGTAAGCATCGGCCTCTATCAATTCCGCAGCTTCCTCATCGACCTTGTTCGCAACCCTCACAACCCTCTTACCGATGCTTCTGGCCATACTGGCAATCTTCTCCGCAAGTCTAATCGACTCATAGCTGGGCTCAATAACAACCACAACAACGTCACATCCAGCCTCAACTCCTCTACCAAAATGTTCTATCCCCGCATCGGTATCAACAACAACATCCTCACCATCTTCAAGCTTGATGGACTCAAGAAACTCCCTTGCCACGGCACCCATCGGACAAGCGCAGCCCTCGCCAAACTCGTGGATTTTGCCGATAGCCATCACCGCAATACCGTTCTTCCTCTCAACAAAGTCCTCAGGCAGCATGTCAATTCTCACATCTTCAACGATTCTCGTATCCTCTTGTATGAACTTCAGCAGCTTTTCTCTTACCTTTTCCTTCCCGCCAAGCCACTCCATGAAGTCTCTGGGCTGCTCAACACCAAGATTTCTGTGTATGCCATAGTTTGACTCATCAGCATCAACAACAAGGACCTTCCTACCTCTTGCAGCCAGCCCCTTTGCAATTAAGGTTGAAATTACGCTCTTACCACACCCACCCTTCCCGCAAACGAGTATCTTCATTACATCAACTGTTCACACATAGTTTTAAAACTTTTTTGAAATGTATTAACAACCGATAAAAATGTTCAGCTGAGTTGCAAAAAAAGTGCGTTTAGTCAAGTATCGTTCTCCTGTGATCCTTGTGACACTTTGAAGAGATGTAGGTACTCAGATGGTTGATTCCGATTCCATTTTTAACAAACCACTCCATAAACTTCCTTCTTTCCTTGTTGAACTCTGCAATGTCCTTGTATCTCACGACAAGGCAGAGGTCATAAGCAGAGCCGACGAGCTCAAGTATGTTCTCAACGTAGTCCAGCTTTTTGAAGTGCTCTATCACCTCATCAATTCTGGGCTTCGACTCCACGTCCAGATCTATGAAGGTCACTGTGAGCATGCTGAGGCCGAGTTTCTGGTAGTTAGCCTTCCAGTACCCCTCCTTTATTTTTATGAGATACCTGCCGTCTTCCAGAGCCCTTACCCTGTTCTGAACAGTCCTGAGTGTTATTCCAAGCATCTCCGCAATTTCACTCTGCGTCTTGCCCTTCAGGATGTTCTCGATAATTGCCTTGTCGATCTCATCGAGCTGACCTTTTCGCATAACATGAAGCATATTAAAAATATAAAAATTTTATGTTTGCCATTAAATGGCAATTTGTAGGTAATAATCGAGTAATAACCGGATTAATAAAATTTCAGACCCTTATCTCGGCCCACTTGTCCTCGTTCTCCGATATCCTAACACGAACAACCTTCAGCCCCCTTTTTCTGAGCTCCTCGTAAATGTGCAGGCAGATGTTCTCTGACGTTGGTACTTCAATCTGCTCGTTTAGCAAGGTGTGGTCGAACTTGTCTATTACCTCCTTCAACTCCTTCTTGAGGTCGAAGAAGTCCATGACCATTCCGTTCTCTCTCACATCTCCTGCAACCTCCACCTCAACCTTGAAG
Organism: uncultured Archaeoglobaceae archaeon; assembly: GCA_965541645.1. Lineage (GTDB taxonomy): Archaea > Halobacteriota > Archaeoglobi > Archaeoglobales > Archaeoglobaceae > Archaeoglobus. Next base: position 2,262 of record CBEUCM010000002.1, on the reverse strand, counting down.
TTGTGTCCGTGTATTCTCCCACACTTTCTGTGGCCAGGAATGCTGTGGGCGGCACTGAAGGAGGCTGAAACTCCCACGATCATCTCAACCATCATCTCACCCCCAGATACTTGTGAACCTGAGGTATCACCCTCACATCTGCGAAGTCCATCATTCTGTCCTGCAGCATAAGTATTTTTTCTATACTCTCCCCAAACACTGGCTGCAGAACGAAGCCAAACACGAACTTCTCTATTTGCTCAGCCGCACCTATAACCTCCTGTTCGTCAAATCTGCCGGGCAGAACTATTTTACAGAAGGTCCTTCTTCTCCTGGAGTTCCTCAATATCTTGAAGCATCGATAGGTGTTCTCCAGCAACTCCTCGTAGTTCTCGTTTCCACTTTCCCTCACCTTGAGGTCTCCCGCAACGTAATCCACAAACCTCACTTTCCTGGCCTTCTCCGGAAGGCTCATGTTGGACTCGAGATAGAAGGGCCTGGTTTTTTCGAGCATCGCGATCGATTCCGCCTGGAGCAAGGGTTCTCCACCTGTAAAGCAGACTGAGTGTACCTTGGACGTGTTTATTACCTCCTGAACGTAATCGACGGGTACGGGATTCTTCAGAACCCTATTTTTGACGTGGTCTTGGCAGTATTCCGCCGCTCGAGGAGTATCGCAGTAATAGCAGCTCAGATTGCAGCCGGAGAATCGAATGAAGAGCTGCTTAACTCCCACGTAGTACCCTTCCCCCTGAATCGACCGGAAGATCTCAATCAGATTCATCCTTCATTTCCTCGTATATCTTCACGGCCCTCTCCCATTCCTCGTCGCTCAGCAGTGGATCTTTGGCGTCGTTCTGCAAAAAGGCCTCGGTTCTTTCAAGGCACGTTCCGCAGCTCAGACAGGGCCTGTCCTTTCCCTCGTAACAGCTCCACGTCAGCTCGTAAGGTACCCCCAGCTTGAGTCCCAGCCGGACAATTTCTGCCTTCGTCATCTCCACGAAGGGGGCCTCAACCTCCACGGGAGTCCACAGATTTCCGAGATAGACTGCAGTGTCCAGAGCCTTTACAAACTCCTTTCTGCAGTCGGGGTACATGCTGTAGTCACTCTTGTGGGCTGCATAGTAAACCTTCCCCGCCCCTATCTTCACGGCGTATCCCGCAGCTATTGAGAGCAGTATCATGTTTCTGTTGGGTACTATTGTCACCTTCTGGGTCTCTTCAGTGTAGAAGGCCTTTGGAACTCCATCACTGCCAGTCAGCGCTCCGTGCGCTATAAGCTCGTGAATTGTGGAAATGTTCACTATTAGGTGCTCAACCTTTTCCCGACTCCTCGCAGCACTTACAAGCTTTTCCGCACTCTCAAGCTCCTTTGAGTGTTTCTGGCCGTAGTAAAAGGTCAGAGCGTGCACCTCGCAACCTTTGCTGAGCAGGTAATACAGTAACGTTGACGAATCAACACCTCCGCTGAGTAGCATGACGCACTTCATGGGTAGAATATTCCTCAGCGGTGTTTAAGAATTCATCGTAATGCAGTATCGTAATATCATAATAAGGTTAATAACACCCAAGTTGAGTATACGTCATGGAAAGGCTTTCCCACCTGCTTGAGCACTGGGTTGAGCACAGCAAAGAGCACACCGCCAAGTACGAGGAGTGGGCCGAGAAGATTAAAGCTGAGTATCCTGAAGTCTCAGAGATGCTCAGAAAGGCTGCGGAGAAGTTCAGGGAGGGTGAACAACTGCTGGAAGAAGCCAAGAGGCTCCTTGAGCATGTTTGACGTTCGTGTTGAATCTGAAGATGGAGTTTGCAAGATAAAGCTCTTTCCGACTGATCCGCAGTTAGTGATCGGTGGGTATGGAAGGGAGGACATTCTGGTTTTTAAGGGTGCTCCTGTGAGCATTCTTGCCTTACAGAAAATGCTTGAGCAGAGATTTGGAAACGTCATGATCACCAACAGGGAGAACTCTCTTGAGATAGAGATCCAGAGAACGGACTGTATGCTGGTGGTGGACAGCGTAACTAAGGCTGTTGAAGAAATGATGGAAAATGCGGCAAGAGACTTGGACGTGATAGAGAATGCCATCAGGGAGTCCGTGCAGAGATACCTCGACAGGATCAGAGGTAATGGAAACTGACCACTAAGCAAATGTGGGAAAAAGAGAGCTAAATGTTATGTGTGCAAATGCAAGGCTTGTACTACTGACCATCATCAACTTTCCTCTATCTCCACCTATGTTGGAACCCTTACGACGGGTATCTGATTGAGAGTTGATAAAGCTT
>CBEUCM010000001.1:0-103209 GCA_965541645.1 uncultured Archaeoglobaceae archaeon | reverse complement strand
TTGGCCATCATTTTCTGGGTACACCTCTACCTGAACCAGAAGCTGCAGGAGGTGGTTGTACACTGAATCGTACCTACCAAATCCCCAATTGATCCTGTAAAGAGGCGATACAATGAACGATACAGCAGCAAAAGTATTCAAGAGAGAGCTGATTGGTGCCCTTTTATTTTATTTTCCTGTAATGATAATCACTGCAAACATATTTAGGGCAGCAGGGATAAAAATTCAACCTCCATTCGACCTTATCTTTCTCATTCTCCCCGCTGTTGTGCTTGTAGCTATAGCCTATCTGCGTACAAGATATTACCATGGTGTTGAGTACAAACCGAACACGAAGAATCTCTCGGCTTTGCTCGCAATTGCTTCTTTCATGTTTCTGTTTGAGAGACTTGTTTACTCCCTGCTGCACAACTACGATGCCATTGGTATTGCAACCTTCTCTGTGATGTTTTTGCTGGCGATGGTTTGGAACAAGATATCAAAGGACGAGTTTGATGTCATTGCTCTGGCTAAAATGCTTTTAATTGCCTCGACCCTTTTTGTGTTCATATGGTCTGTTTTTGCTGCGGTGAATAGGGTTCTCTACTCCTTCATCGTTCTTGCAGCCTGGTTGGCTGTGTTTCTTGTGAGTTTGAGAGTTCTGGTAAATAAGGACACCTACCACATTCGGAAATAAAGTTTTGTTTTTAGGTTTCAAGTATTCGAATAATATCCTGCGTTGTGTAAACTTTAACGGCATTCTGCTTTTTCAGCTTCTTATCATTGGACCAGATTGCACAGTTCAATTTTAATGCGAGGGCAAGATAAGGAATGTCATCAGGATCGGGAGAAATTCTTTCTGCATCGTCGTATTTATCCTCGAACTCTTCAAACGGAATCAGCTCTATTTGATTCTCTACAAAATTTAGCACCGTATCTACTTCTCCCGGAGAAAGTTTAGTTTTTTCAAGAATTTCATCAAAATGTTCATGGATCTCGACAAACAAGTATTCTGGAGCAACAAAACGAAACTTTCCAAGAATCCTATTCACCATAAAGATTCTGAGTGTTCCACCTTTCGCTACAAGTGTCGCAAAAACCACATTAGCGTCTGTTACGAGCAACATGGGTCCTGAATTTTTCAGCAATATACTTACTGACTCTTTTTCCAAGTTCCAGAGCGTCTTCATCACTCATTTTACTTTTAGAAATTATCCTTTCGATTTCCATAAAATTATGAATTTCTTTTTCAATCATTTTTCTTATCGCTGGTGACCAATCAACACCAAACTCGTCCATTTTCCTTTTCAGGTCTTCTGGAATTTTGATTTTTAACTCAGCCATGTAGAGTTTTTGTGATGGTAAGGATATATCTTTTTTTCCTCTATTTGAGTTAGATGTCTGTCATCCAACAATGTGTGTAACGACGATGAAAATTGGCATAGTACCTATCTACTTGCTGTGTCTGCTCAGTAGTATTCTGTTCTATAATTATATGATCGCTGACTATACTAACGTCTAAGGTATATAGCTACGAGATAACAAAAAACTTAAGTTACGTGATGATGAGGCAACGATGGTGTGGTAATGTGGGGGAGAAGGTTTGTGGCATTCTTGATGGCTCTGGTTGTGCTGGGCAGTGCGGTGATGCCGGCGATGGCTGCGGGAAATGAAGAGACGGGGAATTACAACGCATGTACAGGAAAGCCAGAATTTGTAGCTGTGGATGTTAAGGGACTTGAAAAGAGTTTTGTATTGGCGGATGTACCTAAGAACAAAGAAGTTAAAATTCTTAGGGAGTTCGCTCATAAAAACGGATACAAACTCGACCTCAGTAAGGCTAAAGTCAGTAAGATATACTCAAACGTTGGCCAAGTATTAGTAACAGACATACCCTATACAAACAGTGCTGGGAAATTTGCAGGGATAATTATCGTCGATGACAAAGTAAGCAAAAAAGCGATGATGTACGAATTGAAAACTGATGGCAAAACATTGGTGGGCGGATTGTACTATGTCGAGAATGGAAAAGTCCAGTATCAACCGCTCAGCTCAGGATTCTTGGATTGTCTCTGGGATTGCGTTGGCGGGCTCAGTGGTGTAGCGGCGTGTGGCGGTTCATGTGCAGCTTGTGCTGAGGGTGGATTCTGGACGTGTCTCGCATGTGCTGCATGCTTGGGTAAAGCAGGATGCTGCGTTGGTGAGTGTGCTCGCGATGAGCCTTGGGGTTCGGCTCTTTGTTCTGCAGCACGCATTGCATGCGTCTTTGGACGGCTCGAAGCCTGTGCAGTGTATATGGGGTGTCAGGGCAACTGCATCTTTTAAGGAGGTGAGTTAAATGGGTCTGCTTAAGAAAATAATCTCTGAAGAGGCCCCAATTTTAGTTTTTTCTTTTCTAAACTTTTATTTAGCACTTGCCGTTTCAATTGTCCTACCCATAACCGACATACTCATGGACAGAGAAAGAGCCAAACCAAGACTTTTTGTTGCACTCAAAATTCCCGTTTTGATGTTGCTCTCGGTAGTAGTAGCTCAAGCGTACGGAACGTTTACTTTTATCTCGGGCATCCCTGCCCGTGATTTCGTTGGGGCTTTGGCCATCATTTTCTGGGTACACCTCTACCTGAACCAGAAGCTGCAGGAGGTGGTTGAATGAGAAAACTCGCATTAGTAATTTTAGCCCTGCTCCTTCTGGGCTGCACCCAACAAGGACTAACAGCAGAGGAGATAGCGAAGGAGATGCAGAAGCGCTATGAGAGCATCAAGGATATGAGTGGAGAGTTCGTTGTAACAACGAACTATGGTGGCGAGGAAGAAACATACAAAGCAAAGTTCTGGATGAAAGGAGAGAAGTACAGGGGCGATGACGGAAAAACCCTAACGGTTTCGAACGGCAGCGTGATGTGGATCTATGATAGAGAGAAGAATGAAGCTGTGAGAATGAGCTTCAGCGGTGAGAAGCCGCAGTTTGATTACGGTATGATCATAAAGGGGTTGATGGATAGCTACAACGTCAGGCTGCTTGGCGAGGAAAAGATTGACAGCAGAGATTGCTATGTGATCGAGGCGGAGCCAAAAGCGGGAGGAGCGAAGATGAAGATGTGGGTGGACAGGGAGTTCTGGTATCCCTTGAGAACGGAGATGAGCGTTGAGGGCATAAAAACTGTCGTTGAGTACAGAAACGTCAGCTTCAACTCAGGTATTGACGATGGTTTGTTTGAGTTCTCTCCACCAGAGGGAGTAAAAATAGTGGAGAAAAAATTTGAGCTGCCGGAGAAGCTGACGATTGATGAGGCACAGCAGAAGGTGAACTTCACCATTATCGTGCCAACTTACACTGCAGGCTATGAATTCGATTATGCGATGGTCTATGGTGACTTTGTGCAGCTTGTTTACAGTAAGGGGAATGACAAGATAGTGATCACGGAGAGCTTGACGAGATCTCCACTTGAGCTGAACTGGAGCGAGGTTGAGGTTAACGGCAGAAAGGCAGAGATTGCAGAGATGTTTGGCACGAAGGTGCTCAGGATTAACGTGAATGGCGTGGAAGTGGCGATCTCTGCAAAGCTCAGCGAGGAGGAGATTGTGAAGATTGCTGGGTCAATGTGTTGAATTGCGGATTTTAGTTGACTCCCATTAACCTCTAATTTTTAACCAATCTTTGCAGTAAATGTTATGTTTTAAGTATATGGGCTACGAGATAGCAAAAAGCTACGGAGGAATATTAAACCTGCAACTGCATGAAATCTCCAGAGAACTTTATGATTACCTCAAAACAAGTGTGACTTCGTGTCTCGGCCTTCTGTATCAATAACGTGATATATGGGGGGATCGTATACAGCGCAATTTGGTGATGTTCTTTTGCACACACTGAAAGGTACTTTGAGCTATATTCTCTTTTGACATTGGCCACTTTCGTCAAACAGATACAACATACAATTGTCATTTACAGTTCTTGCACTAACTGCTGCTGCAGTTCCGTTTCCAAAAGCTGCCGCAGAAACGCTATCACAAATATTGCCGTCAAAGTCTGCGATCTCAACTCTTCCAACATTTTGACTCAACGAGTATAGCATTTTCCAAACGGTGGACCCACACACTTCCTGAACCATCTAGTCTCTGGCGTGCTTCCGAACCTACCATCCAGACATCCTAAAATCAGCTAAAATAGTCCCTCTCTATCTCCTCAATATCTCCAATATCCCCCTCTCTCACGATTTGACCACTGGCAAGTACATACGCCCTATCTGCAACGTCAAAGGCAACATGGATGTTCTGCTCAACGATCAGTATTGAAACATCCACCTCACTCCTTATCCTGTTTATAACTTCCGCAATGTTCTCAACAACTATTGGTGCCAAGCCCATCGACGGCTCATCCAGCAGCAGAAGCTTGGGATTCAGCATGAGAGCTCTCGCTATGGCAATCATCTGCTGCTCGCCACCGCTCATCGTTTTTGCCTTCTGATCCCTCCTCTCCCTCAATCGTGGGAAAAGATCATAAACCAGTTCCAGTCTTTCATCGTTGCCGGCCAACCTGAGGTTCTCCTCAACTGTCATCTCCGGAAAGAGCCTTCTACCTTCAGGACTGATCGCAATTCCCAGCTTTATCCTCTCGTGAGGTTTTAGAGGTGTAATATCTCTACCATCAAAGATTATCTCGCCCTCTGTCTTAACAAGGCCACATATTGACTTAAGAAGTGTCGTCTTCCCGGCCCCATTGGGGCCGAGCACGGCAACAGCCTCTCCCTCTTCTACCTCTATGTTTATCCCCCTCAAAATCTCCGCCTTCCCGTAGTAGGAGTGGAGATTTCTAATTTCCAGCAAAGGCCTTTGCATACTTCTTACCCAGATAGGCCTCTATAACGGACTTCTCCCTAACAACCTCATCGGGATGCCCCTCAAAAATGATCCTTCCTGAGTTCAGAACCAGAACCTTCTCTGCAACATCGAAAAGGTCGCTCAGCCTGTGCTCTATCAGGGCTATTGCCTGCCCATTACCATTGATCTCCTTTATGATGCTGGCAAGCTCACTCGCCTCCTTCGGGCTTAAACCTGAGAATGGCTCATCAAGAAGCAGCAATTTTGGCTTTGCTGCTATCGAGAGAGCGATGCTCAGCTTCCTCAGCTCCCCGTAGGAAAGATTTGCTGCAATCTCCTTTCTTTTCTCCCACAGTCCAAAGTCCTTAAGGTAATCCAAATCGGAGGTTATTGTAAGCATGTTCTGCTCCACGGTCATGTTGCCGAAAACCTTAACAATTTGGAAAGTTCTAACGATACCCATCTTCGCAAGCTGGCTGGGTTTCATTCCAGATATCTCCCTGTTCCTGAAGGTTATCTCTCCCCTGTCTGGCCTCATGAACCCGGAGATTATGTTGAACAGCGTTGTTTTTCCAGCTCCGTTTGGTCCGATGATTCCAACCCTCTGACTTTTCTCGATTTCAAAGTTAACACCTTCCAGCACCCTCAGCTCCCCGAAGCTCTTGTGCACGTTTCTGACCTTTAGCATGGACATAATCTGCAAAGCAAGATTTAAATACTTTGCTTTGTTCATCCAAACCATGAGACATGCTAAAGCAGTGCTAACAGTCGTCATATTGCTTGCTGTAACACTCTCTCTCTGTGCACAAAGTGGAGAGGGCGGGAAAGGCGAGGAGAGAAAGGAAGTTGTAATTGGGGTTATCGGTCCAATGTCTCTTCCAGAGGGGCAGGCTGAAGAGAGGGCGGTGAAGCTTGCTGCTGAAGAGATAAACGCCCAGGGAGGTATTCTCGGCTACAAGATAAGAGTTGTGGTTGGTGACACCAAGCTTGACTCCAACACTGCCTCTTCAGAGTTCAGAAGGCTGGCAACGATCGAGAAGGCTGATGTAATCATAGGAGGGTTCTCCAGCGGAGTCATGAAGACCATGATGGAGACAATGGCCGAGACGAAAACGCTCTTCTTAGCAGATGCCTCCTCTCCCGACCACGCCAAGATGGTCTCCCAGAACTACGAGAAGTACAAGTACTGGTTCAGAGTTACTCAGAACAATGGCTCAACCTTTGCCTTGGATCTGGCAGACATGGTCAGATTTCTGAAAGATAGCGGATACGATGTCAAGAGGGTTTACATAATAAGGGATGAACACATCTGGACAGATCCAGTTGTAAGGGCACTGAAGCCAATGCTTGAAGAGATGGGCGTTGAAATCGTTAAGGACGTCTCAGTTCCGAGGGGTTATTCAGAGTACGATCAGCTGATTCAGGAGGCCGAGAGTCTTAACGCTGACCTCATAATGCCCATACTGGCCATCTCTGGAACGGGAGACATACTGACGAAGCAGTGGGCCACGCTGAAGCCGAAAATGCTTCTCGCCGGACACGATCTTGCAGCCATAGATGCTGACTTCTACAGCAAAACAAACGGAATGGCGAACTACGAGATATTCATTGCTGATGGTGGGGCTCTGGTAACTGCTCCACCAACCGAGAAGTGCAGGGGGTTCCTTGAAGCATACAAGGCAAAGTACGGGCACTATCCCGAATCCCATCAAGCTTATGGAGCCTACGATGCCGTCTATCTCTACAAGATGGTGGTGGAGATGGCGGCAAAGGGTGGGGAAAAGGATCCCTTCGACCCGGACGTTCTGGTAAAGTATTTGGAGAAGTTCGATGCCTCCAATCCCGCTGAGCTGACGAGACCAATTGCCTTCTACAAGAACCACGACCTCATGTGGGGGAACAACTACGTCAGGAACTGGGTGGCTCAGTGGCAGGATGGGAAGCAGTACATAATCTATCCAGCAACTGTGGCCAATGGAGAGCTGAAACTACCACCTTGGATCTGAGTATGATCGATGTAGCCATAAAGATACTGATCTTCGGGGCAGTGGTTGGAGGGGTCTGGGGGCTGGTGGCCTCAGGCTTCTCCCTCATTTTTGGAGTTTCAAGGATACTCAACTTTGCCCATGGGGCAGCATTTGTGTGCTCGGCTTATGCTGCAATAATGCTCGTCAATGCGGGCATCAATAGCTATCTGGCGATTCTCGGTGGTATTGCTGTATCCGCCATCATAGGCCTGATTGTCTACGCACTCACAAAGCCCGTGAGATCGAACGAGGTTATGGTCATCATTGTAACACTCGCCTTGGCTCTGCTGATCCAGCAGATTATACTCATAAACTTCGGAGACAGAGGAATCTCGATGCTACCCCTCGTGGATGGCTTGGTTGAGGTGGGAGGCGTGAAAGTTACATACATAAGAATTCTCTCCTTCGTGCTGGCAGTTTTCGCACTCCTACTTCTGGAGGTCTTCATTCACAGCACTTCCTTGGGCAAAAAGATACTGGCAACTTCTCAGGACAGCGAAGCAGCGATGCTGCTTGGTATAGACACGGAAAGAATTCTGATCCTGGTAATGGTGCTGTCCTCTCTTCTCGCCGGGCTAGCAGGAATACTGTACGTGCAGATTTTCGCTGTCTCTCCCGAGCTGTCGCTGAGAGCATTGATATACGCCTTTGCCATCGTGATTCTCGGTGGGCTGGGAAGTCTGAGGGGGAGCATAGTTGCCTCCTTCATCGTTGGCTATGTTATCGTCGCAACCATAACCTTCCTTGGGTCGAGGTGGTCAGAGTTCGTCATGCTCCTCGCCATAGTGGCAATACTCGTTGTCAGGCCCACAGGTCTCTTCGGGGTGGAAGAGTGATGCTGGTAAAGAAAGTTGCGGCCATAGCAGCTCTCACAATTGCTCTTGCCCTCCCTCTCACAATCCCTGCTGGCTACCTCTACATCGTGGGGTTAACGTATCTGTTCGCCATAATGGTCATTAGCTGGGATCTGATGGTGGGCTATACTGGAAAGGTCAATCTTGGCCACACCACCTTTGTTGGCGTTGGTGCCTACACTGCAGCCCTACTCCAGAGCTGCCTGCATCCAGCACTTGCAATGCTCCTCGGCGGCATTACTGCAGCATTGCTCGGACTGTTCATCGGGGCGATAACCTTAAGGCTGAAAGGATACTACTTCTCCTTGGTCACAGCTGTGCTTCCATTGGTGTTCATGCAAACGGTATTCATCTGGAGAGATGTGCTGGGTGGAGAGGAGGGCTTTTCCATTGCAGACTACGCCTTGCTCAGCACAACTCTGGAGAGATACTACTTCGCTCTAATTTTGCTTCTGATTTCCCTCGCCATCCTCCTTCTGGTTGTAAAAAGCAGAGTTGGGCTTAGATTTATGGCAATAAGAGACAGCGAGGAGCTGGCAGAGTCCATAGGGATCGACACCACAAAGTACAAGATTCTGGCCTTTGTGATAAGCTCCTTCTTTGCCGGAATTGCCGGTGCTGCTGTGGTGAACTACAGGCTGACGGTCGGGCCAGATCTGTACGATATCCCCCTGATGCTACTTATAATCCTCTCAGCAGTGCTCGGTGGACTTGGAACTATCTACGGACCTCTTTTTGGTGCACTGGTTATATACCTGGCCAAAAACTGGTGGCTGAAGGATCTGATCAACTTCCTGTCCCTACCGCTGAACGATGAGGTTCTCCTCTATGCCCTGCTGATTGCAGCCTCTCTGCTGATGCCCAAGGGCTTTTACAACGAGATTGCAGAAAGAGTGAGACATCGATAGTTGAACCCATTCTATTTAAACCCCATCATCCCAACCCAACACATGGAGGAAAGAAAGAACCTGGAACTTGAGCTGCTCTTCAGGAGGGTATCCATAAGGAAGTTTCAAAGCAGGGATGTTGACGATGAAACGCTGAACCTCATACTTGAGGCTGCAAATGCTGCTCCCTCAGCCGGAAACCTACAGGCGAGGGATTTCATCGTTGTCAGAAACGCTAAAACCAAGGAAAGGCTTGCCAGAGCAGCGTTAAAGCAGATGTTCATCGCCGAAGCCCCAGTTGTTGTTGTTGTCTGTGCGAACTATCCGAGGAGCATGAGGGTGTATGGGGAGAGAGGGAGGCTCTATGCTGAGCAGGACGCAACGGCAGCGATAGAAAATCTGCTGCTTGCCGTAACGGCCCTTGACCTGGGTGCAGTATGGGTTGGAGCCTTCGATGAGGCTGAGGTTGCAGAGATCCTGAACTTGCCGGAATACGTAAGGCCGATGGCGATAATACCCCTCGGCTACCCTGCTGAAAGTCCCGGCAGAAGGAGCAGATATCCGGTTAGCATGCTCACCCACTACGAGTCCTGGTGACTGGCTTTGCCTTTGATCTGATCGGAAACCTCCTCACGTGCCCACAGTTAAGGCAAGTCACAATGACCATCGATTTTCTTATTCTCACCCTGAACTTCCCCTCCCTGTAGGGATACAGGCACTTCTTGCAGTAGGTCATCTTCAGGTCTCTCGGAATTCGAACCCTGTACTTCATTGCAATCCTTTTCGCCAGCTCCACGTACCGCCTTGCCAGCTCGTAGTCCTTGGTTTTGTACTCCTCAGCCCTCCTTATCAGATACCTGACCCTCTCCTTGGCTATCCTGCTCTCCCTCTTTTTATCCCTTTTTATCACACAGAGCAGTAAACAACAAAGATAAATAGCCTTTTGTTGCTGAGCCAGTATGAAATTTGACCCCTACAGGTACAGGGAGCTGGCAAGGAAAGACTTCGAAGCTGCATGGAGGGCAGGGAAGGAAATTGTGGAGATACGAGATCCAAACAGAGTTTATCCAAGAATGGGCTACGAGTACGGGAAAGAGCACCCGCTGTTCAAAACGATCCAGATGCTGAGAAAAGCGTACTTGTCAATGGGTTTTTCGGAGGTTGTCAATCCAATAATTGTTGAAGACGTCCACGTGAGGAAGCAGTTTGGCAGAGAAGCTCTTGCGGTTCTTGACAGATGCTTCTACTTGGCCTCCCTGCCAAAACCCAACGTCGGGCTATCATCTGAGAAGGTAAGCCAGATTGAGGAGATAATTGGAAAGAGCATTGAAGGCAGGGAGAGGAACCTTCAGGAGGTCTTTCACCGCTACAAAAAGGGGGAGATTGATGGGGACGATCTCAGCTACGAAATTGCAGAAGTTCTCGATGTTGATGACATCACCGCAGTCAAAATCCTCGACAACGTTTTCCCTGAGTTTAAGGAGCTGAAACCCCTTCCCAGCACTTTAACCCTGAGAAGCCACATGACGACCGGGTGGTTCATAACCCTCAGCCATCTTGCAGACAAGCTTCCCCTGCCAATAAAGCTCTTCAGCATAGACAGGTGCTTTAGAAAGGAGCAGGGGGAGGACGCTACGAGGCTTTACAGCTACTTCTCCGCGAGCTGTGTTGTTGTTGATGAGGACGTGGGGGTGGATGAAGGTAAGGCTGTGGCAGAGGCCTTGCTCAGGCAGTTTGGTTTTGAGAAGTTCAGATTCAGGAAGGATGAGAAGAGGAGCAAGTACTACATTCCCGACACGCAGACCGAAGTGTATGCTTTTCATCCCAAGCTCGTTGGCAGCAACACAAAGTACAGTGATGGGTGGATTGAGATTGCAACCTTCGGTGTTTACTCCCCCGCAGCCCTGGCAGAGTACGACATAGAGTGGCCAGTGATGAACCTCGGACTGGGGGTTGAAAGACTGGCGATGATTCTCCACAGCTATGATGACGTCAGGAAGATGGTCTATCCCCAGCTCCATGGCGAGATAAGGCTGGATGATGTTGACATAGCAAGGGGCATCAGGGTTAAGGAGGTGCCGACGACAACTGAAGGACTGAAGATGGCCCAGAGGATCGCAGAAGTGGCAGATCAAAACGCTCTGTCTCCGAGTCCGTGCAGATTTCTGGCCTACAGCGGCAAGATTATGGGTAGAGAAGTGGAAGTGTACATTGTTGAGGAGGAGGAGAATACAAAGCTCTGTGGTCCTGCCTACGCAAACGAGATTGTTGTGTATGATGGCAGCATATACGGCATTCCAAGAACTGAAAAATGGAGAAGGTACTTCGAGGAGGGTGTGAGTACCGGAATCAGGTACATAGACTCCTTCGCCCACCTTGCTGCGAGGAGAATTGAGGAGGCTGCGATCTGCGGTGAAGGCGAGGTGCAGGTGAGGGTTAGAGTCGTTGAAAGCCTGTCAGACATTAATCTCTCCATCCAGGAGAACATCAGGAGGTACATAATGTGGAGGGACGGGAAAATAGATGTCAGGGGTCCGATGTTTGTGACGGTAAAGGCAGAGATCAGATAGGCAGCAGTAGCCTGAGATATCCAACGTACGGCACTCTGAACTTTGCTACACCAATAATCCACTCCGGCTTTACGGGCCTGATCCTCTCACCAAGTGGGGAGAACACACCCGGCACAGCCTGATCCGGGAGCTTGTTTGTCCTTGCATTGTCTCCCTGCGTTATGTACCCATCATTCTCAGCTATCTGGTTGGTTAGAACGAGCTTTCCATCAACAATGGCCGGAATGTATTCTCCCTTGTGGACGTAGGCGATTGCCCTGTGGATTATGGGCTTTCCGTATCCGTTGGGCTTATAGACTATCACATCGCCGTAGCTTCCAAAGCTCATATATCCCGACTCCTTTCCCTCCTCCCACGTCACAATTCCCCCAGTTCTGCTCGGGCTTAGGAGGAACACAACATCTCCCGGATACAGATGGGGTTCCATGCTGCCAGACTCAACTGCAACCATAAATGGCCACGTGCCAGTTATAGCTATACCACCGCCGATTATGACCGCAACGATAATTAATGTTGAGACCACATCCTTTATGAACTGAAATGCCTTGGATTCGGTGTCCATGCTAAAAGGAGGAGAGGGAATGGTAATTAAAAATATCGATGCTGCGACGATCGCAAAGAAATTTCTGGTGAGGGGGTACAACATAAATCCGAAAGCAGCAGAGCTGATATGCAGCTGCGAGGATTATGAGGAGGTAATTTCCGAAGCCTGCAGAATTGCTGATGGCGGGTTTATTGTCGATGAAAAGATTGTTAGGAGGGCGATAGAAAAGGTCAGGCTAAGGAGGGTTTCTGCTGTACCCACCAGATCTGTGCCCAAACCTACAGCTAAACCTACGGTTAAACAAAGGGGATTCAGGCTCATAAAGGATATTACAGGTTCATCATCCTGCGAGGGTAAGGTTGAGGACTTTGTCTATTACTTCAACTCAAGGCTTGAGAAGCTGTCCCGAATTCTCCGATCCCGCATGCCGTGCATTCCAATAGCCCACATCGGGAAAAGAAGGGTTGACAGCGTTAACGTTGTCGGGATGGTTACCAAAGTGTGGGAGAGGGGGAACAGCCACGTCATCCAGCTTGAAGACTCCACTGGATCCGTTAACTGCATAGCCACAGGGAAGACAAGGGAGATTGCATCTGAGCTCGTTGGGGATGAGGTTATTGGAGTTAGCGGAACTCTGAGGGGGAAAAGCATACTCGCCGACAGGATAGTTTTCCCGGACGTTCCGGTTAATGGTAGGGTTAATGGCAAAAAAAAGGACTTCTTCATCCTCTTCCTCTCCGACCTTCACTTTGGGAGCAAGGAGTTCCTTGAAAGGGAGTGGAAGATGTTCGTGAAGTGGCTGAACGGTGAGATTGGAAACGAGAAGATGCAGAATATAGCCAAGAAAGTTAGGTACATCGTCATCGCTGGAGACATAGTCGATGGCATAGGTGTCTATCCGGGGCAGGAGAAGGATCTGACCATAATGAACATCTACGGCCAGTATGAGGCTGCTGCTGAGCACATTGATGAGCTGCCCAAACGGATAGAGATCATACTCTCTCCCGGAAACCACGATGCTGTGAGGCAGGCTGAACCGCAACCAGCTTTGCCGTCTGAGCTGAAAGCTCTCTTTCCGAACAATGTACATCACGTCGGAAACCCAGCCTACGTGGAACTTGACGGTGTGAAGGTTCTGATCTACCATGGCAGAAGCATAGACGACATGGTGGCTAAAATCCCAAGGCTGAGCTACGAAAAACCGCAGGAAGTTATGGAGGAACTGCTGAAAAGAAGACACCTCAGTCCCATGTACGGTGGGAGAAGTCCGATAGCCCCGGAGAAGGAGGACCATCTTGTGATAGATGAGATTCCCGACATCCTTCACTGCGGGCACATACACACTTACGGTACTGGTTTCTACAGGGGGGTGTTCATGGTGAACTCCTCCACGTGGCAGGCACAGACGGAGTTTCAGAAGAAGGTGAATCTCAACCCTATGCCGTGCAATGTTGCCGTCTATCGCCCGGGTGGGGAGGTTGTGAGGCTTAGATTCTACGGTGAGTGAGATGTACGTAATCGTAAGCTGGGACTACGTTGACAGACTTTGCAAAAGAATAGCGGTTGACGTCCTAAAGGATGGGTTTGAGCCGGACTTAATTGTTGCCCTCGCCAAGGGGGGCTGGTTCGTTGGCAGCATCCTGAGCGACTATCTTGGTTCTGAGCTTGTGAGCCTGGACATCAGGAAGGGGCAGAGAATTGAAGGTGGAAAAGTTCTTGTCGTGGATGACTTCATAAACACCGGATCCACAATGAGGAAAGCCCTTCAGCTTGTTCATGCAAAAGATGTGCGAACCGCTTCGCTCCTCATGCTTGAGGACTCTGACTTCATCCCGAACTATCTTGGGGAGTACATGCTGAACTATGCGTGGGTAATCTTCCCCTGGAACTTTGTCGAGGACCTTTCGAGTGTGGTGCTGGAGATTCTGAAGGAGGGGGAGATGAGCCAGTCGAAGCTGAAGAGGGAAATGATGGACAAGGGTTTGGATCCAATAACCCTCGACATCGTCTTCCCCGGAAGGTTTGAGGAGCTCATGGAGATACTCGAAATCAAAGGCCTGGTTGAGAAAAGAAATGTGGACGGGAGGGTTTACTGGAATTTGAAGGAGGATTCGCAATGATAGGAATAGTGGGTGGAACGCACATCCTTGAAATAGCCTTTGACCTTGAGGAGACAAGGATTGAGACGCCCTTCGGTGTCGCTGAGGTCAACGTTGGAAAGCTCAATGGTGTGGACGTAGCGTTAATCCAGAGGCACGGAAAGAAAAGGGATAAACCGCCTCACAAGATCAACCATACGGCAAACTTCTACGCCCTCAAATCACTTGGGGTTAGGCATGTTATTGGGATGGGGTCGGTTGGATGTCTTAGGGAGGAGTACAGCTTGCCGTCGCTCATAATTCCCCACGACTACATAGACTTCTTCAGCGGTGTCACGGTGTTCAACAACTCCTTAGTTCACGTCACTCCCGGCTTTGACGAGCAATTGCGAAGCGTCCTCATTGAGACGGCAAGGGAGATCTCAACCTTCCCCGTGATCGACAGGGGAGTTTACTTCCAGACGAGGGGGCCAAGGCTGGAGACCAGGGCCGAGATAGCAATGATAAAGAACTTTGCAGACTGCGTTGGTATGACTGCTGGCAGCGAGGCAACGATTGCCAAGGAGCTGGACATTGCCTACGCTGTTATCTGCACGATGGACAACTATGCTCACGGCATCAAGGGCGAGGTCGTTGACTACCAGGAAATTGTAAGGAGAGCAAGGGAAAATGCGGATGAGTGCTTAGAAATTGTCAGCGAGAGTGTGAGAAAGCTGGCTCGCAGGTTTTAGCGATCTCCCACCACCTTTTGTTCCTCACACATCCGGGGTCTGGCTTGAGGTAGTCACCAAAGTAGTTGTACGCTCTCGCCCTGCATCCACCACAAACGTAGCGGTAATTGCAGCTCCCGCACCCCTCTATGATGTCCTTATCCCTCAGATCCTCGAAAACGTGGTTGTGCAGCCACAGCTCCTCAAGGTCATCCTCCCTCACGTTTCCGACCTTGAGGGGGAAGAAGACGCAGGGCTGGATATCTCCATTGGCCCTTATTGCAAAGTAGAACCTGCCCGCCCCACATCCCCCAATGAACTCTGCAAGCTCCCTCAGCCTGTTCTCTGCTTCAACGTTGTAGAAGTGGGTTGGGATAATACTGCCTTCACACTGCAAAGCTACACGGGCAAACTGGGGGGCTGTTGACAGAAGCGAGATCTTTGAGCTGTAGTTTTTTCGATAGAGATACCTCAGCAGCTCCTCCCTTTGTTCTGGCGTGATGTCGGCTTCAGCGATCTCCCTCCCCCTCCCGGTGGGGATGAAGTTGTAGTGCATGAACCAGTCAACACCCAGCTTTTCGCACAGCCTGATTACATGCTCCACATCTTGGTAATTGTATTTGGTCACGGTCATCGAAACGTTCACGAAAAGTCCGGCCTTCACAGCATTCCTTATCCCTTCAACCGCCCTGTCATAGCACCCATCTATCCCCCTAAACCCGTCATGGGTCTCCCTTCTGCCATCCAGGCTTATCTGAACGTAGCCAACACCGCTCTCCCTCATCCTTCTCGCCACGCTCTCGGTTATCAATGTGCCATTAGTTGCGATGGCCACGTAGATACCCTTCTCCACAGCGTACTCTGCAAGCTCGAAGATGTCCTTCCTTACGAGAGGTTCTCCACCCGAGAAGGCGATTATCGTAACACCAAGCCTGTCGAGTTTGTCGATGACATCAAGCGCCTCATCTGTCGTAAGCTCATCGTCAAGTGCTTTTCCCGCAGTTGCATAACAGTGCCTGCAGCGCAGATTGCAGGCGTAGGTGATGTCCCAAACAACCTGAAAGGGCGCTCCGGGGACGAAGGGCTTCCGGACACCAAAGACCGCTATGCCCTTCAGAACACTGGCCAGCCCCCTTCTCCAGTATCTGTCCTTGAACTTCTCTTTCAGCTCCTCCATCGACACGTTGAAGGCTTCAGCACCCCTCTTCAGTAATGGCTCCACAGTTTTTGCAGCCATCCTGCACTTCCAGCAGGCATCCTTCCTGTAGCCGAGGGCAAGCTCCACTGCCACTTCAATTCTGCTCCCCCCACAGGAGGGGCAGAAGGAGGAAAGGGCTTTCAGCACCTTTCTCGTGACGGGATTCGCCACCACCTGAGCGAAGAAGGTCACCTTATCCATAACCACTCACCCCAAGTCACTACGTGTCGCAACATAGCAGGAAGTAAATTAGGGTGAGAGCTTGAAAGACTTGCTATCAGAGTTCATCAAGGTGCTGGAAAGAGTGAGCTTCAAGCCATCCGATGTAAAGATCTACGCCCTGCTCCTTGAAAAGGGCGAGATGAGGGTGAGCGAGATCTCAAAGGAGCTTGGACTGTCGGTGAGGTTCGTAAGGGAGAGGCTGAGAGAGCTTTGCCGAAGGGGTGTGGTGAGGAGGAGGCTGATTGAGAGGGGATGGGTCGGATACCTCTACTCGGCAGAGAAACCGGTTAAGGTTCTGGAAACCCTCAGGTCAGGGCTGCTAAAAGAGCTGGAGAGACTGGAATCCCAGTTAGATTAGCTTTATCGTCACAGCAAACCCCTCGCCCACTCTCTCCAAGGATATCCTGCCCTTCAGCGGTGTTGGGAAGGATCTACCATCACATATTGTGGGCGAGGATTTCCCACCTATCAGCATGGGGGCGTAGTAGATCCTCATCTCGTCAACAAGCCCTTCAGCAAGCAGGGAGGATATCAGAGTTCCACCACCCTCGACCATAACGCGATTGATCCCCCTCTTCCTGAGTTCTACAAGCAGAGTTTTGAGATTTACCCTCTCCCTGCCAGTGACAATTACTTCTGCACGCTCCCTTACCCTATCTACTCTCTCCTGGTCTGCCCGCTCTGAGACTGCAATGATTGTTCTCGCCTCTCCGTCAAAAACCCTCGCCTTCAGCGGTACACGGCACTTGCTGTCAACAACAACCCTGACAGGGTTCTCATCCCTTCCCTCCGAAACTCTCCTTCTACGCAGCTCCTCGCTTTTGACAGTGAGTTGTGGATCGTCCGCCAGAACGGTTCCGATTCCAACCATCACAGCGTCGGCAGAAGCTCTGAGTTCATCCACAATCCTCATATCCTCATCGCAGGATATCCTCAGCTGCCTTCTGCTCTCATCGCTGATCTTGCCGTCGAGGCTTGCAGCAACGTTAACAAAAACGTAGGGCCTCATTTTCGGAAAAAGGGCTCCCTTTCCCTCACAGTCTTTATTATCGCTTCCTCAAGCTCTTTGCCATGCTTACCATCAATGCTGACCGTGTAGTCTCTGAGAAGGCAGGGCTTGAGCTTTCCATCGGACGTAACTCTCATCCTGTTGCAGTGCATGCAGAACTCGGTGTTGTCAAGTGGCTTAACAAATTCAACGACACCCTCGGGTGTGAAGTACTGCACCCTTCTGTGCATGGCCCTGATCCTCTTCTGCGTTGCAATTCTGGCATATTTGTCTTCCAGCAGGGATATGTCGTAGTAGTACTTTTTCAGGTCCCCGTAGGGGATCAGCTCGATGAGTTGCAGTATCGCCTTGGTTTCTCTGCCGTTGAAGGAGTTTGTAAAGCGCAGCAGGCTGTCAACTTCATTTTCGTTGATGCCCTTCATAACTATCGTGTTCACCTTCACTGGAGTTAGCCCAACCTCGCAGGCCTTAACAATTCCTGAAATCACCTTCTCCACGTCCCCCACCCTCGTGATGAACCTGTACTTCTCCGCATCCATTGTGTCAAGGCTTACGTTCACTCTGCTCAGCCCGCACTCCTTCAGCTCCTCAGCGTACTTGTCAAGCAGGATGCCGTTCGTGGTCATTGAAATCTCATCAAAGGCCGGCATCTCCTGAATTATGTCCAGGATGTCCTTCCTCAAAAGCGGCTCTCCACCCGTAATTTTCAGCTTCTTCACACCAAGCTTGTGAAAAGCCTTGGCTATCTCAACAATTCTCTCAGCAGGCATCTCCTCTCCCGGGTTTCTCTCCCCCTCTTCATGACAGTAAAAGCATCTCAGATTGCATCTATGTGTTACTGCAATCCTGAGGTTGGTCACAACTCTCCCGTACCTATCTCTGAGCATAGCCTTTCAGCCCTCTCCAGGTCCTCTTTGGTGTTGATGTTGAAAAGGGAGAGGAGGTTTTTATCAAATTTTCTAAGATTGTCCACCGGATAATATACGGTATTAAGTCTCTCAAGCGGCTTGATGATCATTTTCACACCTGATTTAATTGCCCTCTCCATCTCATCTGCTGCGGATCTGGAGTAGTAGGCCAGGAGGGGTTCATACCCCCTATCATGCGCTGGCAGCAGAGCATCACATCTCAGTTCCCTGCCCTTCTCGTAGAGGTGCTCGATCACAGCCTTCTTGACGAAGGGCATATCGATTGCCGTGACGATGCAGTCTTCAAAGTGCTGCAACGCTGCATGAATTCCGGCGATGGATCCAAAGTTCTTGTAAACGTCAGTAACAAACCTGCAGTCGTACTTTTCCGATAGCCTTTTCAACTGCTCTTCATCCCTGCAAACGAAGATCGTATCGTAGTCCGAGTACTTCTCGATTGCTATCTCAATTAGTTTTCTCCCGCAAACACTCACTTCTGTCTTCTCCCTACCTATCCTCCTCCCCACGCCCCCAACGAGCACGGCAACTCTCACAACATCCCCATTAGTTACCTATTTATTACACTTTCCTGATCTTCAGGCATGGACATCATGGATGAACTGATGAGCTACAGGGCCAAAGATATCCCCTACTCAAGGGTTCTCAGCTCGATGTGCACAGTACCGCATCCAGTTGCCCTTGAAGCACACAAACTCTTCATAGAGACCAACCTCGGCGATCCCGGAATATTCAGGGGAACGATGGAGCTTGAAAGAAAGCTGATGGCCATGCTTGGAGAGCTTCTTCACTGCAAAAAGGCTGCCGGCTACATCTGTTCAGGAGGAACTGAGGCAAACATTCAGGGAATAAGGGCGGCAAGGAACATCCAGAGGTCTAAAAGGAAAGGTAAACCAAACATCGTGATCCCGAAAACAGCCCACTTCTCCTTCGAGAAGATTGGAGACATCCTGGGAGTGGAGATAAGGAGAGCTGGAGTGGATGAAGACTACAGGGTAGATCTGGGTGAGGTGGAAAAGCTTATCGATGACTCAACCGTTGCCTTGGTTGGGATAGCCGGCACAACCGAGCTTGGCCAGATCGATCCGATTATTGAGCTGTCAGAGCTTGCCGAGGAAAGGGGCATTGAGCTTCACGTTGATGCAGCCTTTGGCGGGCTGGTGATACCCTTCATGGAGAATCCCTACCCCTTTGACTTCCAGAACAGCGGTGTGTCATCCATAACCATAGACCCGCACAAGATGGGGATGGCCACGATTCCTGCTGGTGGCATAATATACAGGAACGAAAGTTATCTAAGAGCTCTGGAAGTTGAGACACCCTATTTGACGTCAAAAACGCAGTTCACGCTCACTGGGACAAGGCCCGGGACTGGTGTGGCATCAGCTTACGCTGTCCTCAGGCACCTTGGCTTTGATGGCATGAAAGAGGTTGTGAAAAAGTGCTTGGACAACACCAAGGCCATCGTTGAGGAAATGAGGAGCCTTGGGTTCGAGCCGGTTATAGAGCCCGTGATGAACGTTGTGGCTTTCCCGACCGAGAGGGCTGAGAGAATAAAGGAGGAGCTTTACAGGAGGAACTGGGTCATATCCACGATTCGTGAACCCAAGGCAATAAGATTCGTGATAATGCCCCACGTCACGGAGGAGGTAATTAAGGAGTTTGTTTCCGATTTCAGGAAGGTGATAGGATGGAGGTAAGGCTGGTTGTCGATGGTGAGGAAATTGAACTTAACCAGTACGTCATGAAGGTGTTTGGAAAGGTCGTTGAAGCCTTGGTTTCAACTTTGAAGGGTGTGGACGAGGACTGGGATGTTGTGCAGATTGAGGTTGTAAGGTAGAGGTAAGCAGGATGCTGAGAAGGTGTATTGAGCTGAAAAAGTACGTCCCCGGGAAGAGCATTGATGAAGTGAAAAGGAAATATGGTCTGAAGAGGGTTGTAAAGCTGGCATCCAATGAGAACCCCTACGGGCCGAGTCCAAAGGCACTCAAAGCTTTTAAGAGCTTTGATGACCTCCATGTCTATCCAGATCCTGAGTACAGGGAGCTTAGGGAGAGGGTTGCCGAATACACAGGGTGGGAGTACGAGAGAATCGCAGTTGGGGCAGGGATAGACGGCATTCTCGAAACCCTCTTCAGGCTGCTGGTTGATGAGGGGGATGAAATCCTAATCCCCATCCCAAGTTTCCCCTACTACCACATTCTGACCAAGCTGAGCTGCGGGAAGGAGGTTTTGGTCAGGAGGGGCAGGGACTTCAAACTCGATGATTCCATCTTCAGCTATCTCAGCAGCAAAACAAAGATTGTGCTGATAAGCAACCCAAACAACCCCACGGGAAACGTGGAAGATCCAGACCTTGTTAGGAGAATAGCTGAGAGCACTTCTGCGATGGTTTTCATAGATGAAGCCTATGCGGAGTTCACCGACCACAGCCTTAACATTGATGCAGAAAATGTTGTTATCGCAAGAACCTTCTCAAAGGCCTTCGGACTGGCAAACTTGAGGATAGGCTATGCTTTAATGCCCGAATGGCTTTACAACGCTTACAGGGCTGCATCAACCCCTTTCCCCGTGTCAACTCCCGCTGAAAGGGCAGCGATCGCAGCATTGGAAGATGTTGAATGGATGAGGAGCTGTGTGGAGAAAATAAGGGCGGAGAGGGAGAGAATGTACAGGGAGATGAGGAAGCTGGTTGAAGTCTATCCCTCAGAGGCAAACTTTCTGCTGTTCAAGGGCTCGCCAGAAGTTGCGGAGGAGATGCTCAGGAGAGGAGTGATAGTGAGGGACTGCAGCAGCTTTATTGGATGCGAAAACAACATAAGGGTGAGTGTGGGAAAGCCTGAGGAAAACGATGCCTTTCTCGAAGCTTTGAGAGAGGTTGTGGAATGATAGCGCTAACCGGCACCCCTGGGACTGGAAAAACCACGGTGGCTGAGCTGCTTAAGAAGAGGGGGTACGAGGTCATTTCCGTCATCGAGATGGCGAGGAAGTACGACTGCATTCTGGATGATGAGGGCGAGGAGGTTGAAATTGACGTCGAGAAGCTCTCCCAGTTCAGGTTTGATGGTATAGTTGAGGGTCATCTGTCCCACTACCTTCATCCGGACATAACGATCGTGCTTAGATGCAATCCCTTAGTTCTTAAGGAGAGGCTTGAGGAGAGGGGATGGGACGAGGAGAAGCTGATGGAAAACGTTGAAGCGGAGCTTCTCGATGTCATCCTCGTTGAGGCAATTGAAATGAACAGCAATGTTTACGAAATTGACACAACCTTCATGACTGCTGAAGAGGTTGCCGATGCCGTTGAAAGTATTATCAGCGGGAAGGGAGAAGACTACAGACCCGGAAAAGTTGACTGGCTTTCCGAACTTGAAGACAGGCTGGATGAGGTTATGAGGAAGGTGTGAAAGTATGAGTGTGGAGGGCTTCAGGAAGATAGAGTGGGCAGAAAGGCACATGAAGGTTCTAAGCAAGATCAGAGAGGAGTTCAAAAAGAAAAAGCCCTTAGAGGGATTTAAAATCGGGATGGCCCTTCATGTAGAAGCCAAGACTGCCGTCCTTGTGAGAACCCTGATCGATGGTGGTGCTGAGGTTGCGATCACGGGCTGCAACCCCATGAGCACCCAGGATGATGTTGCCGACGCCCTGAGGGAGAGCGGGATTGCGTGCTTTGCAAAACGTGGAATGTGCGTTGAAGAGTACTACGATGCCCTGAAGAAGGTCATACTGACGGAGCCGGACATAGTCATCGACGATGGGGCTGATTTAATCTTCCTGCTCCACGGGGAGATGAGGGAGTATGCGGATAATGTCAGGGGAGCGAGTGAGGAAACCACAACGGGAGTTATAAGGCTCAGAGCGATGGAGAAGGAGGGTGTATTGCTCTTTCCCGTTATTGCGGTTAACGATGCCTACACAAAGTACCTCTTTGACAACAGATATGGTACCGGCCAGTCTGCAATCGATGGCGTGCTGAGGGCAACGAACATGCTGCTCGCCGGGAAAACTGTGGTTGTTGCAGGCTACGGATGGTGCGGGAGGGGGATAGCGATGAGGGCGAGGGGGATGGGGGCAAACGTAATAGTTACGGAAGTTGACGAGATAAGGGCACTTGAAGCCCTTATGGACGGTTTCAGGGTTTTAACGATGGAGGAGGCTGCAGTAGAGGGAGACATCTTCATCACGGCAACGGGGAACAGAGACATCATAAGGGAGGAGCACATCAGGAAGATGAAGGATGGGGCAATACTGGCAAATGCCGGCCATTTCAACGTCGAGATAGATATAGAAGCTCTTGAGAGAACGTGCAGGGAAAAGAGAGAGGTCAGGAAGTATGTGACGGAGTACGATCTGGGTGACAGAAAGGTCTATCTGCTCGCTGAGGGCAGACTGGTCAATTTGGTTGCAGCAGACGGGCATCCGATTGAGGTTATGGACATGAGCTTCTCCAACCAGGCCCTTGCCGCAAGGTACATCGCAGAAAACTGGAGAAAGCTGGAAAGGAAGGTTTACAGGCTTCCGGATGAGCTTGACAGGAAGGTGGCAAGGCTGAAGCTTGAGACCATGGGCATCAGAATTGATTCCCTGACAGAGGAGCAGAGGAAGTACCTCTCCGACTGGAGGTGCGGGACGTGATATGGAGCTACAGGGCTTTGAACAACCCTGTTGCAAGGAAAAAGTGGTCAATTTTTGTAGCCGTCATAATCTTTGCTGGGTTTGCCTACACCGCCTACAAGATATCCACAGGCAGCGATTTTGGAAAGTCCCTGATCGTTGCGGCAATTTTTGCCATTTTTGTGTCCCTCTACGCAATAATAACCCTCGGAAAGCCGAGGCACTACTACATTGAGGGCGACTATGTGGTTTACAGGCCTTTCAAAACGAACCTGAGGAAGATTAAAGGATTCGAAGATGATGAGGACAGGATGGTCATAAGGCTTAAGGGTGCGGGCATCTTCTCGGTCAGAACGCTCTACTTCGAGAACCCTGACGATCTGAAGCAGGCAGCAAGAAAGCTCAATAAGATACTCGGTAAAATATAAAATTTTTCATCGTTAAAATTTTATTTAGTTCATCCAACCTTCACCAATGCAAGCGATCGACTTCTCAGTCTGCATGCAGTGCGCTGTGTGCAGCTCTTCGTGCAGCATGCGCTTCAGCATGAATGTAAGAAAGCTAATCGCCCGCTACATCGGCGGTGGGGAGTTCTGGAGTGAAGAACTCTGGAACTGCACAACCTGCCACGTCTGCCAAGACAGGTGTCCGAGAGGGATACCCATAACCGACCTAATTATCGAGGCGAGGAGCAGGACGATTGAAAGCGGTAGAGTTCCCCCCGATGTCAGAGAAATGCTTGAAAGCATTCAGAAGTTCGGCAACCCCTTTGGAGCTGGGAGAGCTAAGAAAAGGGGATGGCACAAGGGCCAGTTCAGGTTTGCCGATGAGGGAGAGTTTGAGTACCTCTACTTTGCAGGCTGTGCGGTTGTGGATGAGAGGATAGCGGAGGTTGCAAGGAAAACAGCGGAACTCCTGGAGGCTGCTGGAATTAATTTTGCTGTGATGCGCGAAGAGGGATGTTGCGGTAACGATGTCAGGGCTGCAGGAGAAATGGGGCTTTTTGAGCTCCTGAAGGAGGAGAACATGGCCCAATTTGAGAAACTTGGCGCTAAGAAGATCATCGTTTCCTCCCCGCACTGCTACAACGCCTTCCGCAACTACTACGGGCTTGAAGTTTACCACGTCTCTGAGATCCTCGACAGAGTGATCAAGGATGCATCGCTGAGGTTCAGAAACGTCCTCGAAAGGAGAGTGACGTATCATGACCCCTGCTATCTGGGAAGGTACAATGGGATTTACGAGCCACCGAGGGAAGTTCTGAAAGCCATTCCCGGCATTGAGCTGATCGAGATGATGAGAACGAGAGAGACATCACTTTGCTGCGGTGCTGGAGGCGGGAACATTGTCAGAGACGTGGAATTCCGCCCCTCCCTCAAGAGAGTTGACGAGGCTGCGTTGGTTGGGGCAGATGTTATCGCAGTCGCCTGTCCCTTCTGCCTGATGATGCTTGAGGATGCTGTAAAAGTGAAGAGGGCAGAGATGGAGGTTATGGATGTCGCCGAACTTCTCTATGAATCGGTATTTTAACCCCGAATGCTGGGGTACACAACGTACCTCGCAGCCATCAAGTCCGATGGTGTGTCGATCTCTATCCAGGGCAGCCCCTTCGTGGACTCAAAGTTGATCTCTATGCCAGAATCAATCATGGACTGGAAGGCTTCCTCGTAGAAAACCCTCCTGCCCTTCCTGTCCATAACGAGCGAGATGTGCTCGCTCAGATCATCAATCGCATTTCTGTGCACCTTCGCAATACCAATGTACTCGCCATCCGCCTCCCTCGGCGGAATCTGCTTGCTGATTTCCTTCACAGAGCTGTTGGATATCCTCACCTTCATTTCCTCCTCTCCAAGCTCCTTCACGGTGTCAACTGAGAGGGTGAGGTTCTCACTCCCGTTGTTGTGCAGATCTCTGAAAATCTCTGGATGGAAGAGCACGTCAGAGTTCAGGATGTAGAACCCCTTCTTCACGTACTCGATTGCAAGATAGAGGCTGTAGATATTGTTCGTTTTCTTGTACAGGCTGTTGTGCACGAAGCTGAAGTTGGCATCGAACTGCGAGAGGTACTCCCTGAGCTTGTAGCCCTTGTGTCCGGTAACAACGATAATATCCTCTATCCCGTTGCTCATCAGGGTCTGAATCGCGTAATGGATGAGGGGTTTATCACCAACCCTGAGCAGGGCCTTGGGAATTTCACGGGTGTGATGCCCTAAGCGTGAACCAAAACCCGCAGCAAGTATTACTGCCTCCATGGAAAATGTTAAATGGGGAGCTATTTAAAAATTGCCTCTGGGGGTGATTTAAATTAAATGGGAGTATCTGCTGACCGAGCTGGTATATCGGAGGTTCTCAAGGCCTCTGGCCAGGATGCTATCGAAAACGGGTGTTTCGCCGAATACGATAACAATCATCGCCACCCTCGTCGGCTTAGCTTCAGCGGCCATAGTAGCGATGCACGAGATATACCTTGGAGTCCTCACACTCTTCATTTCCCAAATTCTGGACTGTACAGACGGGGATCTTGCAAGAATGACCGGCAGGGTTACGAGAAGTGGGGCATACTTAGACAGAGTGTTTGATCGCTTTGTCGATGCAGCGATAGTCATAGCCGTGGTCTATCTCTACCCCCTGCAGCTCTGGCTTGCAGGTTTTCTCGCGGTGGTCGGATCCTTTGGAGTGAGCATAACCAGGGCAATGGCCGAGGCTGAGGGGGCAGAGTGCAAGGTTGGAATAGGCGGGAGAGACACGAGGCTTGCAATAACCATGGTTGGATTGATTGCAGGATATGCACTGCACAATGAGGTGCAGATCTACAGCATAATGCTGTGGACAGTTGCCGTTCTGGGTTTCGTGACGACCATCCACAGAATCGTACACACGATACGCCAGTTTTAATCCTCAACCTTCATTTCCCACTTTACCTCGGCATGGTTACCGGCCTTGTCAATAAGAACTGCCCAACATTTCACTGAGCTATTGGGTTGCTGGGGAGGAAGAACGACGTTGCAATAGGTGTCTCCACAGGACATTCGAAGGTAGTGCCACTCATCACTTTCCGCTTGGTATGCGAATATCGCTGAGTGAAGTCCTCCCTTATCGAGGTACCTTACCCACAGATCCACTGTTTGGTGCGCCCGGATCTTCGTGAAATTGGAATACTCAACAATCTCCGGAGCCATTGTATCGGCGAGAACGTAGAGTACATGATGCTCCCTGTCATACGGAAAAATGGCGTAGATCTTCCCACCCGATAAGCCCAGTAGGGGTGGGTTAAGTGGCTCTCCTTCGTGATCCACTTTAAAGATCATCTCACCTCTGTGATTGAAAAGATACATTCGGCTGTAGTTGCCGGGCTTGAAGGTTGGCAGGACAACAGCATTTTTTGTTGCTATTGGCTTCCCTGGCACCTCCCCATCTGGAAGGTAGAGGGCAGAGACAGTTTCACCGCTAAAATCAAACACCACGAACCCCTTTTTTCCTACAATTTTTGATGCAAAGATGTGGTCGTTTACGGCGACACTTCCAGCACCCACATCCTTCTCCCACAGCTTGCTTCCGTTCTCGCCAATTAGTGCCAGGTTCCCGACGGTATCCACCACCAAGACCTTCCCGTCCTTATACACCACATCACTCACATCGCACCAGTGGTTATATGCCCAGAGGATGTTCCCATCCTCCAGATTGATTGAGTAAACCCTACTACCTGCAGCAACGGCGCTACCATCCACACAGGATATCTCCTCTTTAAAGCTTCTACACCACTCCACTTTCCCACTACCTGAAATCCTGCACAGATTTCTATCCCCTATGGTAATGACCCCATCCTCCTGCAGAATCAGTGTTTTAGCTCCAACCTCCTTCGCCCACACAACACGGCCACTGCCCTTATCGATGGCAAAAACTGTGGAGTTTGCCACGTACAGATACTCTCCCAAGGTGTAGCTTTTTGCGGTGATGTTAACACTCCATATAGTCTTTCCACTTCTTTCGTCTATCGCATAGAGCTTCCTACCCGCCACGTACACTTTCCCGTCCTCAGCGAGTGGTGGAAGCTTGATCACGTCTTTAAACCTGTGCTTGTACACAACATCGTAGAATTCTGGTACTTCGGCATTCACACTGCCTGTACCACTCCAGGACCAGTCCATATTGGGCAAGAATGTCTCCACCATCTCTTCTGGAGGCTTGTCCGATGTCATTATTTCCTCACTCATCTTAGGGATGAATGGGCGACCATCAACGATGGCCAGCACGATTCCCGAGTGCTGCTCGACGATCACTTTGGTGTTCCCACAACTGCGTACGTAATACCACCCGACCTTCTCAATCTCAGGATTACATGACCAGAAGTCTGTACATCTTATCTTTTTCTGCACAATGCTCTCTACATCGTGCACATCACCGATAATCACTGTGTAGCTGTACTTTCCAAGAACTTTAAGGGACTCGTTGCACCAGAAAATGGTGTTTGTTACTGTGCCTTTTTTAAAGTTGAGGCTGGTCACGATGACAAACAAACTCTCTCCATCACGGATAGTGATACCGGAGAAAGGAGGACGGAGAGTTAAATCAATTTTACCAATTTTATCTACCACTCTGGACACGTTCAGATTGACAGTGTAAAAAGGCTTAACAGTCTCAACAACTTCAACAATTTTCGCACTACCATCCTGCACTTTAACTCTCACCACGCTTCCCACATCCACCTCTGCAAACTCATCTTCACTTACGTAATACTCACTGCACGTCTCCCCGTCACAGAGCGTTACGGTGTACCTCACATCTCCGGAGAAATTTAGCACCCCCTCTGTCTCTCTTCCGTAAACTATCCTGAAAACGGGTTTTTCACCCTCATAAACGGTTTTTTCGCTTACAAACGCCAACTCTCCTGTATCATGACACATTGCAAGAAAGACAGCTATGATCATAAAAAAGGCCACAGTGAACCTGTCCATGCTACAGGTTAGTAATAAGTAAATAAAAGTTTTGATGTTACTTTATCTCTGCGAACAAAGCAGCTCCAACAGCCCCCACTATCTGCGGTTCGGGGGGTATCTTTATTTCGTAGCCTATCTTTTTCTCCAGAGCTTTTTTCATCGCTCTGTTCTTGGCCACACCACCCGTAAGCACAACATCTGGCTCAACCCTAACCCTCCTGGCAAGTGCAGCAATTCTTGAGGCTATCGCTTCGTGAATTCCCGCAACGATGTCCTCCACTCTCTCCCCCGAAGCGAGGTGGCTTATCACCTCCGATTCGGCAAAAACCGTGCATGTGGAGGATATTTCAGTCACCTTTCTGGCTTTCTCCGCCACATCAGCAAGCTCCTCCAGCTTCAGGCCGAGAGCGTTGGCCATGACCTCCAGGAACCTCCCCGTTCCAGCAGCGCACTTGTCGTTCATCACAAAGTCAACCACCCTTCCGTTTGATATTGCTATGACCTTGCTGTCCTGCCCGCCGATGTCGATCACAGTTCTTGCGGTGGGGATGAAGAAAAGAGCGCCCTTTGCATGGCAGCTTATCTCCGTAACAGCCTTATCGGCAAAGCTCACCTTGCTCCTCCCGTAGCCAGTGGCAACGATCCTCGCAACGTCCTCTCTGCGGACTCCCGCCGCATTTAGCGTTTCCTCGAAAACCTTCACCGCAGTGTCCTCAAGGTTTGGCGAAACCCTCGTTATCCTGTACGCTACAAGCTCTCCGTCTCTGAGGAGAGCACACTTGGCTGTGAGAGACCCAACATCAATTCCGGCAACTATCATGCTCTCAGCATCTCCAAGAAGGCTTCAAGTCTCGTCTCTATCTGCGCTTCACTGAAAGCTCTCGAATCAACCATGTCCGCCTCAATAACAACCGACGGGACGTCTACCATTTTCTGCAGCTCGTACTGGCCGAAGGAGTAGGGCTTACAGCTTCTGTTCGAGTGTATCACAAGTCCATCAACATCGTAGTAGTCTATCAGCCTGTTTATCGCCTCCGCCATGTGCTCAAGCCCGATGTTGAGGTAGATGAAGGTGTAGGTTTCCGCCATGCTCCATATGATGTCGCTCTTATCCATCATGATGAAACCCGTCCAGGCGTTGGTGTAGGTGTCCGCCACAAGACAGGCATTTCTCTCTGCAAAGAACTCTGCAAACCACCTCAGCCTGTACCACACCGGGATGTTGTCCCACAACAGCCTTATCTCTTCGTTGTCCACCGCTCCCTCTCCTCTCTTCACCCTCTCTTCCAGCTCTCTTTTCATCTCTGCATAGAACTCAATCGGATAGTCCGTGCCCCTTAAGCAGACTATCGGCGCCATGTTGATGAAGGCGTCAAAGCATGTCAGCGGAGAGGGTTTGTGTTTGGCCATGTGCAATACCTCTTCGTAGGCCTTCACACCCTCAATTGACTTCCTAATTGTGTCCCTCAGCTTTGCATCGCTGAGCTGCCTGCCCGTAATCTTCTCAAGAAAATCTATGAACTCGTAAAGCTGATCATGGACGTACTGCACATAGCTCTCCTTGAGTTCCTTCCTGACGAAGGGTGTGTCGAGGATGAAGAGCGGCACCTTGAAAATTCTGCTCAGCACTTCGTACCACTTCACCACAGTGTTGCAGATGTTGTTGCATGCAAACAGAAAGGTTGGCTCTGGCAGACCACCTATGGGGCTTGTACCCGCAAAAACACAACCGATGTCCGATCTTGCATAGGAGCACAGATCTCTGGAAAATCCCTTTCTTTCGGCAAACTCACAGAAGTAGGGGCCTTGCTTTGCTGCTCCGATCAAAGCTCCGTGGTTCTCGGGGTAAACTGGATAGATGTCCATCGCATACAGCAGCTCAACCGGGGCACCGCTGGTAACCCATCCGTTAACCTCTGCCTGCCTCCCCATCATGTAGTAGCCGCCCATTATCTGCTTCATCCTCTCGCCAGCCCTGAGCTTTCGCAGGGTCATGCTATCACCTCGTAAAACGCTTCAATTCTTGTTCTCAGCTGCTCGTAAGACGCTATTGGAAATTCAAGCTCCAAAAGCAGAACCTTCTTGCCCATCTCCTCCAACTTCTCCTTGAGCTGGGGATAATCGTAAAAGTGCGGTTCACAGAACTTCAACAGCAGGAAAACAACACCATCGCAATCTTCAGCAAGATCCATAACGTACCTGAATCTGTAATCGCTGTCAAAATGCTTGGTCGGGCAGGGAGATTTGCTGAAGTATCTTTCCGCTATGAAGCTCAGCGCATCATCAATGCTGGCAACATCCCTCCATGGAGTGTTGAAGGTGAAAAATCTGGTTCCGGTGCATATGTCGTCCTTGACTGCAAAGCCTGCATCCTCAAAAAGCCTGTAAACTTCAACAAAGGGACATACACTGCCTGTAACGAGGATCCTTGGCCTGTCCGCCAGTTTCTCAGCCTCCTTCAGGCGGTCATCGACAAACCTGACAGCATCTCTGACGTTCATTTCCTGCACCTTTATGGCAGCATCGTAGTCAGGCTTAACATCGAACAGCTTTTTCAGCTTCTCCTCAAGCTCCCTGTACAAAGATAGACTTTCTCTGATGCTTTCCAGCGTTATCCTCCCTCCCCAGCTTTCCAGAACCTTCACAAAGTCCTTAAGCTCGCGGATGTAGTACTCCCTGCTCTTTTCATCAATTCTGGTGGGGAATTCAAGGTTGTAAACCTTCATACTCGTGTTTCTCTCCCAGATGTCTGCCAGCCTCATCAGCGTATCGCAGCACCTTGTGAAGACAACAGCCTGAATATCGAGCTCACCCTTCAAGGCCCTCTCAAAACTTCCCCTTGACTGGGAGCATGCATAGCTCTGGATGTGGGCTGTTGCAAGGCTTATCTGATCGTTACCGGCAAAAATTCTGATGGGTGTGAAGCCAGCAGCGTCGATAAGCTCCTTGGGAGTGTAGGTACAGAGGTATCCAACGTTCATGAAAAATCCGACAGACTAAAAAATTAAAAATTTTCCGGAAAGGAGAATTACTCCTTAGAAAGGACAATCTCAATAGTTGAAACGTTCGATCTCCTTCCCTGCTCCGACTCAAGCTCCTCAGTGTCGATCTTTATCTCCTTAACCTGCACACCCGGCATGAACCTGTTCCTGACGATCTCTGCAACATCCACTGCCCTGCTTATAGCCCTTCCTCTCGCCTTAATAACGACCTCACTCGCTCCCTCGTTCAGCTGGGTCAGTGTTGCCAGCACGTAGTTCATTACAGGCTTGTTTCCGACATAGACGACGTGCTCTGTCATTGTTTTCACCTCGGTTCTACTGGAGAGCGGGGGAATTTAAATTTTGTTAAAAAATACTTAATCATTTTATTTCCTTGCTACGGGCATGCTTCTCAACCACCCTATGTCAGGCAGGTAGAGTCTTCTGAGATCCTTAAGCCCTATCCTTAGCATTGCAAGCCTGCCTATACCAAGACCCCACGCCAGAACCTTCCCCTTTATGCCAAGAGGCTCTGTAACTTCCTTTCTGAACACGCCCGCTCCTCCAAGCTCAACCCATCCAAGTCCGTCAACATATACTTCGGGCTCAACACTTGGTTCTGTGTAGGGGAAGTAGCCCGGTCTGAATCTGACATCTTCAAATCCCATTTTTACGAAGAACTCTTTGAGTAGGCCGAGCAGATGTCTGAATCCCACATCTCTGTCCAGAACCACTCCTTCAAGCTGGTCGAACTCTGGAAGATGTGTTGCATCGATGGTTTCCCTCCTGTAAACCCTGTCTATGCAGAAGGCCTTTTGGGGTGGTTCAGGGTTCTCTGCAAGGTAGTGGATGGTTATAGCAGTTGTGTGCGTTCTAAGAACAAGCTGCTGGGCCTTCTTTAGATCCCATCTTCCGCCCCATCCAGTTGAGCCGGTCTTCCACCCATTCTCGTGCGTTTCCTTCACTTTTCCAACCACATCTCCCTCAAGCTCTACGTAGCGATCGAGATAGAAGGTGTCCTGCATGTCCCTTGCCGGGTGATCCTGGGGCTGGAAAAGGGCATCGAAATTCCAGAAGGCTGGCTGCACGTAGTGCCCCTTTATCTCCTTAAAGCCCATTTCCAGAAAGACCTTCCGGCACTCCTCAATTATCCTCTCGTATGGGTGGATCTTGCCACCGTAAATCTCCTTGGAGGGGATCGTTATGTCGTACTTCAAAAACTCCTTCCCTCTCCAACTGCCATCAAGCAAAATTTCGGGTGTGAGATCTGTCAGAATGTCCTTAAGATCGATCTCGGGCTTGCTGACGATCTGAATGTACACCCTCTTCGACTCATCCTTTTCCACGAGCTTTCTCCTTTCGAGGGTTTTCAGCTTGCCCACATCAACCTTCTTGCTCTCAACGGCCTTCAGCAAGTCCCTCTCCTCAAACTCCGGCTCTCCACTTAGAATTATACGGCCGTCTTTAACCTCGGCAACCCCCTTCTTCCTCAGCCATCCAAGCCCTATCTGAAAGTCCCTACCCATCCTCCTGCGAAGCTCCTCAATGGAGCTTACACCCTCTTTTACAAGAGCTGCAAGCCTCTCCTCGGGCAACCCCTCTTTCAGATACCTCTTACCCTCCTCAGTAAGCCTGTATTCCGTCTCAACCTCCTCAACAACCTTGGCATAACCCCTCTCCTGAAGAAGGTAGGCAGCCTTGACAACGGCATCTCTGCTCATGCCTGAGATCTCAGAAGCCTCTTCAGGAGTGTAAAGCTTTCCGGTTTCAAGTGATTTGAGCAGGATGACCTCGATTTTTGAAAGCATAGCCTTAGGTTGTGGAAATGTTTTAAAGTGTTTCCTCAGACAATCACACAATTAATCGAGGTGGTAGGATGTGGGAAAGTACCGTTGAGCTGGTTGAAAAACTGAGAAGTGGCGAAATAAAGGCGGTTGAGGTGGTTGAGGAGTGTTTGAGCAGAGTGGAGGAACTGAATCCAAAAATAAATGCCTTTGTGACTTTAAATGAGAGAGCTAAAGAAGAGGCAAAAAGTGTGGATCCGGAAACACCCCTTGCGGGCTTGCCTGTCGCTATAAAGGACAATGTTGAGACGAAGGGGCTTAAAACGACCTACTGCTCGAAGTTCTATGAAAACTACGTGCCCGACGAGGATGCGGTGCTGGTTGAAAGACTGAAGAAGGCTGGAGCGGTGATTTTGGGAAAAACAAACCTTCCAGAGTTCGGACTTATCGCCTACACCGACAATCCACTTTTTGGCCCAACACGAAACCCCTGGGATCTGTCGAGGACTGTTGGTGGGAGTAGTGGAGGCAGTGCCGCTGCCGTCGCTGCGGGAATGGTTCCGGTAGCGAGTGGAAACGATGGTGGGGGCAGCATAAGAATTCCCGCCTCCTTCTGCGGACTTTACGGCCTAAAACCGAGCTATGGGAGGGTTCCGTGCTATCCTTCCCTGCCCATATTTGTTGGTCTGCATTCGGAGGGCTTCCTTACCAGATATGTCGAGGATACAGCTTTGATGCTGGATCTGGTCAAGGGGAGGGACAACAGAGATATGCACTCTCTCCCGGATGACGGGATCAGCTATCTGAAGGCAATAGAGGAGGAGCCGGACAACGTGAGAATAGCCTTCTCCCCAGACCTCGGATACGCAACTGTGGATCCTGAAGTGCTCGAAATTGTGAGGGATGCAGCCTTCAGCTTGGAAAAGTTTGGAGAGGTCGAGGAAGTGAAGATCTCGGCTCCAAGCCTTGAGATGGACATAGTGACCAAGGTCGTCCTTGAGATGACCACATGGATGGGGGAGAAGATGGAGGAGTGGAAGAAGGTTACCTTCCCACCCTATTTCGCCTTCTTCGCCCTCGCTGACTCCCTGACCTACAGAGAGTACATAAAAATAGAGGAGCACAAGATGGAGCTGTGGAAGTCGCTCAGATGGGTCTTTGATGAGTACGACTTCCTCATAACCCCGACTGTCGCCGTTAAACCCTTTGAAATCGGAAAACTCGGTCCGGAAGAGATTGCAGGAAAACCAGCAACGCCAATAGGATGGATGCCCTTCACCTACCCATTCAACTTCACCAAGCAGCCTGCTGCATCAATTCCAGCAGGATTCACGAAGGATGGTCTCCCCGTTGGCATGCAGATCGTGGGCAAACACTACGATGATGTTGGGGTGCTGAGAATTTCCAAAGCCTATCAGGACATTCGACCCTGGCAGAACAGAAAACCTACGCTCTAAACTTTATTTTTTCTTCTCGTATTCCCTCTTTATCCTCTCCAGATCCTTGTCTTCAACGTAGGGAATTACTGCACCGCACGACAGGCAAAGCCATGGATAGGGGTTGACACCTCCTCCAAGTTTTAACAGCCCTTTCTCCACGGCTCCTTCCAGAAGTACCTCGCATACCCCTCCTGCTTCGTCCCGCCTTTGAGCATGATCCCTCCGCAGAGTGGACAAACCCTTTCCATGTCAAGACTGCACAAACACGATTTATATTCTTTGTCCGGTAGCCTTATTTTTTCAGCCCGAAACTGGTTTTAGAATGAATGCAATTGAAGTTGAGAATCTCGTCAAGCGATTTGGAAGTTTCGAAGCTTTGAAAGGCGTATCTTTCAGGGTAAGGAGGGGTGAGGTTTTTGCCTTCTTAGGCCCGAACGGTGCCGGGAAGACGACCACTGTTCAGATTCTGACGACTCTGCTGAAACCGACAGCAGGCAGTGCAACTGTTGCCGGATTTGACATTATCGAAAATCCGGCGGAGGTTAGAAAGAGGATAGGGATCGTCTTTCAGGACCCCAGTCTGGACAGGGAACTCACAGCCTATGAGAACATGCTCATCCACGCTGGGGTGTACAACCTTGGTGGCCCAGAGTTAAAGAGAAAAATAGAGGACCTTCTGAAATTCGTTGAGCTGTGGGAATTCAGGAACAAGCCAGTGAAGTACTTCAGCGGTGGAATGCAGCGCAGGCTGGAAATTGCTCGCTCCCTGCTTCATGAACCCGAAATCCTCTTCCTGGATGAGCCGACTCTGGGCTTGGACCCTCAGGCAAGGGAGCACATCTGGGAGTACATCGAAACGATGAAGGGGAAGATGACGATTTTCCTGACAACCCACTACATGGACGAGGCAGAGAGGCTGGCAGATAGGGTGGCGATAATTGACCACGGCCGGATAATTGCAGAAGGGGGCTGTGAGGAGCTGAAAAAGCTGGCAGGGAATGATATAATTTACATCAAAGTTGCGAACGGTGCAGAGTGCCTGAGTGCCGATTTCATCAGGGAATGCAGAGTTCTGCCAGATGGAAGGATAAAGATTGACGTTGAAAATGCCGCATCATCCATCCCAAAGCTCTTTGAACTGGCAGAGAAAAGGGGATTAAAGGTTCTTGAGGTCAGCTACCACCGGCCGACTTTAAATGACGTGTTTTTGCATCTGACGGGCAGAGAGCTTAGAGATGAGGAAGGGAATTACCTCAAACAGATTGTAAGGTCGAGAATGAGGAGGATGGGAAGATGAGGGCCTTTACAATCATGATCTACAGACAGGTCAAGAGATTCATGAGAGCAAGATCGAGGGTTGCCGGGATGATCCTGAACCCACTCGTATGGCTGGTGTTTTTCGGCTTAGGCTGGAGCGGAGCATTCAAATCTAACACGATGTTTGGGGGAGTTGACTACCTTACCTACCTCTCTCCCGGCCTGTATGCGATGACGATTTTCAATCTCAGCTTTGTAAGCGGTTTAAGCGTTATATGGGACAGGGAGTTTGGTTTCCTCAAGGAGGTTCTCGTCGCTCCCGCATCGAGGAAGGAAAGCATAGCTGGCAGAATCGTTGGCGACTCCATTGTTGCTACATTTCAGGGCCTTGTCGTTCTCGCGCTCACCTTTCTGATAGCAAACCTGAAAGTTGAAGGTGTGCTTCCTGCAATTCTGGTTGGATTCCTTATGGCACTGGCCTTCTCAAGCTTTGGAGTTGGGATAGCGACGAGGATGGAGAGCATGGAGGGATTTCAGATCATAATGAGTCTCCTGATGCTGCCATTGATCTTCCTTAGCGGTGCAATCTACCCCATTCAAACCATGCCAGACTGGATGAGGATGCTGGCCTACATCAACCCGCTCACGTATGCGGTTGATGCTGCCAGGCAGAGTCTTACAGATGTAACTGGAGTTTTTGCATTCTCCACGGACATTGCAGTGCTGCTCGCACTTGTCGCGGTTCTGATGGGAGTTGCGATGGTGCTGTTCGATGCTGCTACGCTGGAATGATGCGAATCAACAGAGTGCTGCAAGATGCAGAAACGCCGGGGGTGGGATTCGAACCCACGCGGGCGAACGCCCACACGCTCTCCAGGCGTGCGCCTTACCGCTCGGCAACCCCGGCTTAAGGTTGCTACTCCCTTCGAAATTTAACCTTTCCCACCAAAAAAATTTAATGGATTTGGTTGTAGGGTGGATAAGGGGTGGAAAATAATGAGCAAAAGTGAGAACCAGAAGGAGGAAAAGAACGAGACGGAAGATGTGGAAGTCAGGATAATCGACCTTGAGGACATACCGGGTGTGGGGCAGGAGACCGCAAGAAAGCTCAGGGATGCAGGTTTCTCGACGATAGAAGCTGTAGCTGTAGCCTCCCCTGCAGAGCTTGCCACTGCAGCAGGGTTGAGTGAGGGCAATGCAGCAAAGATAATCCAGCATGCGAGGAAGATGGCAAACATTGGAGGATTTGAAAGCGGCGACAAGGTCTTCGAGAGGAGGAAGAGCGTAAGGAAGATAAAGACAGGCAGCAAAAAACTTGACGCCCTCCTCGGGGGAGGAATCGAAACTCAATCAATAACGGAGCTTTTTGGAGAGTTCGGAAGTGGAAAAACTCAGATCTGCCACCAGCTTGCGGTCAACGTTCAGCTCCCGGAGGATGAAGGTGGACTGGAAGGTGCAGCAATCATCATCGACACTGAGAACACCTTCAGGCCTGAAAGAATAATTCAGATGGCCGAGGCGAGGGGACTGGATGGTAACGAAGCGCTGAAAAACATCTACGTTGCCCAGGCTTACAACTCCAACCACCAGATGCTGCTTGTTGACAACGCAAAGGAACTGGCAGAGAAGCTGAAGAAGGAGGGCAAGCAGGTCAGGCTGATCATAGTTGACTCTCTAATGTCCCACTTCAGGGCCGAGTACGTTGGAAGGGGAACGCTTGCCGACAGGCAGCAGAAGCTGAACAGACATCTCCACGATCTGATGAAGTTCGGTGAGCTCTTCAACGCTGCTGTTGTTGTCACAAATCAGGTCATGGCAAGACCCGATGTCATGTTCGGCGATCCGACGAAGCCTGTTGGAGGACACATCGTTGCACATACGGCCACTTACAGAGTGTATCTGAAGAAGGGCAAGGGTGATCTGAGGATAGCAAGACTTATAGACTCGCCCCATCTGCCGGAGGGGGAGGCAGTTTTCCGGGTGACTGACAAAGGAATCGTGGATGCGGAGGAGGACAAAAAGAAAAAGAAGTAAAATTTATTCGGAAACAACCTCCTCAACCACCTCCATCAGTTCTGCTGAATCCCCTTCATCCCCATACTGATTGATCAATCTGATTATTTCCCTCAGATCCCTGACACACTGCTTGGTGTGCTCAACTGCGTTCTTTACAGCCTCCTTGACCTCTTTCATAGCTTCGAATCCCTGATGTGGTGTTTCAATGCTAAGAACCTTTTCTTTTGCACCGTCTATTCTCTCAAGGGCCCTATCCCTATCCTCCCTGTATTTCTCCAACCAGTTCTCAAGCATCGTCGTATCCTTCCCCTCCTCCTGGAACTCGGCTATCTTCTCTTCCACAAAGGCTTCAAGCTTCTCTCCGTTCTCAACGAACCTCTCAAGCCTGTCGAGGACATGGATCACCAGGCTCTTCTGTAGGGAGACCTTTGCATCGATCCAGCACTCTCTTGCATTTCTCATGGCCTCTCTGAACTCCTCGACAGTCTCAGCAGCTTCGATGTCTTCTCTGGCATTAACTAAGTTCGATATATGCTCGTTGATCTCTGCAACTATCTCGTCCTTCATGCTGAGATTGCTGTTCTCAATCTTTTCTCTGATGCTTTCAAGGGAAGCTATGGCAAAATCCACCATTGCGACGCCCATATCCTTAGCTTCATCCAGTGTATCATTGTTCAGCACCAAGCCAAACCTCTGCCAGTCTCTAACTTTTTTCAACACGCTCACAGTTTCTCTCAGCTCACCAGCCTTCTCTCTGTACTCCTCATTCTCTACTGCCATCACCGCTGGCATAATCAGCGCCAGCAGTGCCACCACCGCCACCAATTTCCCGAACCTCATCTCACATCACCACCCAGAACTTGAACTCTGGAAAATATAACGAAACTTTCTGGGATAGCAAACCGATTCAAGAAACAAAGCTTTATCTTGCTTTACAACACTTTTATATCCTTCCAAGTGCTTTCAAGCCCTTCAAAAATCTGTCTCAGAGCAGTGTTTCAAAAGGCAGAAACATTAATATACTGTAAAAAAGGAGAGGATGAAATTCAAAAAGGTGGTTTGAATGTTGGATGAGGGAATAAAAGCCAAAGCAATTGAGCTAGCGGAAAGTATTAAGGAGCTTGGAGAGTACAAGGAGTTTATCGAGATGGAGAGATTGCTTAAAGAGGATGAAGTTGCCCAGGAGCTGCTTGTGGAGTTCCAGCAGAAGCAGCAGGATTTTGTGACTAAGCAGCTTTCGGGAGAGTTCGACCAGGATCTGCTGGGAGAGCTTACAGAACTGCAGTCCAAGCTGAATGCTCGGGAGAGTGTTGTCAGGTTTATCGAATCCTACAACAGGTTACTCTCAGTTGTCGGGGAGATTGTAGATCTGATAAGCGAGAAAATTGAGCTGGATATCGGAGAAGTGTACAGAAGGTAATTTTAAAATCAGTCCATAATCAAAATTTTTTCATGTTTGAATTTTTGATTGCCTTTGCTCTGGGTGTGCTGTCTGTACTGTCACCCTGTGTGCTTCCTGTCGTACCACTTATCTTTGCCGGATCCCGTGGGAAGGCTCTGAACGCCGTGCTGATCGTGCTTGGACTTACAACCAGCATGACCATCACCGGAGCTGTTGCTGCTGTTGCCTCCATATTCCCGGCACTGAGAATTGCTGCCTACGCCTTCATGGCCTTTTTCGCCCTTGCTTTGCTTTCTGAGAAACTTGAAATGCACATCTCAGCACATCTTTCACGCACACTCAGACTTGACAGCAGGATAAATGCCCTACCATCCTTCGCCTTCGGCTTTATGCTCGCCTTTATCTGGCTGCCCTGCATAGCACCCCTTGCCGGGATCGCTTTTTTCCAATCTGCCGTGTCCGGGAATCCGGGAGTGATGCTGTCCTACGGTCTGGGCATGGCCTTGACAATTGGTGCTGTGCTGAAACTGGGTGAGAAGATTGCCGGTGACAGAGTCAAAAACATCGTGAAAAAAGTTGCAGGAGCCATAATATTGATTTACACCCTATACTTCATGCTTGCGGAAGTATTATATTAGCCGATGCAGAATTTACCCAGATGCGCAGCTTCCTTATTGTGGGGAATCTTGCCACCACAAAACCCTTCAGCCTCAACGATTTGCCGGGAGCAGGCAGAATGGACATTCTCTGCAGATGCGTTTCACAGGCCCTCTTTCTGTCCCACGGGATAAGGAGGGATGTTGAGGTTTACCTTCTCCTTCTCGGACGACCAGAACCTCCAAAGGTCATCAAGATCTCAGGAGGAGAGATCAGGAGGATGTCACCCGATGAAAGGAACATTGCAGGGCACATCAGAAAGGCCCTTTCTGTGAGCTGTACGGAGAGGTGGAGAGAGGTCCACTCTGGATTGTGGATCGCAAAGAAAGGCCTTGGAGATCTTCTTGAGGAGCTTGACCGTGAGATATACTACCTGAGGGAAGATGGGGCAGACATCAGAGAGGCTGCAGGATCAATGAGAGACCCGCTTTTCATCTTAGGGGACCACATCGGCATAACTCCAGAGAACGAGAGGCTGCTGGAAAAGCGTGTAGAGATGATTGTGAGTGTCTCTCCCCTCTCCTTGATGGCAGAGCAGTGCATAACCATTGTGCACTACGAGCTTGACAGGCTGGCTTACTCTTCTGAAATTTCATAAAGGAAATTTCAACTTAGAAAAAAGTAATTTCAACATATAAGAAAATTCTTATATATCATCGTTTATCCAATCCACTCTGAGGAAGGTGTGAGGTGATGGAATGGTGAGAGGAGGAGTTAGGAAAATAAGAAGGGACGAGAAGGGATTTACAGGGCTTGAAGCGGCAATAGTGCTGATAGCGTTCGTAGTGGTTGCAGCGGTTTTCAGCTACGTTATGCTGGGAGCCGGTTTCTACACCACACAGAAGTCAAAGAAGGTCGTTGACACTGGAGTAAAGCAGGCTTCGAGCAGCCTGACGCTGGATGGGCAGTACATATACCTGGACTGCACAAGTGCCAACGGTGGCTCAACGGGTTCAGATGGTAAGGTTGGCAGAATATACTTCTATGTAACACAGACTGCTGGTGGTAGCCCGGTTGACCTCAACAAGACGTCGATAGCAATAACGACTGATGAGGGGTTCAAGCAGCTGTTCTACAACGATTCATGCACAGCAGGAACGAACTGCCCGTGGTGGTACGTGAACACAATTGGGGATG
Source organism: uncultured Archaeoglobaceae archaeon (assembly GCA_965541645.1). Classification (GTDB taxonomy): domain Archaea; phylum Halobacteriota; class Archaeoglobi; order Archaeoglobales; family Archaeoglobaceae; genus Archaeoglobus. Next base: position 63,139 of record CBEUCM010000001.1, on the reverse strand, counting down.
GTGACAACGTGGTTGAGCCGAATGAGAAGTACAAGATAATTATCGACGTAAACAACTCGGCATGGTCAGATATCGGCAATCTGAATCCGAACGACGTAGTAACAATTGAAGTTCGCCCGCCCATTGGTGCTCCACTGACCATAACAAAGACGCTGCCACCGAGCTTTACGAATCTAACATACGTCTGAGGTGATGCGAGATGAGGTGGCCAAGATTTGGTAAGGATGAGAGAGGTTTCACGGGCCTTGAAGCTGCCATCGTGCTGATTGCCTTCGTCACAGTGGCAGCGGTGTTCAGCTACGTGCTGCTCGGTGCAGGATTCTTCGCAACCCAGAAGGGTCAGGAGACCGTGCATACTGGTGTTAAGCAGGCGACGAGCAGCATGGAGCTTGTTGGTAGCATTGTTGCTACAGGAGACACATCCAATAATAAAATAGAGAATGTTACATTCACACTACAACTTGCAGCTGGTGGCCAGCCAATCGATCTCAACAAAACTGTGATTACCGTGCTCGTTCCAAAAGATGGTACCTACAAGGAACTGACATACGAAGCCAACTCAACTGGACTGACAAAAAGCAGTGAGTACTATGTGAACTGGGTTTACAGCTTACAGGACGATGATCCAGACAACTACCTTGAAGAGTTTGAGAAGGCTGAAATAACTGTGTATCTTAGTGATGCGGGCTTTGACATCAACCCCAACGACGACTTCATAATTGAGGTCAAGCCACCAATAGGTGCAAGCTACCCAATCGAGCTCAAAGCTCCACCAAGCATCGACAACGTGATGGTGCTGCTCAAGTAATTTCCCCTTTTTTAAATTTTTTGAGGTGATACCATGGAGGTCGATCAGGCAGCGATTGACGAGATTCTGGCAAGTGCTGAAGCAGACACCCCAGAGAGCAGAATCGACAAACTGGAAAAGGAACTCGACGTTCTGAAGGGATCTGTCAAAAAACTGCTGCTCGATTTGAGGGAGACACTGAACAATCTTGAGAATCCTTTCCAGAATCTCCAGAACCTGGCCGAGGGGGCACTTGCAATGCCGCAGTCTGCTCAGCCACAGCAGATACAGATCATACCTGCCCAGATTCCGGAACCACAACCTGAGCCTGAAGTTGAGCCTGAACCTGAGCAGCCCGAGGTGGACGAAACCAGGAAGGAGGAGGTTGAGCCTGAAGTTGGGGCAGAGCCTGCCCCTACAGTTGAGAGAGCTGTTGAGGAGAGAGCTGTTGAAGATAGAAGAGGTGAGGATAGAGTTGAGGTTGAGGAGGTGATGAAAAAAGAAGAGGGTGATACCTTGCAGCAGGTTGGTGTTTATGAGAGGGTCGAAGGGCCAAGAGAGGAGGTCATAAGAAGTGAAGCTCAGGTTCTAACAAAGTACGACATTGTAACGCTCTTCAACCTGATGGAGTGGGTCAAGGGAATGCTGGAGAAGTACACGCTGGACTCACTGAGGCTTATGCTTGAGCTGTTCGAGTCTGCTGGCTACATCTCTGAGGATGCGAAGGACTTCGTCTCCAAGCTGGCAGAGCTTATCGCACTGAACGACGGATTCGAGGACATGCTGTTCGAACTATACAGGCTGCACAAGCTCATGAACCCGCAGGATACAAGCATGGACTCCAAGCTGCTGGCACTGATCCTGGAGAAGAGGCTGTGAAGAGGCTGTGAGGCCGTGAGAGCGGCTGCGCTGAGGTATAACAATGGCAAGGGAGGTGATATCCACATCGATCCTCATGATCGCTACGGTAATAGCTGTAACTGCTGCAATAATGGTTATTCTACCCACGGTTAAAGATCTCGCCCATTCTTACTCTTCTGTTTCTGGAAACCTTAACGACAGGGTAGAGACAGACATGGACATAATTTTCGTTAAGGTCACCAACACCTCCACGACTGTAAGCGTTTACTTCTGGGTGAAGAACACTGGCAGCAAACGGCTTGACATGGATGTTCTCAAGCTCAGTGATATATTCTTCACCTCCAGCACAACCTACCTGCATTTCACCCCCTCAGATAACGACGTTTCGCTGACCATTGAAAACGGTGATGGAGACAACTACTGGGAGAAAGGTGAGACCCTGAAGGTGTCGGTGGAAAACATCGACCTGACACAGATGCCTGAAGATGAGTACCTGCTGACCTTCGTGCTGTACAACGGTGTGAAGGCAACCGACTACTTCTCGTGGTGATAGCTATGGGCTTTGACACCGTCGTTGCGGCAATAATGGTCACGGCGGTCATCATTGCCGTAGCCTACACCTTCCTTGCCGGAAGCACGTCGATAGCTGAGTACTCGATTGAAGCTTACAAGGAGGCTGTGGACGTTGCGGTCAAAAAGCTCCGAAGCGATGTTGAGATTCTGGATGTCACATACAGCAATTCAACCCTCACACTGACAGCGCACTTCAAGAACACCGGGGAAGAGAAGTTCGTGGACTTCTCAGAGTTCGATGCCATAGTTTACGGGAAAACAGAGAGTGGTGAGATGATATCCTTCTATCTGAACTCCACAAGCTACACGATCCTTAACGAGCTGATTAACCCCGGTATATTCGATCCGCACGAAACGGCAAAGCTCGAATCGACCCTCTCGCAGCCGCTCGACAACGGCACGTATGTTTTGCTGATCTGCACGCCAAATGCCGTGTGTAACAGCTTCAGCTTTACCGTGTGAGGTGGTGTGTATGTCAGACTTGGCGGAGCTGGAAGAGGAAAAGAAGAAGCACATTCTGACGAGTGGAAATGGCGAAATAGACAAAAGACTGGGAGGTGGCATCCCGCTCGGATCTCTGACTTTGATAGAGGGTGAGAACGACACTGGAAAGAGCGTGCTCTGCCAGCAGTTCGTTTATGGCGGCCTTATGAGTGGACACAACATAGCATACTACACCACAGAGAACACCATCAAGAGCTTCTTGAAGCAGATGGAATCGCTCAGCCTTGACGTGTCGGACTTCTACGCATGGGGCTACCTCAGAGTGTTTCCGGTGCACCTTGAAGGCATTGAATGGAGCACTGAGCAGATGAAGAGCATCCTGAACCTTGTGGCCAACCACATAAGGGCCATAAGGGAGAACATAGTCATAATCGACTCACTCACGATGTTCACGACCTATTCCACCGAAGACGACGTTCTTGAGTTCCTCACCAAGCTCAAGAACCTATGTGACAACGGCAAGACGATTCTGATAACCCTGCACCAGCACGCCTTCAAGGAGGACACCCTTGTGAGAATAAGGTCTGCCTGTGACTGCCATCTCTTCCTGAGAAAGGAACAGGTTGGTGACAGATACGTCAGCGTGCTTGAAGTGGCGAAAATAAGAGGCGCAAAGAAGACTACAGGAAATATAGTCAGCTTTGAGGTGCATCCCGGATTTGGACTGAAGATCATACCGATCTCCGAGGCGAGGGCTTAGTAAGATCGCAGTAAAGTATATCTAAAGGGAGGTACAGTAGATAATAGTAATAACAATTGTAATAATGACAAGAGGAGGGGGAGAATATGGCGACGGAAGTGAGCAAGATAGATAGCTTCAAGCCAAAGGGTCTGAAGCAGGGAGTAGTTGCGAACTTCCCCTTTAAGCCGAGGCAGCTTGAGGAGGATCACGATCACACCAACCTGGCATCATGTGGAATCTACAAGCTTCTCCCGGAGAAGATGAAGAGGGAGGTGGAGAAGAACCTCCACCTTCTCGAGTACCTCCATATTCTCCCCCTCGACAAGATAGGTATCCCCAAGTACGTCCCCAAGCTGGACAGAAAGAAGCACAGCGATCTTGACAGGCCAAATCTCATCTATCCTGCCGACGAGCAGATATACATTCACGTTTATCCGGATAAAAACGACATGAGGAACTTCTACATCCCCATAGAGCCCACTCTGCTTACAGGAGTTGATGAACTGCTGAAGGAGGTCGAGATAAGGCTGGTTGACTACATAACGGACATCGACTTTGATCCGGAGGACAACGAGGAGAAGATCAGGATCCTAAAGGAGGCTTTAAAGGAGGTCTGTGAGATCGTGGACAAGGAGGAGGCTGACTTTGTCAGCAACACCAAAGCCGAGATGAAGCTGCTTCCGAAATTCAGGTTCAGCCTGTTTGGCAGAAACGGGAAGAACGGATTCAGGAACAAGCTCAGGGTGACGGCACAGCAGTACAAGGCCTTAGAGTACGCCCTCATAAGGGACAAGGTTGGCTTAGGAGTGCTTGAGCCCTACATCAGGGACAAGTACATTGAGGATATCTCCTGCAGCGGTCTCGGGCCGATATTCATTGAGCACAAGATATTCAAGGGACTGAAGAGTGTCATAGAGTTCAGGGACGAGGAGACTCTGAACAAATTCGTTATAAGGCTGGCGGAGAGGATAGGAAAGCCCGTAACCTACAAGGATCCGATAGTCGATGCCACACTGCCCGACGGGAGCAGAATTAACATAGTCTTCGGCAACGACATAAGCAAGAACGGCAGCAACTTCACGATCAGAAAGTTCAATGAAACCCCCTTCAGCGTTCTGCAGCTCATAGAGTTCGGGTCTCTCGATTATATGGTCGCCGGTTATCTGTGGTTGCTTATCAGCGAGGGCATGAGCGGCTTCATCTGCGGTGAGACTGCAAGTGGTAAGACGACTCTGCTCAACGCAATTACAGCCTTCATCAGGCCTGAAGCAAAGATTGTATCCATCGAGGATACACCCGAGCTGCAGGTTCCGCACAAGAACTGGACGAGAGAGGTTACGAGGGGCAGCACGAGGAGTGGGGCGATTGGAGAGGGTGGTGGTAGCGACGTCACAATGTTCGACCTGCTCAAGGCTGCGTTGAGGCAGAGGCCCAACTACATCCTCGTCGGTGAGATCAGAGGTGTTGAGGGTAACATAGCCTTCCAGGCCATGCAGACCGGCCACCCGGTCATGTCAACCTTCCACGCAGCAACTGTTGAGAAGCTCATCCAGAGGCTCACAACCGAGCCGATAAGCGTTCCGAAGACCTTCATCGACAACCTGAACTTCGTTGTTATTCAGAGCGCAGTTAGAAGGCCAGACGGAAAACTTGTGAGGAGAGTTCTGAGCGTTAGCGAGATTGTTGGATACAACCCGCAGAAGGGTGGTGTTTCCTTCATAGAGGTGTTCCAGTGGGATCCTGTTACAGACACGCACGTTTTCACAGGATACGGAAGCTCCTACCTGCTTGAGCAGAAGATTGCAACCAGGCTCGGAATACCGCCCAACAAGAAGAAGCTCATCTACGAGGAGGTCGAGAAGAGGGCAAAGATCCTGAAGAAGCTCCACGAGCAGGGCGTTACGGACTTCTACGAGTTCTTCAAGTCAATTGCGAAGATCTACAAGAGCGGATTGCTGAACATAAAGATCTGAGGTGGAGTATGGAGGTAAAGACGGTAAAGCTGCCAGCTTTCAGTCAGAAGTTTGGTAAGCTTCCGGTATTTGGCAAACTATTCGACCTCATCAGAAGCTCCGGTAAGGATCTGCTGATGGACAACGATCTCCTCTTTACCCTCACCTACATGGCCTCACTGTCAACGGCAAACCTCAGCAGGGACAAGATCTTCGAGATGGTCTCGGAGAAGGAGGAGTACGCCCCAAGCAGGTACTTCAGAAAAGTAAGGGATCTGACGCAGAAGTGGCACTATGATTATGCAACTGCATGCGAGCTTGTTGCCGAGAAGATCAAGCACGAGAGGCTCAGGAAGCTGTTCAACAGGATGGCCAATGCTATAGCTGCGGGAGAGCCGGACAACGAGTTTCTTGAGAGGGAGTGGAGGACGTTCAAGACCATCAGAAAGGACGAGTACGAGAGGAACCTTGAGAGCCTGAGGAAGTGGAGCGATGCCTACACATCCCTGCTTGTCTCAGCTTCCCTGATCTCCGTTGTGGTTCTACTGTCAGTCGTCATCTACAGCTCAGGGGACCCTGGTTTAACGCTCGTCTCCTCGGCAATCGCTACCTTCCTAATTGCGATGTTCGGAGTGTTCATGCTCTTCAAGGCCGTGCCGAAGGACAAGAAGGTCCATGACGGGCCGATAAAGTCCAGGGAGCAGGTCGCGATATCACGCATGATGCCCCTGGTTATCCCCGTAGCCCTCCTTAGCGTGGTGTTCCTGTCATTGCTGCCCAGCATGCTTGGCCTGCATGGGCCGAGGCTGGGGATACTTCCAGCCAACGTTGATCCGAAGGGCTTGGGCTTCCTCCTTGCCGGACTGCTACTGCTACCTGTGGGGATTCTTGGGAAGATAGACGACAAGAAGATCAGCAAGAGGGATGAAGCTTTCACAGCCTTTATCAGAAGCCTTGGGGCGATAAAGGCTGGAGCAGGGGTTTCAGTTGCGGAAGCTTTAAGCAGAATAGATCAGAAGAACCTCGGAGAGCTGAAGGACTTGGTTCTGCAGCTCTACAGGAGGCTGTCGATGGGGCTGGATGCAAAACTCTCCTGGGAGAAGTTCACCGGTGAGAGTGGAAGTTACCTGATAACCAAGCTCACTGCGATATTCGTCGATGCCACAGACCTTGGTGGAGATGCAGACGTGGTTGGAGAAATCGTCTCATCCTCCAACCTTGAGATGGTTTTGCTGAGGCTGAAGAGGGACCTGATATCGTCAGGCTTTGTAAATCTCATAATACCGCTGCACGTTGCCATGGTCGCCTTAATTCTTTTCATAACCCAGATACTGACGATATTCTCTGAGTACGTCTCCGGCCTGTTTGCGAGCCAGCTTGGAGATGTGAACACGGGAGAGGTGTTCAGCAAGATCCCGGTCAAGGGTCTGAACATAGGGATCTTCTCCGGCATACCAACTGAACTGCTTGGTCAGTACGCCCTCTGGATCATCACGTCACTGACGATAGCCAACACCTTAGCAGTGAACATCGTTAAGGGCGGTGGGAGGTACCTCTACCTCTTCTACGGAGCCATCTTCCTGCTGATCTCAGGTGCACTCATGCTCATCGTTCCACCCTTGGTTAAGTGGGCCTTCAGCCTGCCATCTTTCGTAGAATAGGAGGTGATAGTATGATAGAACTGCTGATAGGTGTTGCCTTTGCCGCCTTCGTGCTGGCCCTTCCCTACATCCACGAGAGGATAGGGAAGGACACCTTTGCGATGTTGAAACTGCCCAAACTTTCGAGAAAGGAGGAGGTGGAGAAGAAGATTAAGGAGGTTGATGAGAAGCTGGAGGAGGTGGTAAACGCAGGAGTAAGTAAAAACGAGGCTGTTGAGAAGGTTGTGCCCCTGGACAATGCAGCTGAGAGCGTGCAGGTTGAGGAAGGGTTGCTCGAAGAGATGGAGACGGCAAGCACGATTGCAGCCCAGCAAAGCACGCAGGAGCAGGAGGAAAAGCTACCCGAAATTCCCGATCTACCAGAGCTTAATTCGGATCTGGATATGGACTTCGAGGATGAGCTGAAGGTTGGATTGATCGACGAATCTGGAGAGGGCGAAAGCGAGGGGGAAGATGAGGGGGAGGAGGAAATGGAGGAGGAAGAAGACATCGAGTTCGATGAGGAGGACGATCTGATATCAAGCATAGCAAAGGAGGTCGAGGTTAAGGAGGAAGAGGAGATAGATCTGCTCAGAGATCTCAAAGGTCAGAAGTTCTCAGCGGAGGAGCTTGAGGCTGAGCTTGAAGAGGTCCTCCAGAAGCTAAAGGCGTTAGCGGGTGCTAACGGATGACCACCTTCGAGTACCTACGGAAGTTAAACGATTTGCTTTTTGTAGCCTTCACCTTTTCCAGCCAGGTCTGGATGTTTGATAAACGGGAGAAGATGATCGAGTACTTCATTGACAGGGTTTTTGAAAACGAACTTTGCACGGCTGTTGTTGTGTCCGACAGGACGGGAGAATACTACCGAATGAGTGAAGATGTCATGTTCTGCAGGTATCTCAACTACCTGCCGAAGACCTTCAACTTTATCACCTCCAGGGAGTGCCAGTGTAAGGATGTAAAGCACAGCATACTGATAATGATACCGATCCTTGAAGGTTCTGCGGTATACATCTTCCTGTCCGAGGAGAGCGAAGAGGTGATCCAGATTCTAAAGGACATGGCTATGGTACTTGCAAGGGCGATCGAGAACCTTGAAACCAAGGAAACGGTATATGCGATGGTGAAGCGGCTGGAGAGAAACCTTGAGTACTTCCAGTTCCTCGCCGACAGGTTGAGGAACCCCCTCTCTGTGATCATGGGCGTAACGGAGATGGTTGACGAGTTTGGTGTTGGCAAGGGTCTCAGGATGATCAGGGAAAGTGCTGAAAGAATGAAGAAGGTTCTGGATGATCTGGGTGATGCCGAGGTCCTGACCAAGAAAATGTGCGAGGATAATTTCATTTCTGAATTTACTCCTTAGAAATTTTACTTTATAAAGAAAATTTTATTTTTTATTTCAACTTACCTTCTCCCGGTGGTGGTGAATGAATGAGGAGCTGAATCAGCTTTTATCCACTTTGGGGAACGAGGAGGCAGTAGCAAAGCTGAAGGCGCTCATGGAAAAGTCGGTAAAGGGCAGGGACTGCAGTGATGAGCAGAAGGAGATAGAGAGGTTGAAAGCCCAGCTTGCAGAGAAGGAGAGGGAACTTGAGAGAATGAAGAGATTCACCGCAGAGCTTATCCGCCAGATACCGAAACCGGCCTTTGTTCTGTTCCTGAACAAGGATGGAATCATAGAGTACATAAACGACTACGCTGCTGAGGTCTATGGTGCCGATGCTTCCGAGATGATAGGAAAAAGACCGTCTGAACTTGCAAGGAATCTCGCTGCAGGTGGAAAGACGATGGTGGAACTTGCCTTTGAGAACAAAATGAAAATCGAGGGTAAGGAGGGGTTCCTGGAAGTTAAGACCGGCAAATCTATGCCCATACTAACTTCCTGTGCCCCGGTTTACATTGATGGAGAGTTTGTGGGAATGGTGGACTTCTTCATCGACATAACGGAGCAGAAGAGGAAGGAGGAGGAGGCACAGAAGGCGTACAACCTTGTAAGAGAGGTGTTCAAGAACCTGCCCACCTACGCCATCTTTGTTGGCGAGGATGGGCGGATAAAGTTTGGGAACAACAACGCTGCGAAGCTTGCAGGACTTGAGAGCGCAGACGAGCTTGTCGGTATGAGGCCAACCGACGTTGCAGTTGTGCATGAGGATTACAAGGATGAGGCCCGGAAACTGGTGGATGCGATAAGGAACAGGGATAAAGTAGAGAACATCGAGCTGAAGCTTGTATCAATGGACGGTAAGGAGTTCTTCGCCTCAGCATCGGTTTACCCAGTTTACGTTGCAGGAGAGTTTGCTGGATACATCGAGGTGTTCCATGACATAACCGAGATCAAGAGAAAGGAGGGTGAGCTCAGAACAACTGTCGCCCAGATTGAATCGATAATGCGTGGAATACCTGACGCCTTCTACGTTATTGACAAAGAGAGGCGCATAATACACTGGAGCAAGCAGGCTGAAGAGCTAACCGGATACACTGAGGAGGAGGCTGTGGGCAGAAGGGCCAAGGAACTCTTCAAGCTGGGTGAGGAGTGTGCGGTGTGCAGGACCACGATAGAGGCTATGGAGACGGGAGAGACTCTGCTCAACATCGAGGCGACGATAAGGACTGCCCATGGACCTATGCCTGTGCTGATAAGCGTTTCTCCAAGGATCGTCGACGGAGAGATTGATGGAGCGGTAGTCTTCTTCAAGGATCTGAGTGAGCTGAAGAGAAAGGAGAAAGAGCTGTCAGAGATTCTTGAGAAGATACCGGTCGCAACTTTCGTTATCGATGCAAATCACAGGGTTACGCACTGGAACAAGGCCGCTGAAATTCTTACCGGTGTCATGGCCGAGGAGATCGTTGGAACCGATAGGGGCTGGTATCCCTTCTACGACTCTGAGAGGCCCGTACTTGCTGACATAGTGCTGGACAACCCCAGCGATGCGCACAGGTACTACGAGGCTGTGAGCGAGCATCCAACACTTGAGGGGGCCTTCGTCATTGAGACCTGGATAAACTTCCCGAGATCTGGAAGAAAGGGGTACGTGAGGGCCACTGCTGCACCCGTGTACGATGAGAGTGGAAATATAATTGGTGTTGTTGAGACTGTTGAGGACCTGACCGAGATAAAGGACAAGGAGAGAGAGATACAGAGGGCCTTCGACTTCGTGGACAGGATTTTCAGAGAAACGCCACATCCAGCCTACCTGCTGTTTGTCGATAACAGTGGAAGGATAAAGTATGCAAACAACGAGGTGGCAAGACTTGCCGGCTATGAAAGTGCAGACGATATCGTCGGCAAGGTGCCTTCTGAGATCTTCATGACCAATGGTGGAAAGACGATCGCCGAGAAGGTTGTGGAAAGTGGAGAAGCTGTGCTCGGATTGCAGGCCACCATAAAGGCAAAGACGGGTAAGGATATGCCGGTCATGGTCTCATGCGTACCTGTGCGTGATGCAGACGGCAATCTGATAGGTGCTGTTGGTGTATTCATCGACATATCGGACCTCAAGGAAAAAGAGAAAGAGATCGAAGAGATGCTGGCATACACGAACAGATGCCTGACCATGCTCAGCAACGGAATCAGGGAGCTGCAGGCTGGCAACCTCAACGTGAGGCTGGAGAAAATCAGGGACGATGAGTTCGGAGAGACCTTCGATGCCTTCAACGAGTTTGCGGAGAGGATGCAGGAAATCGTAAGGAAGCTTGCAGACGACATGAGGGAGACGAGCAACCAGATCAGAGAGGCCAATGAAGCCGTGAGCCAGATGAATGCCGGAATGCAGCAGATCTCTTCAGCATCCCAGCAGATTGCAACGGGAAGTGAGAACCTGTCGAGGCTGGCAAACGCATCTGCAATAGATCTGAAGGCTGCGGAGGAGATCTTCAAGGACCTCGCTGCCAGAGCAGAGGAATCTTCCAAGTACGCAAACGAGGCTTCGCAGAATGCAGAGCTGGCCAAAGAAGAGAGCAGCAAGGCCCTCGAAACAGTAGGTGCCATAGTCAAGGAGATTGAGAAGGCATCACAGGTTGTTGAAACCTTGGAGATTGCAGTCAGAAACATCGGCAAGGTGACGGAGAGGATAAAGTCCATAGCAGATCAAACCAACCTTCTTGCGCTGAATGCAGCAATAGAGGCTGCGAGGGCGGGAGAGCACGGAAGGGGATTTGCAGTTGTTGCCGATGAGGTTAGAAAGCTTGCTGAGGAGTCGAGGAAGAGCACTGAGGAGATAAACGAGATAGTCAGAAACGTTCAGGAGGAGACGAGGAAGGTTATAGAGGCGACGATGAAGGTCAAGGCGAGCAGCCTTGAGGGGAGCGAGGGCATAGAGAAGGCCCTGACCAAGGCCGAAGAGATTGCGGAAGCTGTCAGCAGAATCAACGAGATGATAAGGGTTGTAGCAGCGAAGGCTGAAGAGGGTCTGGGCAAGATAGAGCAGCTTGCAAGGAACTTTGAAGAGGTTGCATCCACTGCAGAGGAAAACGCTGCGAGCAGCGAGGAGACCTCTGCAGCCATTGAGGAGCAGACCGCTGCGGTGCAGCAGGTGAGCATGGCGATGGAGAAGGTGAGCGAGATCGCTGCAAGCACTCTGCAGATCCTGGAGAACTTCAAGATCTTCGATGCTGCGGGCATGGACGTTTCAAGGAGCTATGCTGAGACTATGACGAACGGAGGGAGTAAGGTGGAGTAAACTCTCCCCCATTTTTTGGAGGTGGTGGGAATGGAGACAGAAGGTGTGCGGACTTTTAGGGGGAATGACACGGTCCAGGTGATAGTCTTCAACCTCGGTGACGAGAGGTATGGTGTGGACATCTCACAGGTTAGGGAGATCATTCGCCCCTCCCAGATAACCAGGATTCCGAACGCTCCAGACTACGTTGAGGGAGTGATCAACCTCAGGGGACAGATAACCACGATCATTAACCTCAGAAAGCGCTTCGGAATGGAGCCAAAGCCAATAGACAACAATACACGGATAATCGTCGTGGAGTTCGAGAATGCAGTGATAGGGATGATGGTTGACACTGTTAACGAGGTCAAATACCTGTCAACGGCGGACATTGAGGCTTTACCGAGCATAATAACAGCGAGGGAGGAGGCAAAGTTCCTCAAGGGCGTTGGGAAGCTGCCCGATGGCCTGCTGATAATGATAGACCTGAACAAGGTTTTGAGTGAGGACGAGGTGGAGAGGTTCAGGTAAGCAGAGGTAGCCTATGAGCGACAGGGTTCTGCTGAAACTACCAGTGCTGTACTTTGACGGCGGATGGAAAAAGGATGAGGCAGTGATAACGGAGAATGCAATATCCTTCGCCGGAATAACTATTCCCTTCAGGGAGATACAGGATCTCGAAAAGCTCAGCTATGAGGGCAAGCCAGCGATCAGGATAAAAAAGGGGGACGTGAACTACTACCTCCACTTCGGAAGCAAGCAGGACCAGATTTTCAGATACCTCGCCTTCAACCTGAAATCTGACAGGTTTGCGGTTTACTTTCTCTCTCCCGCCACTCGCGGGGGTGTTGTCATGAAGGACAGCAAGTGGGACAAGGGTTACCTCAGCATCACAGATGAGGCTCTGTGGTTTCTCTCCCCATCGAAGCAGATCAGAATATCCCTCGAAAACCTGGGATCGGTGGGGAAGGATCTCAGAACGGTTGGCAAGAAGCAGAGAGTCGTGCTTGTCCTCACACACGTGGAGGACGGAGAGGTAATCACGAGCTTCGTTCTTTGCCCGGAAACAACATTGGAAATGCTTGAGCAGTACATACAGAACATCATAGACCGCAAAAAGCCCAAAGACAAGCTGTCAGAGATCGAAGAGCAGATACTGATGATGGTCTATACGGGTGTTGATTCAACAAGCGTTGAGTCCATTCTCAGAATAACTACAGAGGAGCTTAACAGGCTGTACGACAAGCTCGTCAGTATGGGTCTGGCGAGAGTTGTGAAGATTAGAAAGGAGATCGAGCTCACACCAAGGGGTGTGGCTCTTGTTAACGATATTATGAAGAAGGCCGCGAGGTGATGGTATGCCGAAGGTTTTGATTGTGGACGATACGGCGTTTATGAGGAAGCTTTTGAAAAACATACTGTTTTCCGGGGGTTTTGATATAGCGGGTGAGGCGGAAAACGGAAAGCAGGCTGTAGAGCTGTACAAGCAGCTGAAGCCGGATATCGTGACAATGGACATAGTGATGCCGGAAATGAATGGGATTGAGGCACTCAAGGAGATCAGAAAGCTCGACCCTAACGCAAAGGTCGTGATGTGCACAGCTGTTGGACAGGAACAGATGGTCAAAGCTGCGATAAAGCTGGGAGCGAAGGGATACATAGTGAAACCCTTCCAGGCCCCAAAGGTGATTGAAGAGCTGAAGAAGGTTGCCGGACTGAGCTGATTATGAGGGTCCTTGTAGTTGACGACTCAGCGCTGGTGAGGATGGCCGTCACAGACATGCTGACAAGGGCAAGAATGGAGGTAGTTGACACTGCCAAAAACGGGAAGGAGGCCGTTGAGAAGACCCTCAAGCTCAGTCCGGACGTCATAACCCTCGACATAAAGATGCCCGTAATGGACGGGCTTACAGCATTGAAGATAATAATGGAGAAGAAGCCCACGCCAGTGATCATGCTGAGCACATTGACAACAGAGGGGGCGAGAGAGACCTTAGAAGCCCTCAAACTCGGAGCTGTTGACTTCGTTCCCAAACCGAGTGGAGCACTGGTGGATCTATCATCCGTGGAGAGGGAGCTGGTATCCAAGATAAGGGCAGTGGCCGCAACCTCTCCCAACCTCATAAGGCTTCAGAACCTCAAAAAACTGAAGCTGGATGTTGTGAGGGGGAACTGGAAAGCAAAGACCAAGGATGTCTGCGTGCTGATAGGCTCATCCACTGGCGGGCCTTCAGCCCTTGAGATGATCATTCCACGACTGCCAGCAGATCTTCCAGCACCTGTCTTCGTCGTTCAGCACATGCCCCCCAACTTCACACAGCAGCTTGCCGAGAGACTGAACAGTATGTCCGAGATAGAAGTGAAAGAGGCGGAGAACAACGAGAGAGTAAAGGATGGAGTGGTGTACATCGCCCCAGGCGGGTACCACATGAAGGTGAGGAGGGCAGCAAACGTTGTACGCATAAAGATCGTCGATGGAAAGCCCGTGAACGCTGTAAAGCCATCTGTTGACGTTACTGCCGAATCTGTGGTCGAAGCATATGGTGGAAACGTTGTTGGGGCCATCCTTACCGGCATGGGTGAAGACGGAGCTTACGGCATGAAGAGAATCAGGGACAAGGGTGGACTCACAATTGCGAGCAGCGAGGACACATGCGTTGTTTTCGGGATGCCAAAGGCTGCGATAGAGCTTGGTGGCATCGTGTCAGTCAAGCCCGTTTTCGAGATTGCCGAGGAAATTGTCAGATTTCTGGAGGTGAAGCTCAATGGGCGATGATATGGATGAGTACAAGCAGGAGTTTATTCAGGAGGCAAGAGAGTACCTCGACACGATGAATCAGAACTTTATAAAGCTCGAAGGCGGTGATATCGACGCTATAAACGAGATCTTCAGAGTTGCACACACGATAAAGGGAATGGCAGGATTTATGGGGTACAAGAGGCTGGAGGATCTCTGCCACAAGCTGGAGAGTGCAATGGGCAAGGTGAGGGATGGGGAGATTGAGGTTACAAGCGACCTGATCGACGTGATGCTGAAAGCAGTGGATGCTGTGGAGGAGATGCTGGACAAAATAGAGGAGGAGGACAGTGATGATATCGATGTTGACGATATTATTTCCGCTCTTAGCAACTTTGTAAATAAAAAGGAGACTCGTGAAGAGGAAAAAGTTCAGGAAACAATTGAGGGTGCAAATATAAGGGTTGACGTCTATCTAAGCAAGGACTGCGTTCTCAAAAGTGTGAGAGCAGCCTTAGTTGTCGAGACCCTGAGTGAGATCTCAGAAGTGATAGGGACAATTCCACACGAGGACGACATGGACAGAGAGGACTTCGATGGGCACTTTGCCGTTTTTCTGAAATCTGCAGACCCTGCCAAGATTGAGGAGGCAATGGGAAGGATTGCGGAGGTCGATAGATTCGAAGTTTCACCGATTGAACCAAAGGAGGAGAAAAAAGAGGAGAAAGAAGAAAGGAAGGAGGAAAGGAAGGGCAAAGAGGAGAAAGAGGAGCACCCAAGAAAGAAGAAGGGCAGGAAACTTGAGAGCATAAGGGTAAACATATCGCAGCTCGACACAATAATGAACCTCGTTGGGGAGCTTGTAATAAGCAAGGGCAGATTGCTGCAAATTGCAACCGAGTACGACATTCCGGAGCTGAAAGAGGCTGTGGCGATAATGGACAAGTCCATCACAAGTCTTCAGGACGAGATAATGCAGATAAGAATGGTCAGGGTCGAGAGGGTGTTCAGCAAGTTCCCGAGGATGGTCAGAGACCTGGCAAGGAAGCTGGGCAAGAAGGTCGAGTTTATAATGGAAGGACTTGACACCGAACTCGACAGGACGGTTCTTGATGAAATAAGCGACCCGCTTGTACATCTTGTGAGAAATGCCGTGGATCATGGTATTGAATCTCCAGAGGAAAGGAAGGCTGCTGGAAAGAGTGAAACCGGTAGAATCAGGCTTGCCGCATGGAGGGAGAAGAACAACATCATAATTGAGCTTGAGGATGATGGCAGGGGGCTTGATGTTGAGAAGATAAAGCAGAAGGCCATTGAGAGAGGGCTGATAACTCCTGCAGAAGCTGAGACGATGAGCGAAGATGAGATAAAGATGCTGATCTTCGCTCCCGGCTTCTCAACAAAGGACAAGGCGACGGAGATCTCGGGCAGAGGAGTTGGAATGGACGTTGTAAAGACAACAGTAGAGAGGCTTGGTGGCAGCGTTAGAATAAGCTCGAAGAAGGGTGAGGGAACGAGAATGAGGATACACCTGCCACCAACGGTGGCGATAGTCAAATCCCTGCTCGTAAAGGTTGGAAACGAGACCTACGCCATACCCATTTCAAGCGTTATCGAGGCATTGTATGTAACTGACGAAAACTGGAAGGTTATACACGGCAATCCGTTTTTGATAGTGCGTGGAAAGCTCGTTCCGGCTTTCAAACTTAGAGAGCTTTTCAACGTTGTGAACGGAAAGCCGGAAAAGGAGGTAGGTATTATTGTTGAGAAGGAGGGTGAGAAGTATGCCCTCATAGCAGATATGATAGCCGAGCAGCAGGAGATAGTTATCAAACCCCTTACAGGGCATCTTGCCAAAATCAAGGGGTTTAGCGGTGTCACAATTTTGGGTGATGGTAGGGTTGTGCCCATAATAGACATATCGAGTTTACTGGGAGGTGATAGGCTTGCGTAGTATTGAGGAGCTTGGAGAGATTGAGCTGGACGCTCTGAAGGAGCTGGGCAATATAGGTGTCGGAAAGGCAGCGACATCCCTTTCCCAGATGCTTGGGAAGATGATAAACATGTCCGTGCCAGTAGCATCCATCGTGAAGATACAGGACCTGCACAAGGTGATAGATGCGGAGAAAATGGTTGCAGGAGTGGTCACGGCCCTTGACGATGTGGAAAACGGACAGACAGGGTTTCTGTACATAAACTTCCCGGAGGGTTCCTCAATTAAGCTGGCAGAAATTCTGCTCGGAGACAGCAGTGATGAAGAGATGGTGGATTCAACACTGATGGAGATAGGCAACATACTGTCTTCAGCCTTCTGTGATGCGATTGCAGAGATGCTGGGAATCGTGCTGATACCAACGCCACCAAACTTCGCAAAGGACTATGCGGTCGCAGTCATAGATGCGATTGTTTCCCAGCTTGCGGAAAAGAGTGACTACGTTGTGATCTTTGAAACCAACCTGGAGGAGAGCGAGGATGAAATAGAGATTCTGGTGATGCTGATCCCCAACGAGAGGTTCGTGAACTACATATTTCAGCTCTTAGGAATGGTGGAATAATGCGCACCGAGCTACTGGTGGGCGTCGGGGAATTCAGGGTAGCCAAGGGTGCAGTGCTCAAGACCATTGGGCTTGGATCCTGCATAGGCATTGCCCTCTACGATCCGCTCGTAAGGGTTGGTGGGCTGGCCCACGTGATGCTCCCGAGGTCGAGCAATGGAACGAAGAGGAGCGCAAAGTATGCTGACCATGCAGTGGAGATGATGCTTGAGGCCATGGAGAGGGTGGGGGTTGACAGGGACAGGGTCGTTGCCAAGATGGCCGGTGGGGCGCAGATCTTCAAGCACATGACCATGGACATACTGAAGATAGGGGACAGAAACATTGAAGCCATAAAATCCGTGCTTGATGACTTCGGTGTAAGGCTGGTCGCTCAGGATGTGGGGGGGAATCAGGGGAGAACGGTATATTTTTTCACAGACGATGGTAGGATGCTCATAAAGTACAGCAAGGGTGGTGAACTGTGGATCTGACCTTCAAAACCCTGATCAATTTCGTAAGCAGAGAGTCGGGGATAGATCTGACCAAGTACCGGGAAGGATACCTGAGAAGGAGAATTGAGCTGAGAATGAAGATGCTTGGCATAAAGGACTATGGAGAGTACCTGAGGTACCTCAGAAACAACGGAGACGGAGAGGTGGAGAAGCTGGTGAACACGATAACCATAAACGTCACAGAGTTCATGAGAGACAGAACCCCCTTCCAGTTCTTCATGGACCACGTAATCCCAACCATAGCCGAGAGGAAGAGGAGGGTAAAGAGTAACTTCGTGAGGTTCTGGAGTGCTGGATGTTCCTGCGGTGAGGAACCGTACTCCATCGCAATCTGCGCCCTGGAAGCGCTCGGTGAGGGATGGCTGATAACAGTGTACGCCACCGACATAGATGATGCCTGCCTCGAAATGGCGAGGGAGGGGTTCTACAAGGAGAGCCAGCTCAAAAACATGAGCAAGATGATGATCCAGAGGTACTTCGATAGGGAAGACGACGGGTACAGGGTGAAAAACTTCCTAAAGAGAATGGTGAGGTTCAAGAAGCACGATCTGACGACTGAGGAACCGGTCTCAAAGTACCTAGATGCCGTGTTTTGCAGGAACGTCATGATCTACTTCACGGAGGAGCAGAAGGCGAAGGTCGTGCAGGATTTTTACGACTCGCTGGTTGGTGGAGGATATCTGATCATCGGCAAGAGCGAGACCCTGCCAGCAGGATTTAAAGAAAAGTTCGAATGCGTGAGTTTGAGGGAGAAGGTCTATCGAAAGAAGTGAATCTCTTCCAGATGCAGGACCGGATACTCTTTTTTTAACTTCCGGACGATTGATTGGTCTGCCGTTACGTAAATTTCCCCACTGGTTATGGACAGTGCTACGCAGGATGCGGTTGACACACTAACCTCAAACTTTCTGCTGATTTCTGCTGCCTTTGAAAGCAAGGAGGGGCTGAGGGGCACGGTGATGTAGTCCAGAAACTGTGCAACAAGCGGTAGGAGCTTGTCGAAGTACTCCCTCTCCGTTTTTGATAAGACCTCATAAACCTCGTTCTTTACAGTTTCAGGGATTTTCAGAGACAGGTCTCCCGAAATTAGCTTCTCCCTCAACTTCCGGTGGTTCTCAATGTTGCTCACAAGCTCAACTATGACGGAGGCGTCAACTATCAACCTCATCACCTTTTAAGCTCTTCAATTGCAGAGAGTATCTCTCCAACCTTTTCCAACCTGATCCTCTCCTCTATCTTGCTTCTGATGTACTCGCTCCAGTTCACGTTTGTCCTATCCATTTCTGCCTTCAGCCATTCCGGGACTCTTACAGAAATGATAACGTTTTTTCTGCCCATAGTGGGGATCAGTTTCATTTTTTCTTAAAACTTTTCCCTTCTTAAAAAACAAAATTTAATACAGAATGTTATACGATTCGTATTTCGAACGAGCAAAATTAATATATACTCTAATAGGATAGTGTATGCGATGGAGGAACTCGGCAGGAAGCAGGAGATCTACAAGGTTCTTGTGCACCCGGGAACTGTGAAGATACTGCTGAGCTTGAAGTCTGGGGCTGCAGGGTTTACAGAGATAATGTTCGAGTCAAAACTCAGTCCAAGTGTCCTCAACAGGCTCTTGAAGCGCCTCGTTGAAAACAACCTGGTGCTCAAGCAGAATGGCAAGTACGTTCTGAGCGATCAAGGCAGAAAACTGATATCTATCCTTGAGAAGGTTATCGAGATGCTCTGAGCAGAACTGTTATATGCATTCGTGTGGAAAAATCAGAGTGGACGAGGAGGAGTTAAAGGAGATTTTGCGAAAGGTCGTGATCTTTGCACGGCAGCGCATAACGATTTTTGAGAAATCCCCCATGGGTATCCTTATAATCAACAAAGATGGCTTAGTTCTGGATGCAAATCCGGCAGTTGTCAGGAATCTTTGAGAAGATCCCGTTGGAAGGAGTATTTTCGATATGCTGCCGAATGATTTTGCGGAGAGGGCTTTAAAAGCTGTGAGAGAGCCGATCGAGAGGGACGAGACCTAACCTTTCAGGACACCATGAACCTCAGGCACTACCTTCTGCACTTCAACCCCTGCAGACCCTTTGATGACGAGATGTACTGCCTTGTGATGATCTTAGACATCACACGGATCGTGAGAATGCAGCGGATGATGGACATCGCCAGGAGAATAGGCAGCACGATACTGCACGCCAAAGAAAAGGAGGACATGCTGAGAGATGTAGCTGAGATCCTGAGCGAGCCGGAGGAGTTCTCAGCTGTCGTTATGAGGTTGGATCTGTAAGCATCTGGTCGGTAAGGGAGCTTGACGAGGCTGAGACCTCACCCCTCCAGACGATCGTTAGCGATGTTGGGCTGGCAGTAAAGCTGATGGATATGCGACTTCAGCTTGAACGAAACATCGTCTAGATTGCCCACCTCGTTGATGGTATTCGCAACCCTTTTAACAGCGATACAGCTCAACGCAGAGCTGTATGCCGATAACACTCTCCGTGAGAACCTGCTGGAGCAGGTTGAGAAGATAAAAAATTCAGTCTCAAAGCTCGACAGTTGCTGGAGGGAGTCTGAGAAGATCTTACGCATCCTGAGACTGTGAATATATAGCAGATCGGCTTCAGTAATTTCAGATTTGCAATTTTGGATATATAATTGCTTATATGAAGGAATAAATTATATACTATTTCAACAAAGTAATCTAAACTGGGAATCTGAAAATGAAATCTCACGGGGGGGTAGCTGTGAGTTCGGAGGTTATGGTGGAGCAAACAGCCCAGCATCGCCAGTACCTTGCCCAGCTGGAGCAGGCCCTTGAGGAACTCATAGCTGGGAACTGGGACGTCAGGCTGGAGGTCGAGGATGGTGAGTTTGGCAGGGTTTTTGAGCTGGTGAACACACTTGCAGCGCAGATCAGCAGCACTTTTGAGGAGGTCATGAAGGCCCTGAAGGAGACCGAGGAGATGGCCAGGGAGAACATGGAAGCTATAAGCCAGCTCAATGCGGGAATGCAGCAGATCTCTTCAGCATCCCAGCAGATCGCCACGGGAGCTGAGAACCTGTCGAAGATCTCCAACAACTCCCACCTCTTGGTCAAGGAGACGATGGAACTCTTTGAGAAGCTGAACGAGAACATATCGAGATCCAGCAGGTATGCGAACAACGCCATGGAGTACGCTGAAAAGTCGAGAGAGAGTGGGGAGGTAGCCATCAACAAGCTCAAGGAGATCATGAAGGAAATAGACATTGCAGGGCAGATTGTGGAGGAGCTGAACGAGACCGTTAAAAACATCGGCAAGGTGACGGAGAGGATAAAGTCCATAGCAGATCAAACCAACCTTCTTGCGCTGAATGCAGCAATAGAGGCTGCGAGGGCGGGAGAGCACGGAAGGGGATTTGCAGTTGTTGCCGATGAGATCAGAAAGCTTGCTGAGGAGTCGAGGAAGAGCACTGAGGAGATAGCGGAGATTGTTGCCAGCGTTACTGAAGCAACGCAGAGGGTGATAGAGGCCGTCAGAAAGGTCAAGACGGGGTCGAAGGATGGCGGGGAGAAGATAAACGAGGCACTCAGAATGGCAGAGGAGATAGGAAACATGGTTGCTGAGATCAACAAGATGCTTGAGGATGTGGCTGAAGAATCGCAGAAGGGCGTCGAGAAGCTTGAGGCCCTTGTCAGGAACATTGAGGAGGTTGCATCAACCGCTGAGGAATCCGCCGCTGCAAGCGAGGAATCCTCAGCAGCCATAGAGGAGCAGACCGCTGCGGTGCAGCAGATCGCCAACGGATCGGAGAGATTGCTCCAGCTGGCACAAGAGAGCCTGGAGACCCTGATGAAGAAGCTCGGCTCCTTCTCCTAATTTTTAGGGTGGTAAAAATGCTCCAGATGAACTCACAGAACACAACGATACAGGTGGCAATCTTCAAGCTTGGCGATGAGAGATACGGGGTTGAGACGTCGCAGGTCAAGGAGATAATCAGGGTTGAGGAGATAACGTCCATACCCAACGCTCCGGATTACGTTGAAGGAGTCATTAACCTCAGGGGACAGATAACCACGATCATAAACCTCAGAAGGCGCTTCGGAATGGAGCCAAAGCCAATAGACAACGACACGAGGATAATCGTTTTTGAGCACAAGGGTAGCACCATCGGGATGATGGTTGACACGGTTACGGAGGTGAGATACCTCGCCAAGGAGGACATCAAGGAGCTTCCAAACATCGTAACGAACAGAAGTGAGTCGAAGTTCCTAACGGGCGTCGGGAAGCTGCCCGATGGCCTGCTGATTCTTGTAGATCTCGAAAAAGTGATGGACAAGGAGATATGACCCAGATACCCGACGACGTCAAGGAGTTTGTGGAGCTGCTTCTAACAGTGCTCAAGAAGTACGAGGCCATCCTCAACCACTCTCCAGTTATGATTGCCCTCGTGGACAGGGATGGTAAGTTCATCGAGGCGAATCCTGCCATGGCTGAGAGCGTGGGCACAAATCCCGTCGGCAAAAGCTTTTACGACATTTTTTCCAAAGATGTTGCAGACAGACGAGCAAGACTGGTAAAGCTGGCCATAAGTACGGGAAACTCTGTGATGGATCAGGATGAAAGGGACTCCAGGCACTTTCTCACCCACTACTACCCGCTCGGCATAGGCGGAAAAGATCTCTGCCTGATCATGGCAACGGAGATAACCGGAGTAATAAGGGTTAAGAGGCTGCTGAAAACTATGAACAGAATCAGCAGAATCATTCTGCATGAGAGAGATGTAAGGACACTCGTGGAGAAAATCTGCGATGAGCTGTACTCTGTGAATGAGTTCTGCGGTGTGAAGATACACGTATTTGATGGTGACATTCAAGAAACGCTGGCTGTCAGGGGAGATCCAGACAGGGCGGAGCGATACAAGATCGACCTCCGTATAGATGGTGAAACGAGGGGCACGATTGAGGTCTGCACGGACAGGCCGCTCAACGGAGAGGAGCTTGAGCTTCTGACGGCAATGGCCAACGATCTCGCCTTTGGGATCAAGCTGATGGAGATGGCCATGCAGCTTGAGTACAACATCTCCTGCTTTGCCTCTCTTGTGGATGGTATCCGCAACCCCCTCACAGCTATCCGGCTTATCACCGAGCTTAGCGTAGGAGATGATAGAGTGCGCGAGACAATACTGCACCAGGTGGACAAAATTGCAGGCATCGTCTCCCTCCTGGATGAGGGGTGGTTGCAGTCTGAAAGAATCCTGAAAACGACCGGAAAGATCTTCAGCTCACAGGAAGGTAATCCGCAAACACACTACCGTTGAGAGATATCTTTTAAGTATTGCTTTTGAGATATTATATTATTGAGCAAAAATGTTTTACATTTTGTTTTATAGATTGTTTATGAGCAGTGTGGTCGAGCAGTTTGGGATAACGGAGGACGTGTTCAACGAGCTCTCCAGTGCGATATCCCGGTTGAAAATGGGGGACTTTAGCGTAAAATTACCTGCAGAGAAGTACAGTGGAGACGTTGCAGCGATGTTCGAGGAATTCAACTCTTTCATTGATGACATGAGGGCACTGTTTGTGGAGATTCTGAGGGTTAGTAGCGAAGCTACAAGGGGGAATCTGAATGTCAAGGCAAACGTTGCAGCCTACGGAGATTATGCAAAGCTCGTGGAAAACATAAACAGTATGACGGATGCAATTGTGTTACCCATACGTGAGGGGATAGAGGTCGTGAAGAGCTACGCCGAGGGTGACTTCACGAGAGAAGTTAGAGCGGATGTAAGGATGGAAGGAGAGTTTGCAGCTTTCAAAAAGGCACTCGTCGGACTGGGAGAGAGTATGCGGAACTTCATCACTGAAATGAGGCGCATCGGAGAGGAGAATTCCACTGGAATGAAGCAAATCAAGGAGGCAGTAGATCAGATAAATGCAGGAATGGAGCAAATAAGTGCAGCATCACAGCAGATGGCTCAAGGGGCAGCAAATCTTTCAAGAGTAGCGAATGATACTGCTGCTGAAGCGAAGAACGTTGTGGAGAACATCAAGAAGCTTACGGGTGAGGCAAAGATATCCGCAGAGTTTGCGAAAAAGGCCGTTGAAAATGCGGAACTCGCTGAAGAAGAAGGAAAGCGCGCGCAGAATGGTATGGAAGAGATAATTAGGGAAATGAATGCCGTGGCTGAGATAGTGAAAGAGCTGGATGCTGCAGTAAACAATATAGACAAGGTGTCGGAGAAGATTAAGTCCATTGCCGATCAAACCAACCTTCTTGCGCTGAATGCAGCAATAGAGGCTGCGAGGGCGGGAGAGCACGGAAGGGGATTTGCAGTTGTTGCCGATGAGGTGAGAAAGCTTGCTGAGGAGTCGAGGAAGAGCACTGAGGAGATAAACGAGATTGTTAAGATGGTTCTTTCTGAAACTCAGAAGGTTACTGACGCTACAAAACGTGCCTACGAACAGTCCAAGACTGGCTCCAAGGAAGTGCTCTCAGCTCTGAAGAGAAGTGCCGAAATTGGAAAGATGGTCAGAGAAATTGGAGAGAGATTGGCAGCAATCGTCAAACAGGCTGATGAGGGATATGCGAGAGTTGAACAGATAGCAAGGAACATTGATGAAGTTGCATCAACCGCAGAGGAGGCTGCAGCATCCGCTGAAGAAACTTCTGCGGCCATAGAAGAGCAGACTGCTGCAGTCCAAGAAATCACTGCAAGCGTGGAGCAGACCGCGATTTCAGCGGAGCAGACGCTCAAGATAATTGAGGACAGCTTCAGAATATGAGAACCATGAATAGGGAAACAAACTCGACACTCCAGTTAGTGATATTCAACCTCGGCGATGAGAGATACGGGGTTGAGACGTCGCAGGTCAAGGAGATAATCAGGGTTGAGGAGATAACGTCCATACCCAACGCTCCGGATTACGTTGAAGGAGTCATTAACCTCAGGGGACAGATAACCACGATCATAAACCTCAGAAGGCGCTTCGGAATGGAGCCAAAGCCAATAGACAACGACACGAGGATAATCGTTTTTGAGCACAAGGGTAGCACCATCGGGATGATGGTTGACACGGTTACGGAGGTGAAGTATCTACCGAAAGAGAACATAGACGAACTCCCAAGCATAATAACTCCAAAAGCAGAATCGAAATTCCTCAGAGGTATTGGGAAACTACCAGATGGGCTGCTGATCTTAATCGATCTGGGTAAAGTACTGAGCGAGGAGGAGCTCTCTGCAGTTTCATAGATTTTTATTATTTTATTTTTTATTGTATAAATATGGTTGAGCAACTTCTGAGAACTTCCAGTTCAAGATTTTTTATCAATTTTTAAATATTTATATAGAAAGTTGAAATGCTGATAAATATACCACAAAAAGCTCCTTGAAAGGTAGGCCATTAAAAAAGCAGTTGAGACAAAAAATACATTCGTCGAAGCACTTATAAGGAGTTTATCAAGCTTATTTCCCTTACTTCACCAGCGAATACAATTAGAGTTCTCTTCTACGAAAAAATGGCGGTGTTGCAAGATATCCCTGTATATTTCGAACACACAGTCGGTGATTCTATATCCAATATCGACCTAACCAAAAATAAATCTAAATAAAAGATCTTTCTCCCCATTTTTCGCTTCTCATCTGCAGTCTTCTTACAGCCCCCATCTTGACGAGTTCCACAGCATTGGCAATCTCCACCAGATCCTCCCTGCATTTGCTCCTGATTTTAACCCTCCCCCCAAACTCCGTGGACATCTCCAGGAGGTAGGAGCGTGTAACAAACCACCAGTAAAGGAGCATGAGTGCCAGGGACAGAAAGACTGTGGGCAGGATGAAGAAGAACAGTGCCGAGGAAAAGCTCTTGATTCCGTACTCCACCCCAAACAGGTACATTATCCCCGAGCTTGCGAGGAAAATTGCCCCTGCAAGAAGGTGTCCCCAGCGCTCTTCCTTTTTAATCTCCAGCATCTTCACTCCTGAAACGTAAAGGAGCTTCAAATTTCCGTTACTCTTTACAATGATACGGTTCTCAGTCACCTTTACCTGCCCGTTTTTGACCTTCAGGTTGTCGTCTATCTCGTAAATTTCCGTTTCGAAGAGAACCTTTTCAGGGATGGATACTTCCATGTTGCGGATATGATTGGACATCTAAAATAATTTTTCTCACAAAATTGTAATTATCCTGGCGGTATTTCGATCAGGCAAAAACATTAAAATCTTTCCTGCAAACCTAAGAACATGAAAATAACCTGGCTGGGTCATGCTGCCTTTCTGCTGGATGGGAGCATGAGGGTTCTGATCGACCCCTTCCTGACAGGCAATCCAAACGCTCCCGTGAAACCAGAAGATCTGAAGGTTGACTACATCGTTGTAACGCACGGCCATGGAGATCACCTTGGAGATACTGTCGAGATCGCCAGGAGAAATGACTCACCAGTGGTATGCATCCATGAGCTCTCAAGGATTCTTGCCAAGCAGGGTGTCGAAACCATAGGCATGAACATGGGTGGGACCGTGAGAGCTGGAAGCATATCCGTGACGATGGTACCAGCCTGGCACTCTGCTGATGTAGAGGACGAGAAGGGAGAGATAATAAGTGCCGGTATGTCTGCCGGGATGATAGTGGCTATGGATGGAGTTAAGGTTTATCACACGGGCGATACCGACGTTTTCTTGGATATGCAGCTTATCGGCGAGCTTCACAAGCCAGATGTCATGCTCGTACCAATTGGGGATGTATATACAATGGGAATTGCCGGAGCTGTCAAAGCGCTGGAGCTGGTAAAGCCGAAGGTTGCCATTCCGATGCACTACAACACCTTCCCCCTCATAGAGAAGGACCCAGAGGACTTCAAGAGGGCTGTTGAGGCAAAGGGCCTGGACGTTGAGGTTGTGATTCTGAAACCTGGAGAGAGCTTTGAAATTTAAACACTTTCCACTCTGTAACTTTGTTTTTTAAGAAACTCTACCAGGTCTCTTCCCCACCTCCTTCCATCCTCATCGTACCATGCGTAGAACTTTGTGTAGTCAAGAGTGCCGTTTTTGAAAAACAGGGACATGAAAAAGGCAGAATCCGTCAGGATTATGGAGAAATTGAAGTTGCGTCTGGACACAAGGAGCTTTGAACGTGGACACCTCAGATACTCATCAAGCTCCGAACTGTACAGCTCTCTGATCTCGTCGAGAGTCTTCTCGTTTATAATGGCCTCAGTCATGACGCCATCTCTCGCCAGTTTGAGGAACAGCTGGGCGTACTCCGGGTAGAACATTCTGCCATACCCCACAACGTACTCGCTCTTAACCATGTTGTCAACAACAGTAGGATGGGGCTGAAAGATCTCACGGGGGGACTCGATCGTAATGACGTTTGACAGTTCATACATCCTGTGGAGCAGGTTTTCAGGTATGTCGTCCAGAATGTACCTGTTCAGATCAATTGACTCAAACAGCTTTTCATACCTGGAGAACACATCGTAGAAAATGGCGTGCAATTCGCCCTTAAAGAGGGGGCTGGCTACACCGTTCTCAAGTGTTATGAGGCGGGCAGATTTCAGTTTTTTAAATATCCTTGACAGATGCGGTGCTGACAGGCCGACTTTTTCTGCCACCTCGTTTCTCGTTCTGCAGCCTTCATAAACTGCTGAAAGTACCTCCCTTTCCCTCAGCGAGAGGACTTCAAACCTTGATTCCATGGCAGGTGTTGAACGGGAGGGAATAAAACTGTAGTTGTTGCAGGCAAGGGTTAAACCTGGGTGGTAAAATAAAAAGATTTAAATCACAGCTGGAGACTCTCTGTGGGTGATAGTATGAAAGTGAATGGTGTGGAGGTTGAAGAGACTTTTGCTGAGGCCTTTGATATAAAAATTGCGAGAGTTTTGATAACTGGCTACGACTACTACTGGGCCTGGGTAGCTGCAAACGAGGCTACGGGTTTTGGCACATCTGTGATTATGTGCCCGGCCGAAGCTGGAATAGAACTCAAGGTCAAGCCTTCTGACACTCCCGACGGCAGACCGGGCTACTACATCCAGATCTGCCACATGAGCAAGAAGGGTTTGGAAGAGCAGCTCCTTGCAAGACTTGGCCAGTGCGTGCTGACAGCTCCCACAGCTGCCGTTTTCAACGGTCTGCCGGATGCTGAGGAGAAATTCGATACGGGCTTCAAGCTCAAGTTCTTTGCTGATGGGTACGAGAGAGAGCTGGAAGTTGGGGGAAGGAAGTGCTGGGCAGTGCCGATGATGGAGGGTGACTTCATCATTGAGAACGACATCGGCTACACCAGCGGTATTGCCGGAGGGAACTTCTTCATAATGGCCGAAACGCAGCCTTCAGCGTTGGCTGCAGCAAAAGCTGCTGTTGATGCAATTGCCGATGTGGAGGGAGTTATAACACCCTTCCCTGGAGGAATTGTGGCCTCAGGTTCAAAGGTTGGGGCGAACAAGTACAAGTTCCTCAGGGCATCGACAAACGAGAAGTTTGCCCCGAGCATAAGGGACAAGGTTGAGGGCACGCAGATTCCGGAGGGCGTTAAGGCTGTCTATGAGATCGTCATAAATGGCCTTACCGTGGATGCCATCAAGGAGGCCACGAAGGTAGGAATCCTTGCAGCAACCAAGATTCCGGGAGTTGTTAAGATAACTGCCGGAAACTATGGTGGAAAGCTCGGAAAGCACATAATCAACCTCAACGAGCTCTTCTAATTTTATTTTATGAAAGTAATTTTGACAGTTTCTGGCCTCGACCCAGGTGGTGGGGCAGGAGTTCATGCCGACATTAAAACGGCCAGGGCTTTGAATTTTCATGCTGCTTCGGTTATCACAGCTTTAACGGTGCAGAACACCTGCCATTCTGGTAAAGTTTACCCTGTCGAGCCTGAAATAATTGGAGAGCAGATCACAGAGGTTCTGGATGATTTTGAGCCAAGCTGCGTGAAGATAGGGCTTGTTCCATCAAAGGAGGTCGCATTGGCAATTCTGGACTGTATCAAGGACTTAAGCTGCCCGAAAGTTCTCGATCCTGTCATAACTGCGGGAACGGGTGGAGAGCTTGGCAGTGTTGAAGCTTACAAAATGCTTCTACCATCAGTGACGGTAACAACACCAAATCTATCAGAGGCAAAGCAGCTTGCAGTTGCAGATGAGGCTGAGAAGCTCGCAGAGGAGATATGGAGAAACTACGGATGCAGTGCGGTCATCACGGGTGGAGAGCTTGGTGGAGTTGATGTTGTTTGCGATGAGGGAAGGCTCTACAGGGTTAAGGCTGAGTTCTCGCCCGTGAACATCCACGGAACTGGATGCGTTTACAGCACATCCCTCGCATGCTACCTCGGGCTGGGAAACAGTTTGGAGGATGCGGTCAGAAAGGCAAGGATCTTTGTTCTTGAGAGCGTAAAAAAAGCCATAAGGGTGGGGAAGTGCTTCCCCATCGTCAACCCTTAGAACATCCTTAGAACAGTACCCTCTCCAGGTCATCACCTCCATAGAATATCTCCTGAACCGAATCGTAGATGTCGTCCATTCCATAGCCAGTGACGGCTGAGACTGGGATGAGAGGTCGAAAAAGCCCGGAATCCCTCAGCATCAGAAACAGCTCAAGGCTTAGAGTTTTTCTTTCCATACTCAGACTATCGTAGAGGTTCTCCGGATCCGTGCTCCACTCGATAATCCTGTCAAGTTCATCCTCGCTGAGCACATCCGCCTTGGAGAGAACCAGCACTTGAGGGATTTCCAGTCTGAACACTGCTGATGAGGCCATGAAGAGCAGGGATAGAAAGCCCGACGGAGTTTTTGACACCACCGGATCGAAGAGATAGACCATGACGCTCCTCTCGGGGTTCAAAGCGTTAATCAGAATTTTGCTGCTCTCCCTCAAAGTGAAAAGCTCCAACTGCCCGGGAGTGTCAATTAAAACGTACTCGGATGATGACTGCTCAACCTCATCCCTGATCTCATCGACGAGGGTTGACACCATATCTGCCCCTATTATCTGGGCCCCATTTGGCCCGACATCGAACTTACTCATAATGCCCTCCAGCGTGAACCATTCCCTGACATCGATATCGGCAGAGTACGGGACAAAATCAGCCCCCGGATCAAGGTTAATCAGCATGTAGTCGAGCTTCTTTAAATCAAGCCAGTCAGCAAAGGCCTTTGTAAGGTAGGTCTTTCCAGCACCTGCAGTTCCGGTGAAGTAAAGCAGTATCTGATCCATGAGCTACACTAAACGATGCTGCTCAAAACCTCTACTCTGTACTTTGTTCTCAACCCACCTACAAACTTCTTGGCCTCAACAACAAAGGGGCAGTACTCGGGGCATCTTCTACCTGCAACTCCCTGAATTCTGCATGCCGATGAATTTGTACATTCTACAACTTCTACGTTTTTGTTGTTTATATATATCACAGCAGAATGATATCTGTTTCTGACTTCAAGTATGACACCTTTACCCGAACTCATCAATAGCAAGGCCACGTGGCGCTTAAAAATTTTCTGGTTGATTTCATATTATACGTAAAAATTTTTATCATTTATGATGCTGAGCAGTTTGTCGTAGGTCTCCTCCAGTGCCTCCGGAACTATCTGCACGTCTGCAAGGACTGGCATGAAGGATGTGTCTCCATTCCATCTCGGCACAACGTGGATGTGCAGATGAGCGGCAATTCCCGCTCCCGCAACCTTTCCGATATTCACACCAATGTTGAACCCGTCGGGGTTCATAGCTTCTCTTATAACCTCAATGGAGAAGTTTACGAGCTTCATGGATTCAAGCAGCTCCTCATCGTTGAGATCCTCGGTTGATGGTACATGTCTGTAGGGGCAGACCATAACGTGCCCGGGGTTGTAGGGGTTTCTGTTCATGATTATATAGCATGTTTTTCCCCTGAAGAGTATGAGGTTCTCCCTGTCCCTGTTCTCCTTTGGAGCCTGGCAGAATATGCATTCCTTCGGCTTGGGGGCTAATATGTACCTGATCCTCCATGGAGCGAAGATCCTCTCCATGTAGCTGCATCGCAGCATAAGCTATAAACATTTTTCTTTAGTTCACATTTTTTAATTATTGAAAAGATTTAAAATTGCATGGAGTCAAGAACTAAAGGAATGAGGATTGGCGTATTCATCTGTCACTGCGGTTTGAACATCGCCAGGGTTATTGATGTGAATGAGCTTGTTGAGTACGCTAAAACTCTGAAGGACGTGGTTCATGCTGAGGACATAGATTACGCCTGCTCCGACTCTGGCCAGGAGGAAATTGCGAGGATTATTAAAGAAAAATCTCTCGACGCCTTTGTTGTTGCAGCCTGCAGTCCAAAGCTGCATGAGGCAACCTTTCGCAGGGTGGCGATCAGAGCTGGACTGAATCCGTACATGGTTGAGATTGCCAACATCAGGGAGCAGTGCTCGTGGGTGCATCAGGCCAGGCCAAAGGCTGCGTTAGCCAAGGCCAAGGATCTAATAAGGATGGCCGTTGCAAAGGCCAGGGTTAACAGGCCTCTGGAAAGAAGGAAGGCTGAGGTTGAGAGGAGTGTTGCCGTAATTGGTGGAGGGGTTGCGGGAATTGAGGCAGCACTAACGCTTGCAGATTCCGGGATAAAGGTCTATCTGATTGAGAAGAACCCCACCATTGGGGGGCACATGGCCACACTAAATGAGGTTTTTCCGACCAACGACTGCTCGATCTGCATTCTTGCCCCCAAGATGAGCGATGTTTGGAATCACGAGAACATAGAGGTTATAACAAATGCTGAAATTGAGGAGCTTAGTGGGACAGTTGGCAACTTCAGGCTCAGGGTGATAAAGCACCCGAGGTACGTTGACGAGTCGAAGTGCAAGGGCTGC
Source organism: uncultured Archaeoglobaceae archaeon (assembly GCA_965541645.1). Classification (GTDB taxonomy): domain Archaea; phylum Halobacteriota; class Archaeoglobi; order Archaeoglobales; family Archaeoglobaceae; genus Archaeoglobus. The sequence continues at coordinate 31,885 of CBEUCM010000001.1, read as the reverse complement.
ATAGATGACTGCAGCAGTGTTTGCCCTGTTGAAGTTCCAAATGAATTTGATTACGGCATTGGGGTGAGGAAGGCCATTTACATCCCCATCCCACAGTCAACTCCCCTCTACGCTGCGATAGACTGGGAGCACTGCATAGGCTGCAGGCTCTGCGAAAAAGCATGTCAGCCTGAAGCCATCGACTTTGATCAGCAGCCGGAGGTTTTAGACATTAAGGTGGGGGCGATAATCGTTGCAACTGGCTATAAGATATTCGACGCACGCAGAAAGCCCGAGTACGGATACGGAAGGTTCAAAAATGTTATAACGACTATTGAGCTTGAAAGATTGCTCTCAGCCAGCGGACCGACGATGGGTAAGCTTCTCCGTCCATCAGACTCGACGGTGCCGAAGAGGATTGCCTTCATACAGTGCGTTGGTAGCAGAGACGAGAACACGAACAGGTACTGCAGCAGGGTCTGCTGCATGGTCAGCCTGAAGAATGCCTACGCCATAAAGGAGAGGTACCATGATGCCGAGATCACGATATTTTACATTGACATCAGGGCCTTCGGGAGAATGTACGAGGAGTTCTACAGGAGGGTGCAGGAGGCTGGAGTCAGATTCATCAGGGGGAAGGTTGGCGAGATAATCGAGACGGAGAACGGAAATTTAGTTGTCAGCTATGAGAGCACCCTTGAGGGGGAGGTTAGGGAGGAAGAGTTCGACCTCGTTGTTCTATCTGTGGGTATTGAGGGCAACAGGGATATTGCGACGAAGCTTGGCCTTGGTGTGGGTGAGGACGGCTTCTTTGAGGTTGCGCATCCAAAGCTGAGACCTGCCGAGACTAACGTTAAGGGGATCTTCCTTGCCGGATGTGCTGCAGGTCCGAGGGACATTCAGGACAGTGTTGCCTCAGCCGGGTTGGCTGCATCGAAAGCTGCCCAGCTCGTTTTAACGGGTGAAACTGAGTTCGATCCCTACAACGCCTATGTTGATGAGGAGAAGTGCATTGGCTGCAGGATCTGCGAGAAGGTCTGTGAGTTTAATGCAGTCACTGTGGATAAGAAGGCGAGGATAGACCCCAATGCGTGTGTTATGTGCGGAATCTGCGTTTCAGCCTGCCCGGCAGATGCGATAGACATGGGGTTCTTCAGCGATGAGGGGATAAAGGCCATGATCGACGCTTTGGTCGAGGAGAGAAATGCCGATCCGCTCATACTGGCGTTTGCCTGCTGGTACTGCAGCTATGGAGCAGCAGATCTGGCAGGGACGACGAAGCAGCAGTACGAGCCAAACATCAGGATGATCAGGGTTCTCTGCTCTGGGAGAGTTGATCCTGAGTGGGTGCTGAGGGCCCTGAAGAAGGGTGTTGATGGTGTCATAATTGCCGGGTGCAGATTGGGAGAGTGCCACTTCAAGTACGGCAACTACAGAGCAAAGGACAGGTTCGAGGCTCTGAAGGAGGCCTTGAAGGAGGCTGGAATTGAGCCAGAGAGGGTGAGATGCATATGGCACTCTGCCGGAGAGGCTGAGGGGATAGCCAAGGATTTCAACGATTTTGTTGAGACGATAAGAAGGTTAAAGAGGTAGAAGTTCTTGAGATCTCATAACAAAAACCTTATACCTCCCCAACCATCTGCCGCCATGAAAATCACCGTCGCACACACGCCAGATGCGGACGATGCCTTCATGTTCTACGCCATGACCCACGGGAAGGTCGAGAGCTGGTTGGAGATAGAGCACGTCATCGAGGACATCGAAACTCTGAACAGGAAGGCCTTTGAAGGGGCTTACGAGGTAACTGCGATCTCGGCCCGTGCCTACGCCCTTCTCGACGATAAGTACAGAATTCTATCTGCAGGTGCAAGCGTCGGAGATGGGTATGGACCAGTGGTGGTGTCCAAAAAGGATGTGGAGCTTGAAGGTAGTAAGATCGCCGTCCCGGGAAGATATACCACGGCAACTCTTCTCCTGAAGCTTGCCGTTCCAAATTTCACCCCAGTGGAGATGAGCTTCGACAGGATCATCGACGCCGTGCTTAAGGGAGAGTGTGATGCGGGGTTGCTGATTCACGAGGGGCAGATAACCTACAGAGACTACGGCCTTAAGCTTCAGTTTGACCTCTGGGAGTGGTGGTACAGCAGAACCTCCCTGCCATTGCCGCTCGGACTAAACGCAATCAGGCGAGATCTAAGTGAGGATGTGCAGAGAGAATTTCTGAGAGTCATGAGAGAGAGCATAGACTACGCCCTCAGGAACAGCGATGAGGCAATTGGGTATGCGATGAAGTACTCAAGGGGACTGGATAAGGAGAGGGCAAAGAAGTTCGCCCTGATGTACGTCAACCAGTACACCTACGAGATGCCCGAAAGCGTGGTTGATGGGCTGAGAGAGCTTTACCGAATGGCCGAGAATGCAGGATTGCTGAAGATGCCCAAGCTGGACATCTTAGAAGGGTAGCAGGTGCTGTGCTGTAAGGGAGAAATGGATAAAGTCCACACCGAACATCGCAACGAGAATTGCAAGAGAGAGGAGTAAAGCCCTGTAGATCCTCATGCTGAAGCTGCTCAGCGATGTTACGTGAGCCAGCAAAATCAGCCAGGCAAAATCCAGCCACACATGGCTGGCGTAGAGTACGGCAATTCCGGCAAGACCCCATATTGACAGCGCTTCTCTGATAAGTGCTGCCCCAACTCCCGCCCACCACGCAATGAAAAATGGGTTAAGGGCAGTCAGCGCTGTCCCCGTGACAAAGGGAGATGCAGTCTGCTCACCTGCGAAAGATTCGGTGCTAAAGGCACTTTTTGCAGTGAGGTAGGCAAAGAAAAGCAACATGACACCTCCAATAAAGCTTAAGGCCATGGCAACGTCCTCTCTGGTCAAAACGGTGGCAATTCCAAGGGCAATAAGCAGAACCAGTGGCAGCTCAACGGCTGCATGTCCCAGGCTTATCCAGAAACCACCCCTCCACCCATGCTTCAAGCCACTCGCCGCTGTTGCGGCAGTCAACGGGCCGGGGGCAAGTGCTCCAGAGCTGCTTATCAGAATGACCTTCAGGATGAACATAGAAAAAGGGGTGGTTAATCCTTCTTGATGTCAAGCCCGAACCTCTTCGCATTCTCGTCTGCAAGCTTCTGCAAGGTCTCTATCATCTCCCTGCCCTTGGGATGTGTGAAGAGGTGCCTGAACCTCCTCTGCAGCTTGAGGTACTCCTCAACGGGCTTCCTGTCCTTTATCTTTCTTACGGATGTCAGTTCTCCGTACTCGTACTCGACGAGAGGATAGAGTCCAGTTTCAACCGCAAGTCTGGCAACCTTTATGGACATGCTGCCATCTATACCCCACCCGGTAACGCAGGGTGAGTGGATCTGGATGTACTTCGCCCCCTCGAACTTCACGGCCTTCTTCACCTTCCTTCGGATATCAGCTACATACCCAACAGAGGATGTTGCAACATATGGGATGCCATGAGCCACTGCAATCGACACCATGTCCTTTTTCCTCCCCACCTTGCCGGGAAGCACCTTCCCTGCTGGAGTTGTGGTTGTTGATTCTCCGGGCGGTGTCAGACCGCTCTGCTGGTGGCCAGTATTCTGATAAGCTTCATTATCGAGACAGATGTAGAGTATGTCGTGGTTCCTGTCAAAAGCTCCGCTCAGAGTCCCTATACCAATGTCGGCAGTGGCACCATCGCCTGCGAATACAACTACATGCCCCTCATCCTTCCTCTTCATTGCCCTCAGAGCAGCCTCAATGCCAGCAGCCACAGCGGCAGCATTCTCGAATATGGAGTGTATGTAGGGCACACCCCATGCATTCCTGCCGTACTGGGAGCTTATGATCTCAAGACAGCCTGTAGGATTTACAACGAAAACCTTGCCCTCCAGAACGTTCAGGACAGTTTTAACTGCAATTGGCAGACCACATCCTGGGCATGCTCCATGTCCGCTGCCGAAGAACTTCACGGTATCACCTCCTCGAACTCCTTGTGTCCCTTAAAGGCGAATCCTGGCCTCTCCTTGCCCTCCGCCACGTCCCTTATCAGCCTTTCAAGGAAGTCCTTTGGCATGTCCCTTCCACCAAGTCCAACGGCAAAGGAGTAGATCTCGGCAGAACTGTGGCCGTATATGGCTGCTTTGAGGTCTATGGACACCGGCCCCTCGTATCCAAAGCTCACAGACCTGTCAAGGACTATCACCTTCTCGGCATCCTTCAAAGCTTCCCTCATCTCCTCGACGGGGAAGGGGCGGAAGGTTCTGATCTTTATCAGCCCGACACTCATGCCCTCCTCTCTAAGCTCCTCGACGACCTTTCTCAGCAGTCCAACAACGGAACCCATCGCGACCACGAAGATCTTGGAGTCCGGATAATCGACCGCTATATGCCCTCCCCAGTCTCTTCCGCTCACCTCTGCCCACTCCTTGAACACGTCCTCCATCACACCCTTTGCCCTCTCCATCGCCTGCTGCATTGCAACGCGGAACTCCATGTAGATGTGTGGTGGGGCATAACAGCCAAAGGCAAGTGGTTTCTTCGTTGTCAGGTAAACAGCAGGCTCGTAGGGCGGGAGAAAGCTGTCAACCATCTCCTCTTCAAGCAGGTCAATCGGCTCGTAGGCGTGGGTGAGCTTGTATCCATCCATGCAGACCATGAAGGGCATAAGCACCTTCTTGTTTTCAGCGACCTTGTAAGCTTGGGGGATCATGTCATGAGCCTCCTGATTGTTCTCAACATAAACCTGCATTATCCCCGCATCCCTCACCACCATGCTGTCCTGGTGATCATTCCAGATGCTGAGCGGGGCTGAAAGGGCTCTGTTTGTATTTACAAGAACTATTGGCAATCTCATGCCTGCAGCGTTGAAAAGAACCTCACTCATCAGAACCAGACCCTGGCTGCATGTTGCCGTGAAAACTCTCGCTCCAGCAGCAGAGGCTCCAACGAGGATTGACGCCGCCCCAAACTCAGATTCGGCTGTGATGTACTCGCAATCACCAAGCTCGCCATTTGCATACATCGCAGCGAGATTTTCAACGATTTCTGTCTGGGGGGTGATGGGGTAAGCACAAATGACATTTGGCTTGCAGAGCTTGACGGAATATGCGACTGAATAAAATCCCCTGACGACCTTTCTCATGCTACCACCTCAGAACTTGTAAATGTCTTTCAGCTCCATCTTTATCGCATCCGCTGGACAAACTGACGAGCAGATGCCGCATCCCTTGCAGTAGTTGTAGTCAACAACCGCATACTTCTCCTCCCCGAACTCCTTCACCTCTATGCACAGATCAGGACAGTACTGCTCACACGTCCTGCAGGCTGTGCACTTCTCCTTGTCGATGACAGGATAGTGTGTGCCCCAGTCACCGGTTTTCATGTTCTCAGACTGCAGCGGTTCTGAAACCGCCCCGAGATTAAGCTTAATCTTCATCTGCACACCTCCATCATGTATCTGTAAGCCTCCTCAACCAGCTTTGCGTTCTTCTCCGCCAGCTCACCCTTGAACCACTCCTTTATAACTCCCACCAAGGTTTCCAGAGTGATGAGTCTTGTTGCACCTCCAAAGGCGCCAACCATTGTGGTGTTGGTTATCGGCCTTCCCAGAACTTCCATCGCCATCTTCGTTGCGTTTATTGTTGCAACCTTGATCTTCAGCTCATCCGCCTTCAGCTCTGCCTTCAGTTCCTCACTGCCCTTTGGGTAGTTGCAGATCAGCATTCCACCTTCCTTCAGGCCAGCAACAACGTTCACGGTCTCCATCACTGTCGGATCAAGCACAACGACGTAATCGGGATTGTAAATCTCATCCCTGGCAACTATCGGTTCATCGGATATCCTGAGGTAGGATACTACCGGAGTTCCCCTCTTCTCAGCTCCAAACATTGGGAAGGACAGCGTGTAATAACCCTCCTTGAATCCAGCAACAGCGAGCAGATCTGCTGCGGTTACGGCACCCTGTCCGCCTCTACCGTGAAATCTCACCTCTATCAGAATTTTAATCACCTCTTTACACTCCACGTGAATAAGAATAAAAAGCTTACCCATCTCGCAGCACACTCTATCAAACTCTGTCCCTGAACTTCAGAATCAGGAAGAGCGACAGCAGAATCAGAAAGGCTGCCAGAAGGAGGTAGGTGTGGTCAAAACCCGTGTAGGAGGTTGTAACCACAACATATTCCCTACCTTTCATATCAGCAACTACCGGCTTCTTCACCTCACTGAGCTTTAAGGCTGCAAAGGCAGCGATGGACATTATGGCAGCAATAAGTGAGCCAATGGCAGCAGCAACCTCCACCTTTATCCTCCTCAACCCTCTGTCGGTTATGCGGTAGTACACCCACTTTCCCCTCTCCACCCTCTCAACCAGCCCGGCCTCACTCAGCTTTGAGAGGTGGTAGCTAACAGTGGTTTTTGAGTATCCCGTCATTTTTGCGATCTCCGATGCCGTGCAGGGCCTTTTACTCAACTTTGAGAGTATCTGGACCCTTGTTGAGGTGAAGATCTCAATCACAGCTTTTCCTATGAAACTTTAAAAAAGAAATTTTTGGTTTCGTCTTAAATTATAATTGTCGCTATGGAAATTACACCAAGAGAGATCAGAAGCACGATGATTCCGGCAATGCAGACCCCAGCAAAGATCGCAAGGAAGGACTTCAATTTGTCCATCCTGAGCAGGAAGGATATCAGCACTCCCGTCCACGCACCGGTAACGGGGAGGGGTATGGAAACGAAGAGAGCAAGACCGAGATAACCGTACTTCTCCACAATGGCCTTCTTCCTCTCAACCCTCTCGACGATCTTGCTGTATATCCTGTCAATCACGCTCACTCTGGTTGCGATGCCAACAAGGAAGTCCAGAAGGAGCAAAAGGGGCAGTACTGGGAGAATGTTTCCGATAACAGCTATGATGTACGCCTCAACCGGGCTGAATCCGTAGTAGAGGGCTAAGGGCAGTCCTCCACGGATTTCAGCGAAGGGCAGTGCAGAGACAAAAAGAACGCTAAGCCAGTTCACGCTCCATCCCTCTAACTAAGTTCAGCAGTGTTTCATTTACAGGGCAACCAACCCCCAGCTCCCTTCCTTTCCTGACGATTGCACCGTTTATAAACTCAATCTCCGTCCTCCTACCTTTTTCAAAATCCTGGAGCATTGAAGATCTGTTCTCGGCTGTCATCTCCGCAACCCTCCTCACCTCCCTCTCTGCATCAAACTCGTAGCCCATCCTTTTCATCACCATTCTGCATTCCTCGGCAACAGCTCTTGCAACACTCCAGAGAAACTCGTTTCTCACGACTTCCCCATTCCTCACTCTACATATCGCAGTTATAGGGTTGATTGCTGCATTCACCACAGCCTTGGCCCAGATCCTGAACTCTATGTCATCTACAACTTCAACCCTCATCTTAGCTTTTCTCAGAACTTCGGCAACCAGCTCAGCATCCTCCCTGCCATTCAACCCCCCAACGTAGGTGTATCCTTCCCCAGCATACACAACATGGCCAAAATCTGCAAGGTTTGCAGCGTAGCTCGTCACACCTCCCACAACCCTGCTGCAGTACCTCTGCAGGATCTCCTCATTTCCGATTCCGTTCTGCAGGCTGCACACAACTCCGGGGTTGACTGAGGACAGCATCTTTGCAGCCTTCTCAGTATCATAGGCCTTTACCGTGACAAATGTAATGGAGGCATCTTCGGGTCTGTTTGTCGCATATACATCCAGTTCAGCGTCAATTAGGCCCGAAACCTTTAAACCCCTTCTCAGGGCGTCAAGCTGCTTGCCTCTCGCAACAAACACAACTTCGAAGCCTGAGAGCTGGATCAATGCCCCAATGAGCGAGCCGAGAGCACCAGCACCCATTATCTGAATCCTCATTAAAGTGCATTCTGCACAAAGAATATTAACCTGCCGCCTACTGAATGCCATGCAAGTAACCCCATGGGATGTCGAGGGCGTGGTTGACTACGACAGACTGATAAGGGAATTTGGTATGCAGCCCTTCTCCGAGGTTCTTGGGGAAATTGATAACCCGCACATGCTGATGAGGAGGGGAGCGATTTTCGGTCATCGCGATTACTGGAGAATTGTTAACGCAATGAAGAACAGGGAGAGATGGGCCGTTATGTCGGGCTTCATGCCCTCCGGCCTTCCCCATTTTGGCCATAAAATGACGATGGACGAGATAGTGTGGCATCAAAGGGCTGGAGGCATGGCCTTTGTTGCGATAGCAGACATGGAGGCTCACTCTGTCAGGGGTCTGAACTGGGAGAAGACGAAAGAGATTGGAATGGAGTACATAAAGTCCATAATCGCCCTCGGGCTTGAAAGGGATGCCATCATATACTTCCAGTCAAAGAGCAACTACGTTAAGGATCTGGCATTTGAGCTTTCAGCAGAGGTAAACTTCAGCGAGTTGAAGGCAATATATGGGTTTAGCGGGGAGACTCAGCTTGCCAAAATGTTTATAACTGCAATTCAGGCAGCAGACATTTTGCATCCCGAGCTTCCGGAGTTTGATGGACCTAAGCCCGTTGTTGTCCCCGTCGGTGCAGACCAGGACCCCCACATGCGCCTTACAAGAGATCTGGCTGCGAGAATCAGCATTTTCTCCTTTGAGCCGATTCAGGGAGGCCTGAGAGTTAGAAGCAGAAGGGGGGCTGAATACCTTAAAGCAATTAAGAAGCTCGGATTGGATGCCAAGTTCTATGAGGAGCACGTTGACATCTTTGGAAAAGCCGATGAGATTGAGAGGGCTGTGAGAGACGTCGAAATCGAGCTTGGTGGCTTCGCCTTCATCCCACCATCATCCACCTACCACAGATTCACCACAGGCCTTACTGGTGGGAAGATGAGTTCCAGCAAGCCGGAGAGTTACATTTCACTGCTCGACAAGCCCGAAGATGGGGCAAAGAAGGTTATGAGGGCCTTTACAGGTGGAAGAGCAACAGCTGAGGAGCAGAGAAGGCTTGGTGGGGATCCTGAGAGGTGTGTGGTCTTCGAGCTGTACAGCTATCACCTGATAGAGAAGGATGAGGAACTCAAGCAGATTGAGAGTGACTGCAGGGGAGGAAAATTGCTGTGCGGGAAATGCAAAAAGATGGCGGCAGAACTTGTCAGAAGCTTTCTGAAGGAACATCAGGAAAAAATGGACGAAGCTGAGGGAATGCTGGATGACTACAATGTAATATCTTAGTCCAGCTTCAGATCTTGCACGTAAACTCCCTCCCCCTCCTCAACCCTTCCAACAACTTTGCCATCGCAGATCTCCGAGATTCTGTCCACCTCTCTTTCGGGTGCGATTATCATGAACCCCATCCCCATGTTGAAGGTCCTGTACATCTCGTCCTCGTCCACCTCTCCGAGCTTTTGAATGAACCTGAAGATCTTTTGAGGCTGCAGAGGATCATCAACAACATACCTCACATCTTTCCTGAGTCTTTTCAGCTTTAACAGTCCGCTGCCGGTTATGTGGGCCAATCCATGCACCTCACAGCTCTTCAGCACTTCAAGCACCTCCATGTATATTCTGGTCGGTGTGAGAAGCTCCTCGCCAATCGTTTTTCCATCAAACTTATCGTGGTAGCTCATTCCCGCACTCTCCACGACCTTGCGGGCCAGCGTTAAACCATTGCTGTGAATTCCACTGCTCGGTATGGCGAATATCACATCTCCCGGCCGTATCTGCTCGCCTGTGATAATTCTGCCCTTCTCTACATAGCCTATTGCCGTGCCGGCAAGGTCAAAGCCATTTATGATCTCGGGCAGAGTTGCTGTCTCCCCGCCCACGAGGCTGATGTTGGCCATCCTGCATCCCTCCTGCAATCCCTTCGCAATCTCCGCCATTATTCTCTCATCCGGCTGCTCGATGGCTATGTAGTCCACCATCGCCAGAGGCTCGGCGCCTATGGCAATGAGGTCGTTGACGTTCATCGCAACACAGTCAATGCCGATGGTGTCGAACTTGTTTATGGCTTTCGCAACCAGTATCTTGCTCCCAACACCGTCTGTTGTTATCGCAATCCCAAAATCACCGCAATCTATAACCCCTGCGTAGTGGGATGTCAGAATCGGCCTTCCAAAACCCTGCCTTACGAATCTGGCAACCTTCGTGAGCGACCTTATTGCCTCCTCTTCCTTTCGAATATCAACCCCAGCCTTCGCATAGTCAAATTTTGGCATGATGAAAGTGAGAGTGGCGATTAAAAAATTATGTCACACCTTTGGAGTTGAGAAAGTCCCCCAGCCTCTTATCGCTCCCCAGGATGTGGTTTTTCAGCCACTCACTCAGGTACTTCATAACCTCTATCGCAGATATTTGCCCATTCTCGAACTTCTCTTTGAATTCGGAAACCTTGTTCACGAATTGATCATGCTCGAACTTGTGCTTAACGTAGCCGGGATAGTTGTACTTCTGCATGAGCTCCTCTTCGGTTGAAAAGTGGACAACCGTATATTCTGCCATGCCATTGAGAATCTCCCCCAGCACATCCCTGCCCTTACCATCCATCATCGCATCGTGAAGCTCGTTCAACATGTCTACCAGCTTTCTGTGCTGCGCATCTATTTTCCCAACATTTACGCTGAAACTGTCATTCCACCTTATCAGGGCCATGATCGTGATTATGTGTAAAAATTATATAAAACTTGCTTTCAAAAATTCAATTTCAGAGAAAAAATTCATTTTACAAAGTGCACCTGGCAAATATGGATCTGAAAGAGGTCATCGAGATCATGGAGAAAGAGGCCAAGGCAAGAAAGGCACCGATTTACACACTAAAGGGGGAGATCAGCAACCCCTTTCAGCATCTCGTCGCTGCATTGCTCAGCTCACGGACGAGGGATGAGGTTACTGCGGAAGCTGTTAGCAGGTTGTTTTCCAGAATAAGCACACCGAAGGAGCTGGCAGAGATGGATGAAGGGGAGATCGAGGAGCTGATAAGGGGGGTGGGTTTTTACAGAGTGAAGGCCAAAAGGCTGAAGGAGCTTGCAAAAAAGCTGGTTGAGGACTACAACTCAGAAGTACCGCTGAACTTTGAGGAGCTCGTCAAGCTGCCCGGAATCGGCAGGAAGTCGGCAAACGTCGTTCTTGCCCACTCTGGGATACCTGCAATACCTGTCGATACCCATGTTCATCGCATTTCCAACCGACTTGGACTGGTGAGGACAAAAAAGCCGGAGGAGACCGAAGAGGAGTTGAAGAGGATATTTCCAAAGAGCATGTGGGATAAAGTTAACAGGGCGATGGTGGGCTTTGGCCAGACTGTATGCAGACCACAAAGGCCGCTGTGTGATGAGTGCCCGCTGGCAGGGTGGTGTCCTAAAATTGGAGTGAAACATTGATTTCCTGCCTTCTTATCCTTTGCTCCTTGAGTGCTGTGTCCACCATGTGGGATGTATGGGACACATAAAGCCGATTCCAAAGCCCCAAACGTGATCGTTTCCTGAAAAGATATGGACAAAGGCAGGGTAATACCAAAAGTGCAGTAGATCAAACGTTCCTTTTTGAGGCGAAGAGCGAGGATTGCAAAAAGTGTAACAAACCCAACTCCAGCATCCTTTAATGTTAGCGGCAGACTGTGGCAGTATGCGGTATATGGCTGAGATTGTTAATAGTTAGGAGGCAAGTATTCTATTTCGCCATCACCAATTTAGCCACTTCAAGGAGGGCCGAATAAATCACGAAATTTGTTACATACGACACCACAAGATTTTGCCGAACGTGGGGCTGAAGTGTCTTTCTGCCCTGCACGTTTTTCAGAATTATTTCCAAATACCTGTTAAACTTCGATCTGTCCTCTGCAATGGTAGCACTTAGAGCGAGAAGAGCGGAGGCTAAAATCGTGCCCCAAATTGAGAGGTAGGAGAAGAAAGTATAGAACGCTGCAAACGTTAAAATATACGCAGCAAACCTTCTCATTCTTCCAACCCCTGTAAATCTTTGAGACATCGTACAGAACAAAGGTCAAAGATAGGATTATGCTGGCATATATGATGTATATAGGTCCTACGAAGGGTCACTCACGACAATGGCTACCACCAGACCATTGCCCCAACTCTTGTGTAGTAAAGCGTTCTGGCAGGTCTTGTTTTCCTTTCTACTACAGTTCTGGACAGAATGAAGGCGAATACCGTTCCGAGCATTTTTGGGATGGGGTGCAATTTCCTGAAAACCGTTTCTGACCACCCCCACTACTATTCTCCATCATCACTTGAAAATTATTCTTTTTAATTTTTTCTTTCTGTTTATGATAATCATAACATGCACGAAAAAGAGTAGTTGAGAATCCTGACGATCTCAGCCTTTATCCTGCCAAATTTACAGTCATGTGTGATTCAATCTCATTTTCCTGGCCTTCATGGAATCTCATTTTCACTTTTCCATCCACACCCGCTTTAACCGAGGTTGTGTCTCATCCATCTTTTCCTCATGGTTGCTGTCATAAATAAAGCCGGAAAAGCCCGTAAAATTTAACTATTTATGAAGATAGAAAAACGCATGTGGCTGAGGCTTTCAGCGATTTTGATCCTGCTCGTGATTTACAAAGCCTCAGCGCTGGAAGTGGAGTACATTGTAACAGTGGAAAAACCGGAAAGCCACAAAGCACATGTTGAGATAAACCTAAAGGATGTCGGGGGAGATGTAACCCTGTGCTTAGATAATCACCATGGATACTACCCTATCCCTATCAGCAATTTTACGGCCAATGCTGGAACTGTAAACCACTACTTTGAAGGAGAGGGTGAATGGAAGAGGGAAATGTGGAACATTCACGGAGCTTATAGCGATCTGAAAGTCACATATGATGTTAAAATAGGAATAGTCATGCAATTCGGTCATCTCGGGTATCTAGGCAGAGACTTTGGTGTTGCGATGGGCGAATGGTTCTTGCTTTCGCCAATTAAGAGTGTTGAGTCGATCCGAGTTAAATTTAACCTGCCAGAAGGATGGAAAGCCTATGCACCGTGGGAGTATAATGACGGGTACTTTATCCCGAATCCGGGGAGCACATGTCCCTCTCTGTTGTCGCATTCGGGAAGTTTGAGAGTTACAGCAAGATGATTGGCAAAACAAATGTCACGATCCTGGTTCACGAGCGTCTGGATCCAAGGTTAAAGGAGAGGCTCGTTAACAATTCGTTCAGAATATTCGAGTACCAGACTGAACTGTTTGGAGTCTCGGTGTACGACCGGTACCTGGCCGTGTTCACACCTAAAGCTGATGATGGACTGTCAATCTGGGGTGGAGAGCACGCCTATAGCCAGGGGAATTCTATAATAGAGTATCCAGAAACCCTGAGGATCTTTTCTCACCAGATCTTCCACAGGTGGAATGGGTGGTGGCCCAAGGGGATGGACTCAGCTCCCGGAGACATCAAATGGATTGTGGAGGGAGTAGACGTGTACTACGAGGACAAGATCCTGCTCGATCTCGGGATAATTGAAAGGTACTCTGACACCAATTTGTACAGGCACTGGTACCCACGCTACAAGGAAATTGCTGGAACTGATGAGGATATGAGTATTGTCGAGGCCGGTGAGCACAAGACTGTAACGAAACCCAGTACTGCAAACTTCATAATCTACCGCAAGGGTGCGCTGGTCTCAATGCTGATAGATCTGAGGATACAGGAGTTAACAAACGGAGAAAAATCGCTTAACGATGTGATGAAGGAGATGTACAAAAGATATGGCGAATACAAAAGCTCTTATACGACCGCAGATTTTCTCAGAGTTATCAACGAAGTCTCGGGACACGACTTTTCGGCGTTCTTCGCCAAGTACGTCTATGGCAAGGAGTTGTTACCGCTTGAAAAGTACTTCGGAGACTCCGACGGGGATGGTATCCTCAACATTGACGAGCCAAGAGTGATCACAATCACCGCACCTCCAACCACCCCTGAGCAAAAACTCCCCTCAACTGCGAGCACTGCAGTGCCTGCCTCAACCACCTCTACCACAATTACTACAGCCACAACCAGAGTGGACGAAACTCTCCAAATCCCCGGCCCAGATATTACGCTGGCGGTTATAAGCACCGCACTCATAAGCTACATGTTCAGAAAAAGGGTGTGAGCGGACCCGGCGGGATTTGAACCCGCGATCTACGGCTTAGAAGGCCGTCGCTCTATCCATGCTGAGCCACGGGCCCCTGGACATCTCTTACATTCTGTGAACTTAAAGCTTTCTCCTCAGTGCATTGAGGATCTCCCTGCAGAAGGCTGGAAGATCATCCGGCATCCTTGATGTGATGATGTTACCATCAACCACAACCTCCGCATCAACGTATTCTGCCCCAGCAGCGATGAGGTCATCCCTTATCCCGATCCAGGAGGTCATCTTTCTTCCCTTAACAGCGTTTGCAGATATCAACAGCTGAGGGCCGTGACAGATTGCAGCCACAACCTTCCCCGACTCCAGGAACTTTCTGACGATCTCAACAGCCTTGCCGTTTATCCTCACTCTCTCGGGTGATTTGCCGCCCGGTATTACAAGGGTGGAAAACTCATCCACGTTCACATCCTCATAGCACAGATCGGGCTTTACCGTGTATCCCCTCTTGCCCACTCTGACATCGGCAGATGAAGAGGCCACCTTCACCCCATACCCCTCCTCTTTCAGCCTGTAGAGCGGATAGAAAAGCTCCAGATCTTCAAAATCGTTTTCAACCAGCATCAGAACCTGCATGCTGGTAGTGGGTACAAGGTTAAATAATGTTTTTACCTACTAACAGCGTGGACAGAAAGATAAGGGACACAAAACTCGTCGAGAAGGTTTTGGCCATAGCAGAGAAGGACGTCAATCTGGCCTTCAAGGTGGTCAAAAACCTGGAAGATAGAGAGGCAAGGATCATGGGGTACATCTACCTCTACAACTTCACCTGCGACGAGGCCTTTCTTGAGCTTGCCATCAACGAGGCGGAGACTGACGATGACCTGCTAAGAATCGTCGAGTACTCAAAATCCAAAAAGCTATCCACTGTGGCCATGAGAATAAAGGACCAGTACAAGCGGGATGTTGCCTACTCCATACTTCTGGAGAGGAGCGGAGATCTCAACCTCGCTGGAAAGATCGTTGATAGGAGGTTGCAGGCAGCCAGCCTGAAGAGGTTAGCCCTCAAAAAACCCTACCCCGAGAGCCTGTCAGTTGCCAGAATGATTTCTGATCCATACTACCGCACCCTCGCCCTGATAGAGATCGCCGGGAATGCTGGGAGGGAGGGGGTCGATCTCGGCAGAGAAATACTGGAAAGCTGCAGGCTCATCAGCAACCCCTATCTGAGAAAGAGAGTGAAGAAAAGATGGGAGCAAAGGAGCAAAAAATATTAACCAGAAAAAGAACTAAGCAATATGGGTGAAACGACTGTAACGCTGATAGGGCTCGTTATCGGGCTGATGTTTGGGTTGAGCGGGATAGCAACACTGCTCAGCCTGATGAGTGATGTTGTGAGCGATGCCCAAGTTCAGCTCTCCCAGCTCGGAATGGCGTCCACGCTCGTTTTGCTGGTCATAGCCTTAGTTCTGATAATAAAAGTCAGAGTTCTGTCCTCCCTGATTGTCGGTGCCATAATCGGGGCGGTGCTGAACCTCATACTGGAAGCCAATGGCATTCACATACTCGAAACGCTAAGAGCTGTGATATTCGGGCAGTTTTGAAGCCGCCATCTAAACATCGTAAATTCTAAATTAACCCCTGACTACCACAGGTTATGGATGAACTGGAGAAGATAAGGCAGAAGAAAATGAAAGAGCTTATGGAGAAGATGAGCGGCAAGAAATCTGTGCCAAATTCTCCGGTAAAACTAACCTCCACTAACTTCGATGAGACCTTAAAAAACAATGAGAATGTTGTTGTAGATTTCTGGGCCGAGTGGTGCATGCCCTGCAGGATGATCGCTCCATCCATTGAGGAGCTGGCCAAAGAGTATGCTGGGAAGGTCGTTTTTGGAAAGCTCAATACCGACGAGAGTCCGACAATTGCAACACGCTACGGAATATCGGCCATACCTACGCTGATCTTCTTCAAAAATGGAAAGCCCGTGGATCAGATTGTTGGAGCCCTACCAAAGAGTGAGATTAAGAGGTGGATAGAGCGCAACATTCAATAAATTTTTTGTCTTCTCTGTTCTTACCAGTGATTTGAAGTTTTAGGAATTGTGGATTATACTCACAAGGAGATGTTGGAACTGAATGATACAGATGATCAGATGAACATCTGCTTTGGAGGCTGCCTTGACGGCATCTTCACCTTCTCAGCGGCGCTGAGCAGATCTTCTGTTTCAATCCTCTCCTTACCTTCTGCAATCGCCCTATGCAGGGAGGACTTTATCACCTTTTCAACAAGATCTCTTCCGCTGAATCCCTCTGAAGCCGCAGCAACAAGTTCGAGTCTTGCTTTGACCTCCAAGGGAAACTCACCGAGGTTCTTCTTCAGTATCTCTAACCTTTCCTCGAAGCTCGGCAGCGTGAACTCGATCTCCTCCTCAAACCTGCTTCTTATAGATGAATCCAGCAGCTCAACCCGGTTCGTTGCTGCGATCGTGCAGATACCATCGTTGCCCTGTATCCCATCCAGCTCTGTGAGCAGAGCGTTGACGATCTCCGAAACATCTCCTCTTATTTCCTGATAACTTCTGTCGAGGGCTATTGCGTCGAACTCATCCAGAAAAACTATGCACGGTGCGAGCTGCCTGGCCCTTTCGTACAGCTCGTGGACCTTTCTTGCCCCGTCACCCACATGCTCTCCGATTAGCTTGGTCGATTTGACCGATAAAAAGGGTGTTTTCGCCTCATTTGAGAGGGCTTTGGCCATCATCGTTTTGCCAGTCCCGGGAGGGCCGTAGAACAGAACGTTTTTCGGTGCCCACTTTCCGAACTTCTCAGGATTTCTCAGGTATTCAAGGATGACCTTTGCCTTCTTCTTTGCCTCCTCCTGCCCAACGACATCTGAGAGTGAGATGTCCCTCACGATTTCGGTCTCGATTATTCTGGACTCGCTTTCCACAAGAATTATGGTTGAATCCGAAACGTAGCCCGATGGGGGCTCGCAGTCTATCACCTCAAAGGCGAAATCGGGGAACATTCTGACGTCGAACATCAGCTTGTTCTTGTGCACGAACTCCCCCTTCCACTGCTCCTTGGCATAAACATCAAAAACCTTCGGATTGTCGATCTGAGGGTACTCATGGTAGCTTGCTTTAAGGGGATAACCGAGAGGCTTCAGTATGAGATACTTTATTTCCGCACTGTCCTTTCTTGGCATTCACTTAAATTCGTCAGCCCTGCTTAATATTTCTTTCTCGCAACTTTTTTAAATGGCGTAAGGCGGTGGGATCAAACCGGATGGCGAAGCTTTAAAAATTATGAACCCCCTTCTTAGCCTATGAGAAGTCATGAGGTTAAAAAGGGGATCGACAGGGTTGCTCACAGAGCCCTTCTGAAAGCTCTTGGCGTTACCGATGATGAGATGGAAAAGCCCTTTATTGGGGTGGCCAACGCCTACAACACCATCGTTCCCGGGCACATGACTCTCGACAAGCTCACTCAAGCCGTGAAGGAGGGAGTTTATGCTGCTGGAGGTGTGCCTTTTGAGTTTGGAATCATAGGGATCTGTGATGGTATAGCCATGGGGCATGAGGGGATGTGCTTCTCCCTCCCATCAAGGGAGCTGGTTGCTGACACCATAGAGGCCATGGTTGAAGCGCACAGGTTTGATGGGCTTGTTGTAGTTGCAAGCTGCGACAAGATAATCCCGGGCATGCTCATGGCGATGCTCAGGCTCAACATTCCCACAATAGCCGTCACTGGGGGGCCGATGCTTTACGAGAGGGTTGCTGGAGAGAAAGTTTCGATTAAGGATGCCTTCGAGGCTGCAGGGATGTACAAGGCGGGAAAGCTTGATGATGCTGGGCTGAAACTCTACGAGGACTTCTGTGCACCATCATGCGGGAGCTGCCAGGGTCTCTATACTGCAAACAGCATGCAGCTCCTAACAGAGACCCTCGGATTGAGCCTGCCCTACTGCTCCACCTCCCCATGCACATCTTCAAGAAAGCTCAGAATCGCCAAGATGAGCGGAAAGAGGGTTGTTGAACTCGTAAAGCAAGACATAAAGCCACTCGATTTCGTCAATGAGAGGTCCTTCGAGAATGCCGTAACCATGGACATGCTCGTTGGCGGATCAACGAACACCGTTCTGCACCTCCCGGCGATAGCGAAGGAAGCCAAAATTAAGCTGAGTCTGGACGTGTTTGATGAGATCAGCAGAAAAACACCGCACATCGTCTCGATAGATCCCGCAAGCAAGGACATGATCGTGGATCTGGATGAGAGCGGTGGTGTGCCGATGATAATCAAGAAGGCAAAGGAGTACTTCCACAACGAGATGACGGTCAGCGGTAAAAGGCTGTACGAGATTGCTGAAGAAGCTGTGCTGAGGGGGAGGGACATCATCAGAGATCCCAGAGATCCCTTCCATAAGGAGGGTGGTATCGCAATTCTGAAGGGTAACCTCGCTGAGAATGGAGCAGTAATAAAGGCCGCTGCCGTCAGCGAGGAAATGCAGAAGTTCGAGGGCTACGCAAAGGTCTATGACAGCGAGCAGGAGGCGTTGAAGGCGATTCTGGATGGCAAGATCGAGGAGGGAGATGTTGTCGTGATCAGGTACATGGGTCCGAAGGGAGCTCCAGGAATGCCGGAGATGCTTTTGCCCACAGCTGCGATATCGGGGATGGGGTTGCAGAGGGTTGCGCTGATCACGGACGGCAGATTCAGTGGAGCGACGAGGGGGCCGTGCATAGGTCACGTCTCTCCCGAGGCTGCGGTTGGTGGCAACATAGCCCTCGTTGAGGATGGAGACACGATATCGATCGACATCCCGGCGAGAAGGCTTGAAGTTAAAGTTCCCGATGAGGAGCTTGAGAACAGGAGGGAGAAGTGGAAGCCAAAGGAGAGGGAGCTAAGGGGCTACTTGGCCAAGTACGTCAAACTCGTGAAGGGGGCTGAGGAGGGTGCCGCCCTTATTTAATTTTTTTATGCCTGTACCAATATTTCCCTCTATTGCATTAGTTGCCTTTGTTCTCGTCTCCATAATCCTTCCGGGTGTGTTCATCTGGATAGGCCTGAAGCTTCTGGGAAAGGAGAGAGGCATAATTCGATGTGGTCTCGCAAACTTCGCAGCCTTTATCTTTGCCAGTGTGATTGCAGTGGTTCTGCATTTCACACCCTTTGTAATCTTCGCCCCGATCGTCTACTTCATCGTTTACCTCTACGTTCTGAAATCGCTGCTTGACATAAGTTTTCTGGAGGCTTTTGCAGCCACCATCATAGCCTCGATCGTGATATTCTTCACGGCACTGATCCTGATGGCCATATTTGGGGTTTGGCTACTCTTCATCCCACAGCCCCCCACGCATGTGAGGTTCTGAGGCACGTGGAGGCTCTGAGAATGCTAAAAAAGGGGAATCCTTGAGTAGGACTCAAGTTCCAAGGCTTTCC
Organism: uncultured Archaeoglobaceae archaeon; assembly: GCA_965541645.1. GTDB lineage: Archaea > Halobacteriota > Archaeoglobi > Archaeoglobales > Archaeoglobaceae > Archaeoglobus. The sequence continues at coordinate 12,412 of CBEUCM010000001.1, read as the reverse complement.
TCCATTTTTTAATGCACCCGCAGTGCAGACCTTCCAGAACCTCCACTTTCTGAGTTAGAGAGTACTCTCTTATCGCCCTCGCAACCTCAGCATCGCATTTCCCGCAGTTGTGCGGTCCTCTCGCCTTTCCTGCAGCAACGGGATCGCTTACGATGTCAACCTTCCTATGAGCCCTCTTTAAAACCTCAACCGCCGACCACAGCCACGGTGGTCGATACAGTCTGGAAAACCACAGTTTTTCAACCAGAGTTCCCTTCTGAACGTTTGTAAGGTTGAGCGACACTACATCGCAGTAGTTTCTGACGGCATCGATCGACTGAAGCGCATCCTCAATTGCCTCTTCCTCCGACAGGAAGGGTGGTTTGAGGAGGAGGTAGCACTTCACCCTTACACCTTCCTCTCTCAGAATCTCGGCACTTCGCTTAAAATCTTCAAACGTAAAGCCCTTGTTTACGCACAGCTCTCTTATCTCATCATTGGCGGTTTCAAGCCCGATACCAACCTCAAGATTAACATCTGAGAAGTCCAACAGCTTTTCCTTGGTTATGAACTCTGGCCTGCTCTCTACGATCAGCTTCTTAACACCCAGATCCTTTATCCTGTTTTTCAGGTACACCCTCACTCTCTGCGGAACCTCCTCATCGTCAAAGAAGCTGCCCGAGGTAAAAACCTTCACAACGTCAACTTTTTCTTTTACCGCAAAGTCGATCTGCTCCACCAGTTCTCTCTCTGTCGAGGGATAGGAGTCCTTGGTGTAGCCACACATGTAACAGGAGTCCCACCTGCATCCCTTTGTCCGGAGTATGACTGTCAGGCATTCCACTATTTCTCCATCCAGCCTCTCCTTTTCCTTCCAGAAAATCGGTTTAATAGTAGTCGTATCCGACCCTCCATCTCCTTCTGCCCAATCTCCTGCCATAATACAGCCCCATCGCTAACCCAGCAAGGTGGGCAATGTTGGCAATGTTGGTGTAAACAATCCCCACCGAGCTCGCCACCATCATCCAGAAGTCGTAGGCGGCAAAGAGGACGAGAGCGGTTCTGATCCCTATCGGTATGGGAATGGGAAAGATGATGATTCTAATCTCAGGTGCGATGATTGCCAAGCATCCCATTATTCCAAATATGGCTGCAGAAGCTCCAAGAGCCGGGGCAAAGCTGTGTATAGCATAGGAAAACAGTATGTATCCGAAATTACCAGCTAAACCGGAAGCAAAGAAGATTTCAAGGTACTTCCTGTCCCCAACTCTCCTTTCAAGCTCCCCGCCAAAGAAAAGTAGTACGAACATGTTGATGAAGAAGTGCCAGAACTCAACATGCAGAAAGATGCTGGTAACGATCTGCCAGGGCATTCTTACAAGCATGTCAATGCGGGGATGGAGGGCAAAGAGGTTCACCATCTGGATTGGGGCAACGAGGGAGATGAAGAACAGTACAGTGCAGATTATGAGTATTGTGTTGTTCACTCCATAGCTTGGAATCCTAAGCTTAAAACCTGCCTTCCTCTTTACTGCTGGTCGAGTTTTCTTTACATTGACAGGGACGTTCCAGTAATCATCCAGCCCATCACAGTTGTGATTCTCCGGCAGCCTGTGCTCGCTGCAAAACGTTCCACCGCAGTATCTGCACACGTAGGGAAGCGTTACCTCCTTACCACACACATCACATCTGGCCACTCAGGGAATTGGAACTGAGAAGTTAAAAAACTTTGGGAAAAAAGAAAATTAAAACTTGCCCTGGAACTTCTTAATGACGCCTGCAAGCTTCTGGGCTTCCATTATGTTTCCTTCAATTCTGTACTTGCCCATCATGAAGCTGCTCACAGGATCCTCCTGCCCCTTCAGAACGGAAAGCCAGAAGTCTGGAGGGGCAACGATTGTGAAGGTCGGTGAGGAGTGAACACCCTCTTTGAACTCACACGTGCCATCAGCCTTGTACTCTACGTAAAATTCCTCCCCATCAAGCTTGTACTGGACAACTCCACTCCATCCGGCCAGTTCCTTCTGGATCTCCGCATCGGAGTTCTGGATGTCGCACATCTTCTTAATTAAATCCTTTGCCTCACTCATTCACACCACCTCTTTTGCAACTCCATGTCCATTCGTTCATATATAAACCTTGTGATTTTTACTCGAAAACCGTCCACAACCAAGTTTTTTGCATTTCCGACTATTATAGCGGTTTAAACGAATTAACAAAAAATTTTAAGTTTTCTAACTATAAACAATGATTAAACATTATATATATTGAGCAAAGCTTTATTGGTGTCCTGACTATCTATGCCTGTGATCGAGATACTTCTGTCTCTAACCGCTGCAATATGCTGGGCCTTCAATGCGATTGCCTACAAGAAGGGAGTGGAAGAGGTGTCAGTGTTCACAGCCAACTTCCATCGAACGCTCTTCGCCACGCTCTTCTTCATGCCCTTCGCCCTGCCAGACATACCGACCTCAAACTTTGACATGACGACCATAGCCGTCCTGATCCTTTCCGCACTGCTGTCATTCTATATCGGTGATCTGAGCTACTTTGCAGCTCTGAAGAGGTCTCCGGTAAGTGTTGCCCTTCCGGCTTCATCAACCTACCCCATCTATGTTGTCATTTTCTCCGCCTTCATCTACGGTGCTGAGATAAGGGCAAATGCACTGATCTCAGCCTTTCTCGTATTTCTTGCAATTTACGTGATCTACGGAAGTAAAAGTGAGCGTATCAGCCTTTCTGGGCTGCTGTTTGCGCTGCTGGCAGCCTTCTCGTGGTCCTTTGCAATCCTCACCCTCGACTTTCTGACTGCACGACTTTCCGTGCCCGTAATTGCCTTCACCCGAATGCTGCTGTGCCTCGCCCTACTGTCAATCACGGCAAAGAGGGATGAGATCATGAACAGAAAGTCTGTATTTTACTCCGGAATCGCCGGGGGTTTTCTGTCCTTCCTCGGAATTGCGGTTTTTATAACCGCCGTAAAGCTGGCAAACTCCTGGAACGTTGTGCAGCCTTCGGCAACCTCACCAGTGTTCTCCGCCCTCCTTGGGGTTATAATTTTGAAAGAAAAGATAGACTACAGGCTGGCTGCTGGAATAGGTATTATCGTGGTGGCTATACTTCTACTTCTTCATCCTCTATGAGTTCTTCTCTCTCATAAACGTCCGCTATAGATCTTGACTTCCTCTTGAAAAGGTCCTTTACAATTATAATATCCCCGACAGCCTTCACAACCCTGTAGGGTATTATAACTCCCTTGGCATGGGAATCTATCAGAGCCTTGTTGTAGTCCGCGATCGCAAGACCCCTTATTGATCTTGTATTCTGGTCGATTATGACGTCCTCAACTCTTCCAACGTATCTACCCTCGTCGGTGAACACTCTCATTCCGAAGAAGGTCGTAATCTCACCAATCATCCCCATGAAGATAGGAAGAACAAAAAATATATTAATTTTTTCAAGCAGTAAAGAGCTTGTACTTTGTCTGGGGGTTCTGGATCTCGTAGATTATCCTGCTGGCTATGAGCTTTTCCGGTCGCTGGAGTCCTTTCACCCTTTTGGCTATGTCCTCAAAGCTCTCAAAGGGCTTCTTCTTTCGCTCCTCTATAATGGCCCACATCATCTTCTTTCCTACACCGGGCAGAAGCTCAAGCTGATGCATTCTTGTGGTTATGGACTCTGCCTTGTTGAAGAACTCAACAAACCTCTTCTCGTCCCTCTTTATTATGTGTTCGAGAACGTAAGGCAGCTCAGCCTTTGCCGCAGGTGTTAGATCGTCATACCTCAACCTGCGTTTTATCTTCCTCACAACGTCCCTCTCTCCTTTCCCGATGTAAACACGATCCATCACAAGGGGACTTTGATCCTTTTTAATGCTGACCTCAAGCAGGGTGAAGTACTTTTCCCCAACAACCTGTGCGAGAGGTTCTCTCTTGTGGAGCGGTCTTTTGTCATCTGGATGCCCGTAGGGCATAAAATCCAGTATGTAGGCGTAGTCCTCAAGCTTTTCTTTACCCTCTACCTTCGGTTTTTCCATAGCACCAGCTCCTTTTTCAAAATAGTGTGATAACTATTTATGCTTTTCTTTAAATACGGTATTTGTCCAAAACATCAAGAATTTCCTGGATCTGCTCGGTAGTGAGAGTTGTTCTCTCCTTGGCGTAAATTACTCTCACTTCATCCGGAATCCGGGGCATTATGTCCGCAAGTTTTACGGCAAGATCCTTCCTTCCAACCTGGGGCAGATTCATGAGTTCCTCTACCAGCTTCCTTGCCTTATCTGCCGGAAGTTTGGCAAAGGTCCTGAGGTGCTTCAGAGCTCTTCGGGTCTCAAAGAGGAGCTCTCCCTCTTCCTGCCTCTTTTTTGCTATCTCCTCCATTATTTCCTTGGCCTCTGAGATCGTGATGTACTCAAAATCCCTAACCTCTTTGAACATTTCAACCACTCTGTGCTTTCAGATGTTCCGGTCTCACGATCAGAGTTTTCGTCTTCCCACCATCTCTGATCTGCACCAAGTACGCCCTGCCTCTCTGCCCCACAACCACTCCCGTTCTACCCTGAAATCTCGGATGTGGCATACCCTTCTGTGAGGCCGGCTCTATGTCGATGTGAACCCTCTGACCAACCTCAAAGGTTTGCAGAAACTTCCTTATCCTGATTCCCTTTTCTCTGACCCTCTTTCGCAGTTTTCTTCCTGATTTGAACCTGAAACCGTGTGATTTCCAGCCCATTGTTGATCCCCATCTTTCAGACTGGGGACGTCTATTTAACATTTACCTCAACTGCAAAGCTACCTTCTGATCTTCCCCGGCAGTATGTACTCATATCTTTTACGCAGGAGCTTGGCAACCACAAAGCGGTGGATTTTTCTGAGATTCAGGTAGAGGCTCCAGATGAAGGCATCCTCCTTGTAGTACTTTTCAACCTCCTTTGGCGTTATTGGTTCGAACGAATAGCCGTTTTCTGCAAAGAATTCGTTGGCAAAGTCTGCAAATTCCGGTATAAGATCCTTCCGCCCCTCCTTGTGCAGGTTTGCTATGAGGTCGAGCACGGTTGTCCTGAAATCGTAATATCTATCGAGAATGTCCTGAAGGAAGATCTTTTCCAACAGGATTCTTATTCCCGGAGGACAGGCACGCAGGAAAACGTCCGTATCGAGCTGATCTATCCCATTCTTCCTTATCATCGGTGTGCTGGTGTCGAAGTAGTAGATCTCCCCATCGCTTACAGCCCAGTTTGAAATCTGTCCATCGACACCTATCTCCAGCTTCTCTTCACGCTTTGCATCGTTGAAATCGTACACCTTCTTCATTTCATTCAGTACTCTGCCAAAAAGTTCAATTGCGTGGTTCTTTTCAGCCTTCTGTACGATTTTGTGGCATATGCTTTCTGGATCCAGCTTTTTCTGCATTATGAAAAGCACTATTCTGTTGTCACTCGTAACGACGTATTCAGCTCCACTTTCCGGAATCTTCAGCCCCGCTGCGGTGAGAAGGTCTATGTACTCGTAGTAAGTCTGAATGTACCTCTCAACCTGTTCGATGGATCTGAACATGGGTATTCTCTTGAAGGCAATGTCTGGATAATCCGGAAGCTCGAACACCGTGCTTATCTCCCCGTATCCAAGTATCCTTATGTTCTCCGGCTTTACCGGGTTAAGTTTCTCCTCAAACTCCCTCAGGATCTCCCTATCGACCTTCATATCATTGCCCTTATTATTTCAAGCATGTCTCTCCGCTGGTAGGCGATCTCAAAGGCCTTCCTGAGGTTCTCCGAGATGTATTCAACATGCTCCTCACCTACTATCAGGGGTGGCAGAAACTGCAGCACTGACGTGTCGTTGTTCGCATACACCGCAAGAATTCCACTGTGATAGCACGAGAGGGTCATCAGCGGTCCGTAACCTTCCTCCATCATTTTTATACCGATGAACAGCCCCTTCTGCCTTATTTTATCAATAAACTCGAACTCCTCTTGCATCGAGTTCAGTTCTTTCTCAAGCTGTGACGCTCTCCTTCTGATGTTCTCCATGAAAGACTCCCTTGAAGTTATTTCCAGCACCTTCTCCGCCACAGCGCATCCAATCTCTGCCCCACCAAAAGTTGAGACGTGGATGAAGGGGTTCTCTGCCATGAAGTCGTCAAGCCCCTCCTTGAAGCACGTTGCCGAAATCGGATAAACCCCTCCAGACAGACCCTTCGCCGTTACAATTACATCGGGAATCACTCCGTAGTGCTCTATACCCCACATCCTCCCCGTTCTTCCCAGTCCGGTCTGAACCTCGTCCATTATCATCAGACACCCCTTCTCATCACAGATTTCCCTGACTCTCCTGTAGAAGTCGTCCGGAGGCGTGGGCATTCCGAGAGTTGCGGGGATCGTTTCAAACAGCACCGCTGCTGTGTCAGAATCAACTGCTTTCTCAACAGCCTCCGCATCGCCGAAGGGAACTTCAACAAAGCCGGGAGCGAGAGGTTCGAAGGGCTTCTTGTACTTCTCATCTCCTGCAGCGAGAGCGAATCCAGTGTGGCCGTGATAACCACCTCTTGCATATACAATCTTCTTTCTTTTGATATGGCCTCTTGCAAGTTTTATTGCAAAGTCTATTGCCTCTCCACCACCTACTCCGAAAACCGTCCTGTTTATGTCACCCGGCATGAGTTTTGCCAGTTTTTCTGCAAGCAAGGCTCTGTGCTCGCTTATGAGATGGTGGTTGCCTATGTCGATCTCTTCAACTACCTCCTTCAATCTTGCAACAATATCAGGATGTCTGTGTCCGAGATTGAACACTCCTCCATTACAGTGACAGTCCATCAGCCTTTTGCCGTCTATGTCCCAGTACCATACACCCTCCCTTTTTCCCGGAACGAAGTCAATGCCAACAGCTGTGAAGAACCTCGCTTTTGCTGGAGAAATGTGCTTTGAGAAGAGCTCGATGATTTCCTGCTTTACCCTTCTGCCGACAAACACCATGATCAAAAATCTACACAATCTATAATTAATCTTTCGTGTTCTGGCTGAACCCTGTGATACCCTCGCCCCCAAGATGGCCGTAAAAATACATGAACCACTTTTAACTCCACAAGCTATTTAAATACCGGTCGGTGGTTAAATATCATGAAAAAGTATGATGCAATTGTTATCGGCACAGGCTCGGCCATGATAATAGTGCAGGGTATCCTGAGGATGAATCCCGATGCACGAATTGCTGTAATCGACAAGGATACGCCGGGTGGAATATGCCTCACAAGGGGATGCATACCCTCAAAGATGGTGATCTCAGTTGCTGAGATAATAGCCGATGCTGAAAAAGCTGGTGAACTCGGGGTGGATGTTGAGGTAAGATCGGTGGACTTCAGGAGAATAATGGAGAGGATGAGGAAGAAAATTGGTAAGGAGGTTAAGCAGATAGAGGAGGCTCTCAAGCTTCATCCAAACATAGACTTTTACAACGACATCGCATCCTTCGTAAAGCCCTACACCCTCAAAGTTGGTGGAATTAGGATTAAGTCAGACAGGATTTTCATAGGCTCCGGATCCCGCCCCCTTATACCACCGGTAAAGGGTTTGGAGGAGGCGGGATACCTAACCAGTGATACCTTCCTCAAGCTTGAGGAGATGCCTGAGAGCATGGTCGTGATCGGTGGGGGATATATTGCAGTTGAGTACGGCAACTTTCTGGCGAGGGCTGGATGTGACGTCAAGATCGTGGAGATGATGCCCCGAATTCTCGTAAACGAGGAACCCGAGGTGACAATGGCCGTGCAGTCCGAGTTAAGCAGACATGCCGAGATCTACACCTCGCACAGAGTTGTTGAAGTTGAAAAGAGAGGCGACAGAAAGGCCGTGATTGCGGTTGATGCGGAGGGCAACAGAAGGGAGATTGAAGCGCAGGAGATTCTGGTTGCAGTTGGCAGGGAGTCGAACTCAGATCTGCTGAAACCCGAAAACGGCGGTATAGAGGTGGACGAAAAGGGATGGATAAAGGTAAACGAGTACCTGGAGACCTCCTCAAAGGGTGTGTACGCAATCGGAGATGCAAATGGAAGGTACATGTTCAGGCATGTTGCGAACCAGGAGGCGATAGTGGCCTTTGAAAACGCATTTCGGGGGAGAAAGATTGCGATGGATTACAGCTGTGTGCCCCATGCAGTCTTCACCCAGCCCGAGGTTGCGAGCGTTGGAATGAGGGAGGAAAGGCAATCAAAAAGTTCGGCAAGGAAAACGTGCTTGTGGGTTACGAGGAGATGAAAACGACCGGGAAGGGTCTGGCCCTGAATCTCGACGGGTTCGCAAAGGTCATCGTTCACAAAAATGGGGAGATACTGGGTGCACACATCGTCGGTAAGTGTGCCTCTGTACTAATTCAGGAGGTTGCAACTCTCATGGCGTTGAAGGCCAAGTATCACGCCATCTTTGAGGGGTACCACATCCACCCAGCACTCAGCGAGGTTGTGGCGTGGGCTTACGGAAATCTGATGAGTGTGGACAGCTACCACAGGATGATCGGACTATAGCCCTTCCTTCTTTAGCCTGTCCATTTTTTCCAGGATTCTGGCCTCCAGCTCCCTTGCCACCTCAACGACCTCGTGAAGCCCCGAATTTTTCAATGTCATCCTTCATCTCGGGATGGGAGTTTATAAAATCCTGAAGGTAGTAAAGCATACCCCTCACGTCCCCGAAGGCGTCGTTCAGTAAACCGAGCATCAGAAGAGCCCTGGATTTCCTGTCCATAACACCACCTCAGTACATCTCGATGAACTCCTCGACATCCACCATTGCGTTGACCATCAGCTCCACCAAGCCGCCGTAGTATATGCTGCACTTTTCGGGAGCGTTGTAGTAGTCGAGCATATCTCTGATCGCTCCCTTGCAGTTGCTGCACGGAGCGCAGACGTACTTGTTGATGTCGGGAGATATGCAGTCCTGGAAGGCTTCGAGGATTTGCTTGAACTTCATTCTTGATGCAACTGCATTTCTCCACTCCGGGAAGTTCATGGACTGCATTATCGCAAACCCGCTCCCTCCTCCGCAGCAGTAGTTGTAAACACCATGTGGCTCCATCTCCCTGAACTGCGGGCTCCGGTGTTGGCCCAGCAATTTCCCATAGTCAAAGATACTTGCTAATACTTTATAAAGTTATCCCGGATTTTTAAAAAGATCAAAACTGAATATTCAGAATAGTACTTAGTATTAATAAGTGATAACTTTATTAAAAAAACAGATAATGGAAAGTTTTTATAGGATCACAAACACGAGGTCTTATGGCAGAAGTGCTGATGTACGGTCTCTCTACCTGCCCGCACTGCAAGAGGACGCTGAAATTTCTGGAAAAGGCAGGAGTAGATTTTGAAGTAATATGGCTGGATAAGCTGGAGGGAGAGGAGAGAAAGAAGGTTATAGAGGAAGTTTACAGAATCTCCGGCAGCTACTCAGTTCCCGTTGTTGTTAAAGGAGACAGGCACGTTCTTGGATACAATGAGGAGAAGCTGAGAGAGCTTGTTAGTGGGTGATACCTTGGACGTGGACGAGTACCTGAAGGTGTTTGAAAGAGTTGCAGAAAAGAGGGGGTGGAAGGTAAACCCGGACAGAGAGCTGGCCATCGAGTTTGCTCAAGGTTTGATTGAGAACAAAGAAAAGTATGGAATTACCACGTGTCCATGCAGGCTTGTTACAGGAAACAGGGAGGTTGACAGGCTCATCATATGCCCATGCATTTATGCTGAGGAAGACATAAAAAGGTACGGCAGATGCTACTGTGGACTGTACTTAAGCAGGACAAGGGGCCTGCCGACAGCGTACCAGACAGGCACGCAGAGTACTATCTAAAAATTTAAAAAATCAGGCAAGTTCGACCCAGCTTGCCCCAGCTTCACCAGCAAACTTCACCTTTCCTTCCTTGTTGAGCTCCTTTATAAGGTTGGAGATCCTGTTCCTGTCCTCACCAAGAAGCTCAGCAATTTTCTGGATTCCGAGCTTGGTCTGCTCCTTAAGGAGCTCAATAATCCTGAGCTTTAAGACCTCATCCTCAGTCATAAGCGGGCATATGTACGTATCCCCTCCAGGACCGCTTCTGAATTCAACAACTGCCTCCCTTTCAAGTTCTTTGATTACCTCCGTCACTTCCTCAACATCCGCATTCAGCTCTCTTGCAATTGTGTAAATTCTTGGCCCGGTTTCAGCCTTGCCACCACCCTCAATACATTTCTTCTGGATGTATTCCAACACCCTTTGTTTCAGGGACATTTTCGATCACCATTATTTATTAGCACATTAACCTATATTATTTTTTTCGGGTTTCTTAAAAATGCGCCAAAACCAAGAAATACAGCAAAGCCAGACATAAAAAAAAATGGAGAGAGTGATAGTCGTACACTACGGAGAAATCGCCACAAAAGGCGAGAACAGAGCATTTTTTGAGCGAAAGCTGATTGAAGCGATTAGAAAGGTTAGCAATGGGGAGGTAAAACGCAGGTATGGCAGAATTGAAGTGAAGTTCAGCAGCAAAGCGATGGAGAGATTGGCGAAGATCCCAGGCATTAGGTACTATGGAGTGGGCTACAAGACTTCGCTGGATATGGATGAGATCAAGGAGGCTGCGTTGAAGGTTCTTCCGGAATCATCCAAGTCATTCAGGATCGACGCATCGAGGAGCAACAAGAGTTTTTCCCTGAATTCGATTGAGATCAACAGGGAAGTTGGTGAGTTTGTGGTCAAAAGAACTGGTAAGAAGGTGGATCTGAAGAACCCGGACGCTGTAGTGTGGATAGAGATCTGTGATAAGGAAGCTTACGTGTACTCTACAAGAGTTGAGGGTGTTGGCGGTCTTCCTGTAGGTGTTGCTGGGAGAGTTGTGGCCCTAATCTCGGGGGGGATTGACAGTCCCGTGGCTGCATTTATGGCCATGAAGAGGGGCTGTGAGATCATAGCTGTGCACTTCTTTAACCAGACGATGCACTCGCCAAAGGTCAGGGAGAAGATAAGGACGCTCGCCCAAAAGCTGGCTGAGTTTCAGGGAGAGGTGAGGCTGTACATGGTCCCCTTCCAGGATGTCCAGATGGAGATAATCAAGAATGTGCCCCCAAAGCTCAGGATGCTCGTTTACAGGCGGAGCATGATGAGGATGGCAAATATAATCGCAGAGAGAGAAAAGTGTAGGGGAATAGTGACGGGAGACAGCCTCTCTCAGGTGGCCAGCCAGACCCTGGAGAATTTGAATGTCATCTATTCCGCATCGAAGATTGTGGTGCTGCCACCCCTCATAGGTATGGACAAGGAGGAGATAATCCAGCTGGCGAGGAAGATCGGGACTTATGAAATTTCGATCCAGCCCTACGATGACTGCTGCTCTTTCATGATCGCAAAACACCCAGAGACGAGAGCAAGGCTGGAGGACGTTGTTAAATTTGACTTTGGAGAGCTGGAGAAAGAAGCTGTGGAGAGGAGCGAGATTCATGAAGTTAGAGATATGGCTTGAAATTTACGAGGAAATTCTTGAAGACTTTGGCTTTAGCAGGGAGGAGGACGAGCTTGCAGCAAAGATCATGGCAGAACTCGGAAAGAGTAAGCTGCTCGACAGATCGGTGCTGGAGGTCGTGAAAGACAAAGATGTGGCGGTTGTAGGTGGGGCGTACAGTGGTGAGAGTATTGATGAGGAGCTGATAATCACCGCTGGGAAAGCAATTTATCATGTTGATTTTACTCCAGACATCCACGTTACAGACATGGAGGAGGATGACGAGATTCTGGTTGGGCTTGAGAGGGGTGGCTGCATTCTTGTCCTGCACGCCCATGGCGATAACATTGAGAGGGTAAGGTCTGTTGTACCAAAAGTCGAGAAATTTGTGGGAACGACACAGAGTGTACCCTTTGACAGGATCTACAACTTTGGTGGCTTCACGGATGGCGACAGGGCAGCTTTACTTGCCAAGGAGTTTGGGGCGAGGAAGATAAGGCTGTACGGCTTTGACTTCAACCGTGCTGAGGGGGAAGTGAAGCTGAAAAAGCTGAAGTGGGCCAGGAAAATACTTGAGATGGAGGGTATACTTCAGCAAGAGTTTTAAGTTTTTGAGTGGGCAACCATTGAAGGGCCCGTGGGGTAGTGGATATCCTGGGGGTCTCCGGAACCTCCGACCCGGGTTCAATTCCCGGCGGGCCCGCTTCCACATGGGTTCGTAACCTCCAAACTTCGATGTTCATCCGACGATCGAAATGCCAGATTACCAATAGCTCCCTAAGGCTTTAATCACGCAAGTCTCGCCGCCTAATTTCAGCGAAAAAATCCCAAACATGGTTATCTTTCACTATAAAATCTCCCTGCAAGATTACATAATCACAAAGTTGGTCTATTAGTTCCTCAGTAATTTCTACACCCTCTACTTCAAACTCACAAAGTAAAGGTATGACCGAGGGTGCAACCGCCAAACCTTTCTT